>NZ_JACAPY010000016.1:0-399915 GCF_013385455.1 Pseudomonas sp. G1002
TTTAGCCGCGCCGGGCCATGGATGGCCCGTCGCGGCGGCCCGCGGAACCGGGCCGGAGTGCGGGCATGCCGAGCCTAAGCGAGGCACCGAGTGGTGGGGCAAAGACCTTTTACTTTTGGCTGGGCCGGCATTCCGGGCGTTTGCCAAAAGTGACCCGCTGTAAGAGCGGAACCATAAGCCGCCGTTACCTAAATAACGGATATGTACTCCCCCCCAAAACGCTCAGCGCCCCCTAGCGAACAATCTTGTCCACCTGAATCCCCAGCTTCTTCAACCGATACCAAAAACTGCGCTCGGAAATCCCGATCTTCTGCGCCGCCGCAGCCTGCACCCCGTTGCTCTCCTGCAACGCAGCCATGATGTAAGCCTTCTCTACCTCAGCCAGCGCCGCATCCAGATCCTGCGGCACACCCGGCCCGTTGCTGAGTATCGCGCCCACCCCATCCTCAGCCGGCGTCGAAGCAAACAGATACGCCGGCAAATCAATATCCTCGATCACCGGCGTCGCCGCGACAATGGTCGCCCGCTCCACACAGTTCTGCAGCTCACGAATATTGCCCGGCCAGGAATACGCCGCCATGGCCTGCAACGCCTCGGGGCTGAAACCGGTGATGCGTTTGCCTGCCGTGGCACTCAAGGTCTGGGCAAAGTGCCGGGCCAGCGGCGCGATGTCTTCCACCCGCTCACGCAAGGCCGGCAGCGGAATCGGAAATACGTTCAAGCGGTAGTAAAGGTCTTCACGAAACTCTTTGTTCGCCACCGCATCCAGCAAGTTCTTGTTGGTGGCAGCGATCACTCGCACATCCACCTTGCGCTCGCGCGGGTCACCCACCGGCTCGATCACCCGCTCCTGCAAGGCCCGCAGGATTTTCGCCTGCAACGCCAACGGCATGTCACCCACTTCATCGAGAAACAACGTGCCCTTGTCGGCCTGCATGAAGCGCCCGACCCGATCCGCCACGGCGCCAGTGAAGGCGCCCTTGCGGTGGCCGAACATCTCGCTTTCCAGCAAACCTTCGGGGATTGCCGCGCAGTTGACCGCCACAAACGGCTTGTCGGCGCGGTTGCCGTGCTTGTGAATGGCGCGGGCGACCATCTCCTTGCCGGTGCCGCTTTCGCCCGTCAGCAGCACCGTAGCGTTGCTGTCGCGCACCGAGTCCACGGCGTGCAGCACGCGGCGGAACGCCGGGCTGTCACCCACCAGGCTGTCGAACTGCGCATGTTCATCCAACTCGGCACGCATGCGCGCGTTGTCGCGCATGATGTCGCGGAACTGCAGGGCCTTCGCCACCGTGATGTCCAGCTCGTCGATATCGAAGGGCTTGGCAATATAGTCGTAGGCGCCGTTGCGCATCGACTGCACCGCGTTCTTCACGGTGCTGTAGGCGGTCATCACGATCACCGGCAGTTGCGGGTAGCGCACCTTGATTTCCGCCAGCAGCGCCGGCCCGTCCATGCCGGGCATGCGCCAGTCGCTGATCACCAGGTCGATGTCTTCCTGCTCCAGCACCTTGAGCGCATGCAGGCCGTTGCCGGCGGTAAACACCTGGATCCCGCTCTGGCTCAAGGCCGACGAAAGCAAGTCACAGAGCTTGGGTTCGTCGTCAACTACCAATACGTTATGCGTCATCACCATCCTCATCATCGCCGTCGTCTGCACCCTGGGCCGGAATGTACAGGCTGAAGGTGGCGCCGGCATCTGTCTCGCTGACACATTCGATGCTGCCGTCATGACTTTCCATGATCGAGAACACTTTGGCCAGACCCAAGCCCGTGCCCGAGGCCTTGGTGGTGACGAATGGTGTGAAGATCCGCTCGATCATGTCCGGCGCAATGCCCTCGCCGGTATCGCCGATGCTGATCACCGTGTTGCCGCCCACGCTGTGGATGCCCAGGGTCAGGCGCCCGCCTCCGGGCATGGCGTCGATGGCGTTGAGAATCAGGTTCAGGCACGCCTGCTTGAGCTGCTTGGCATCGGCATAAATCGTCGCGCCGGGAGCCGCATCATCAATTTGCGCGTCGATGTTATGGGTCGCAAGCTCAGGCCCGCAGAAGCCGAGGATCTCCTCCACCACCGGGCGTGCCGCCTGCACGGTGCGCAGCGGCGCACTGGGTTTGGCGAAGTCGAGGAATTCGGTGATCAGGTCGTTGATCCGGCTGACTTCGCTGATCACGTATTCGAGGTGACGCTTGTCGGTTTCCGGCAAATCGGCGCGGCGATGCAGCAACTGGGTGGCCGTCTTGATAATGCCCAGCGGGTTGCGAATTTCGTGGGCCAGGCCCATCGCGACTTCGCCCAGTGCATGCAGGCGGTCGCGGCGGCGCAGTTGCGCTTCCAGGTGATGCAACTCACCGAGGCGCTCGGTCATGTGGTTGAAGGTGCTGCTCAGTTGCGCCAGCTCGTCGCCGCCGCTGACCGCCACACGGTGCTGATAGTTACCCGAGATCACCGCGCTGACGCCTTCGGACAGATCCCGCAATGGCCGGGTCAGGCGCTGGGACACCAGCATGCCCGCACCAAGGGACAACGCCGAGCTGAGCAGGAAGATCAACACGAACAGATTGCTCTGGTTCACCAGGCCCACCAGGCTGGTATGGCGCAGCAAGCCACTGAAGATCACCCCTTGCAGCTCGCCGGCATCGTTGAAGATCGGCCAGTACAAACCGCTGTAGTTGTTGGTGAACTGTTCGCTGGGCTGCTTGGTGCTGCGCAGCGCAGATTCGATACTCGAAGGAATCCGCGCGGGGTGATCGACAAAGCGCTGGGTGGAGAAAATCTCCGAAAACCCGCTGGGGTTGGCCAGGTACAAGCGCAGGTCGAGGGAATGCACATCGGCCACACTGGTCAGGAAACTGCTGTCCAGATAAGTGGCCACCAGCAGTTGATAATCGACGCCGTCCTCGCTGGTCTCGAAGGTGGACACCACAACCCCGGTGGTCACGCCACCCACTTCGACCGTCTGCAACACCGCATTACTGGCCAGGTTGATTTGCTTGACGATGTCGTCGGCGGCGGTGGTAAACACGATTTTGTGGTCACTGCTGCGGATCAGCGCCACCACGTCGATGTCGGTGGCGGCGGCAATATCGGCGGTCAGCTTGTCGTGTTTCTCGGCCTGGCGCGACGACGGCGGCTTGGTGTAGCGCAGGAACAGTTGGGCGACCCGGGCGTTGTCGTGGAGGATGTCGCCGATCTCGTCCTTGACGATCTTGGTCGACTCCTGCAGCCAGATGCGCACGTTGCTGTCGAAGATCTGCGACAACGTCGTGGCGGCCAGCTCCGCCGCGATCATCGTCGGAATTACCGTCACCAGCCAGAACGCCAACACCAGCTTGCGCTGGACGCTCCAACGCGAAATGGCAAAGGGGCGGGCTTTTTGGCGGGTCTTGTTGATCATCAGGTTTCGCTTATCGCAGCAGCCATGGCAGGGTCGGATCGATCCGGTCGGAGAAACACTTTTGCAACGAACAGCGCACGGTTGACCAGCCAGTTACGGTGGCGGAAAAACATGCTGTTGCCCTGGAACTCGCAGCCCAGCAGCAACTTGCTGGCATAGCCGGCCTGACCACATTCATATAACGCAATATCGTTGCGAATACAGTAGTCGATGTTGGTTAACCAACTGCGCACCGCCAGGCTGTATTCGCGACTGTAGTTACTGTCTTCGCCGAAAAACTTGTCAATCAGGCGATCCCGGTTAAGCAGGATCAGGTTGAACGCCACCAGTTGCTCGTCCACCCAATAAAGCACACAGACCGCACGTTCCTGCAGCTGTTCAAGGATACCGGTGAAATAGCCTGCCGGCAGTCGCTCGAACTGCAGGTCGGAGCGTTCCAGGGTGGCCTCATACAGCGCCATGATGCGCGGCAGTACGTCGTCGATGTTGCGTCGCCACTCGACACGCGGGCCCGGCGCACGCAGTTTGCGGCGCAGGTCCTTGCGGGTGGCTTTGTCCAGCGAACCGAGGTAGGCGTCCACTGAACCAAAAGGGATCGGCAACAAGGCCGTTGGCAGGCTGGGCATGCTCTGGAAACCCGCGCCAAGGCAGCTGTTTGACCAGCCTTCGTCCCTGGTCGGTGCATCCTTGACCGCCACCAGCCCGACGCCGAACGTATCGGCATCCTGGCGCGCGGCAGCGAGCAATTGCGCAAGCAGAGCCTCGCGCCCTGATTCGGCAACGTGGCTGGCGATGCCCGCATTGCACTGCTCCGCCACCGGCGAGCCGATGGCATACAGGCCCAACTTCAAAACACCCGGCCACAGTCGCTCCAGGCGCTCGGTAAAGCGCTTGCCTACGCCTGACACGGTGGTGTCCAGGCGATACCGCGTGATGAACGCCGGCGCGACCGCCACCAGCCTTGCATCGTCAAACACCGCGAGGTAGCGCCACTGAAAGTCATCAATAGCGGCGTTTTCCACGGCCACGTAATAGTCCCAATCCTCCAGGGCATCGGGAAAACAGTCGTTCCAGGCACTGCGTTCGATGGCCCGAATGGTCGAAAAGGCTTGGGCGGTGATCACGTCAAATCCTTAGGGTTCAAGCCAGCTGTCGATAATCTTCAGGTGCCTCTGTGGCGTGTGCGTGCTGCCCGACAAACTCGGCACTCAACTCGATCACCCGACGGTATTGCAGGTCGACGGTGATCATGTGGTAGCAGTTGTCCAGCAGGATCTTGGTCACGGGGCCGCCGAGATGGCGTTCCACGTAATCGGCGTTCCAACGGCTGGTGATGTCATCCTCGATGGAATGCAGCACCAGGGCCGGGGTCTTGATCGATGGCATGAGCTTCTTCACCACGGCATTCATCCAGTGCAACTCGCGCACCGTGACGCCCTCCATGGTCAAGAGACCCGCCTCGCTGCTCTCCCCTTCCTTCATCTGCCGCTCGACGATCGCCCGCAGGCGCTCGTTCTTGATGCCGTAGGGCGGCTTTTCAGTAAAGCGGAACAGGCGCACACCGAAGGGAATACGGATCAGCAAGGGCGTGATGAACGCCATCTTGTTGATGCTCCAGCCGTCGTACTTCAACGTCGTGGAGTACATCAGCAAGCCGGCAACCTGGCCGGGGAACTGCGACGCCACGTACATCGACATCACCGCGCCCATCGACAAGCCGCCGACGAATACCTGCTCGTGGCGCTGTTTCACCGCGACGAAGGTCTTGCGCACGCCTTCGTACCAGTCCTGCCAGCCGGTGGCTTGCAGGTCGCTGTTGTCCCCGCAGTGGCCGGCCAGGGTCGGCACGTACACCGTGCAGTTACCGACCTTGGCCAACCCCTGAGCCACCCGACGGAGTTCCGTCGGGGTGCCCGTCAGGCCGTGGATCAACAGGATCCCAATCGGACCGCTACCGAGAACGAAGCCGGCATCACCTTCACCGAGGTCGATCTCGTGGCTGCTCACCGTTTGGTCGCTCGCACAAGCAGTTGCTCGAGCAGCTTCAGGCCCAGGTCGATTTCCGGGTAGCTGATTTCCAGCGACGGTGCCAGGGTGATCACGTTCTTGTAGTAGCCGCCCACGTCGAGGATCAGGCCGAGTTTCTGACCGTCAACCACCATGTCGCCCTTCATGCCTTCCTCGACCATGTAGTCCAGGGTCGCCTTGTCCGGAGTGAAGCCGTCCGGGCCGCAGATTTCGCAGCGCAGGGCCAGGCCCAGGCCATCGACGTCGCCGATGATCGGGAAGCGCTTTTGCAGCTCTTGCAGGCCGGCCAGGAAGTATTTGCCCTTGGCCATGACCATCGCGCCGTAGTCGACTTCGCTGGTCATCTTGAACATTTCCAGGCCTACCGCGGTGCCCAACGGGTTGGACGCGAAGGTGGAGTGAGTGGAGCCTGGCGGGAAGATCTTAGGGTTGATCAACTCTTCCTTGGCCCAGATGCCGCCCAGCGGGTTCAGGCCGTTGGTCAGCGCCTTGCCGAAGACGATCACGTCCGGCTTGACGTCGAAGTGTTCGATCGACCACAGCTTGCCGGTACGCCAGAAGCCCATCTGGATTTCGTCGACGACCATCAGGATGCCGTGCTGGTCGAGGACCTGCTTGAGCTCGCTGTAGAAGTTCATCGGCGGGATCACGTAGCCGCCGGTGCCCTGGATCGGCTCGACGTAGAAGGCGGCGTATTCGCTCTGGCCGACTTTCGGGTCCCACACACCGTTGTATTCGGTTTCGAACAGACGGGCGAACTGCTGCACGCAGTGGCTGCCGTATTCTTCCTTGGTCATGCCTTTAGGGCCGCGGAAGTGGTACGGGAACGGGATGAAGTTGGCGCGCTCGCCGAAGTGGCCATAGCGACGACGGTAGCGGTAGCTCGAAGTGATCGACGAAGCGCCAAGGGTACGGCCGTGGTAGCCGCCTTCGAAGGCGAACATCAGGCTCTTGCCGTTGGTGGCGTTACGCACCACTTTCAGGGAGTCTTCGATGGACTGCGAACCGCCCACGTTGAAGTGCACACGACCGTCGAGGCCGAATTTTTTCTTGGCGTCGACTGCGATCATTTCCGACAGCTCGATCTTGCCTTTGTGCAGGTACTGGCTGGCGATTTGCGGGAGGGTGTCGATCTGCTGTTTCAGCGCGTTGTTCAGGCGCGGGTTGGCGTAACCGAAGTTAACGGCCGAGTACCACATTTGCAGGTCGAGGTAAGCCTGGTCTTCGGTGTCCCACACGTAGGAGCCTTCGCAGCGGCTGAAAATGCGCGGCGGGTCGATGTAGTGAACGGTGTCGCCGTAGGAGCAGTACTTGGCTTCTTTATCCAGAAGAACCTGGTCTTCTGCGGTAGCGATGCGGATATCAGACATGGTGGAAGAGTTCCTGATTGTCGGAAGAGGTGCTGAAGGAGGTGGCGTTGGCGGCGATGCCCTGAGGCAGCTTGGCCAGCAATGCCGGCAGTTCGGCGAAGGTGTCGAACCGCGCGTAAGGGATGTTGTTGGTTTCGCAGTAGTCGGCCAGGCTGGCCTTGGCGAAGACGAAGTCGGCGGTGGAGGCCACGCACATGTCGGACTTGCCGTCGCCGATCACCAGCACGCGCTTGTTGCGCGGCGTGGACTTGCACTTGCAGTTGCCGGAGGCGGCACGGCAGGCGTCGCTGGCATACGGGAAGTCGATGCGCCAGCTGTTCTGGTCGACCTGGCGCAGGCGGTTGGCGAGGATCGGCAGCAAGGTCACGTAGTTGCGCGACAGAATCCGCGCGATGCCTTGTTCGATGCCATCGCTGACCACTTCAATGGAAGCGCCCAGGCCCATGACGTGGTCGACGAAGTCCGGGAAGTCCGGATCGATCTCGACGCTGTCGAAATACGCCAGCAACTCGGCCGGGGTCGCCTTGATCAGCGCCAGTTGACGGCTCAGGCATTCGCGCGAACCGATGTGCCCATCCAGCCATTCCTGCTCGATGGTTTCCCACTCGGGGCCGGCGAAGCGTTGGAGGACGTTGTCGATGACGTCGGTAGGGGTGATGGTCCCGTCGAAGTCACACACGATATGCCAGTGGATCATCTGCATTTACCTATGAAGTAGGAGCGCGCTGTTGCGCTTGCAGGGGATAGAGCATGGAGTGTGCCAAGTGCCACCAACCCCTGTTTTCAAAGGGTTTGGCGGGTATCGGCGTGTGGTTGTGTCGGAACTTGCTACAATTTTTGTAGCTCGCTACAACCTAGATGAGTGCTTGCCTAAGGCAGGGCGTTTGCGCGTTCATGCGCGCATGTTCACAAAAGGAAATGGCTCCATGTTCAGGGTTACTTTTGCTGTATTCACCGGCTTGCTGGGGCTGTGGGGCGTTTGCGGCGCTGCGCTGGCGGACGGAATTACCGGTGAAGCCGGCGCAGGCGTCAGCTATCAGCCCCACGATCCGACGGGCAGCCGCTACGAAACGCGGCCGATCCCGTATTTCGACCTGGATTGGGGGAGTGTCAGCCTGGGTACCGACGATGGGCTGACCTGGAGTGCCCTGAATACCCATGGCTTTACTGCCGGGCCTTACATCAACTACTTGCCGGGGCGGACGGCCAATGGGTCGCTGCGGGGCTTGCGTGATGTTTCGGATATGGCCGAGGTTGGAGGCTTTATTCAGTACGCTCCGGCTGATTTCTGGCGGGTGTATGCACAGGTGGGTCAGGCCGTGGGCGGGGCGCGTGATCAAAGCGGGGTTGTGGGGAAGCTCGGCGGCGAATTGGGTTATCCGTTGGGGAGCGGCATTATCGGCAGCACCGGCCTGATGGCGCACTTTGCCGATGCCCGCCAGGCGCAGACGTTTTTCGGGGTGGATGCCAATGAGGCTGCGGCCTCGGGGTTTCGGCCGTATAACGCCAGTGCCGGGTTTCAGAACCTGACGCTGACGCAAAGTTTTGAGTTTCCTTTGGATGCGAAGTGGTCGCTGTTGACCAGTGCCAGTTGGATACACCTGGTGGGGTCAGCGGCCAATAGCAGCATCGTCAAGGAGACCGGGGATGTGAATCAGGGGCAGGTGCAGACGGCCATCAGCTATAAGTTTGATTGAAGCAACAGCAAAATCAAAGGCGGGCACGCTCCAAATGTGGGAGCGGGCTTGCTCGCGAAGGTCGTTAACGATGACTCGGGCATCCTGATTCAACGCGGCGCCCTCTGGTTCTTCGCGAGCAAGCCCGCTCCCACATAAAGCGGCTCTGCTTTTGCTTCTAACACTCAGGTCGGCTGCTTTTTAATTTTTATCTGACAGCCCCCATTCAGCCCTTGGCCTCACTGATAATCTGCCGAATCGCCCCGACAAACGCCTCAGCCGGCTGCCCACCACTCACCGCGTACTGATCGTTGAACACGATGGTAGGCACAGAAGTCACCCCGCGAGACACCCACAACTGCTCCTGCTCCCGCACCTCGGCGGCATATTCGTCCGAAGCCAGAATTTCCTCTGCCCGCACACGGTCCAGCCCAACACCCTCGGCAATCCCCGCCAACGTCCCGTGATCAGACGGATCCTGCTGGTCAGTGAAATACGCCTTGAACAATGCTTCCTTGAGGTTGTACTGCAACCCCTCAAGCCCCGCCCAATGCAACAGACGATGGGCATCAAACGTGTTGTAGATACGACTCTGCCCGTCCGTACGAAACGCAAAACCCAACTCCGCACCCATATCACGAATCCGCGCCCGGTTAGCCTGGGACTGCTCAGCCGTGGAGCCGTACTTTTCAGTGATGTGCTCGGTAATGTTCTGCCCTTCGGCAGCCATGTTGGGGTTCAGCTCAAACGGCTGGAAATGAATCTCGGCCTGCACCTCCGGACCCAGTTGGTCCAGGGCCTCGGTCAAGCCACGCAGGCCAATGATGCACCAGGGACACGACACGTCGCTGACGAAATCGATTTTCAGGGGAGTACTCATGACTAGGCAACCTCGCTGGCATTACACGCCGGAAAGATCCCACGATACACCCCGTCAAGCCCCTACAAAACCTTCGCAGGCGCCACCGGGTCGATTTGCGCCCAATGCGCCGCATCCTGACGATGCGCTTGCAAATAGGGCAAGACCGCCGCCAGCAACGGCGCCTTGAACGCCTCCTGGAAGCGATGCGCCAGCCCCGGAATCAGCCGCAGCTGGCTGCCCTGGATATGCGCCGCCAGGTGCACCCCATGCATCACCGGCAACAATGGATCGGCCGTGCCATGCACCACCAGCGTCGGCACCCGCAGTTGATTGAGCAACGGCACCCGGCTCGGTTCGGCAAGGATCGCCATGATCTGGCGCTTCACACCGTCAGGGTTGAACGCCCGGTCGTACGACTGCGCCGCCTGCTGCAACAGCACCTTGCGATCATCCTTCACATAAGGACTGCCCAGCGCCGCCAGCAGGTCGGCCTGTTGTTCCAGGGCCACTTCACGATTGGGCGCGCTGCGGCGCGACAACAGTTGCACCAGCGCCGCACTCGGTGCCGGCAGGCCTTCGGCGCCGGAGCTGGTCATGATCAGCGTGAGGCTTTCCACTCGTTGCGGCGCCATGGCCGCCAGGTGCTGGGCGATCATGCCGCCCATGCTCGCGCCCAGCACGTGGAACTGCTGAATGTGCAAGCCGTCCATCAAGCCCAGTGCGTCATTCGCCATGTCGGTCAGGGTGTAGGGCGCCGCCACCGGCAGACCGAGCTTGTAGCGCAGCACTTCAAAGGTCAGGTTGGCGCTGGCCGGTGCCTGGCGCCAGGTGGACAGCCCGACATCACGGTTGTCATAACGAATCACCCGAAAGCCCTGCTCACACAGGGCCACCACCACTTCGTCCGGCCAGTGGATCAACTGCCCGCCCAGGCCCATCACCAGCAGCAAGGCCGGGTCGGAGGCACGACCAATGCTCTGGTAGGCCAGGCTCACCTGTTCCAGATCAACCCGTTCAGTCGGGACATTCACATCACATCGAGAAGCCGCAAAGGACGGCAGGCCGAATAACAGAGCGGCCATGAAAAACAACACGCGCATGAAAAACACCGAAACGCAGAACCCCAGTAGAGCGCGAGTCTGATGAACTTTGTACAAGCGCGCTGCCACAGTTCAGTGACAGTTTGATGAAGGGCGCCCAACGGTCATCCGCGTATCTATCTATCACCTCACGCCCTGGCCCCGCCTTTTTAATGGTGCATTCACCGGCAAGCCCGGTCTCACCAGAGCATGAACACACCATCATGAGTGACCTCACCCTACTTCCCCCGTCTGCCACCCTGAGCGACTTCGCCTCACCGTCGCTTCCAGGCCAGGCCCGCCTCCAGGACCAGAGCCTGTCCCTGCAAGCCTCAGCGCGCTGGCGCGAAAGCCAACAGGAGCTGCATCAACTGATTGCCCAGGCACCCGGCGTGCGCGACTCCATCGAACAACTGCTCACAGAGCATTGGCAACTGGGCGCAGCACCGGTCGGCCTGGGATTTCTCAAGACCGAAGATCACGACGAGCACTTCGTCAGCCTGGTGGATGCCTGGGGATTTATCTGCCAGTTTCCAGACATCTCCCCCAACCTGGATGCCCGCAGCACCGTGGTCGGCCTGGCGTCCCACCGCCTGTCAGCCCTCACGCCCGTGCAATTGCTCAAGCGGCTCCAGGCACTGGGCCTGGGGAAACTGCTCAGCGCCCGCTGGGAAAACTATTGGAGTACCCGGGCGCCGGGTACGCCGTTGTCCCGTCGCGAGCGGGCGGCACAACTGTACTGCCAGCATTTCGAGGCCTGCGGGCAATCGGCCTATGCCCAGGGAAGGCTGGGTGCCCAACAACTGATCTCGTTGCAGACAGTGCTCAACCCGGTCACCACCCCCAATGGCGTACGCCCCGTCGAGACCTGCCAGCTGGCGTTGCTGCTGCCCGACCAGAGCAAGGTCAAATTGGCTGGCGCCTGGGTCATCTCCGTGGGCCAGGAGCCGCTGTTGACACAAACCCTGTACCTGCCCTGCCGGCAACCCGGCGTGATGGTCTTCAGCCAACGCCGCGACATGGAGCAGTGGCTGGTCGCAGCGCATCAGCAACTGATCCCGCCGGACGTCGCGGCTGACGCTGTCACCGTCGAATACAGCTCGCGCACCGAACCCCTGGAGCACGGCATTCTGGACCTGCTGTCGCACCTGCACGCGGCTCAGCTGGAAAGCCTGCGCAACCGTCATCGCAATGGCAGTGACCTGGCCCGTTACGCCAGCCATGCCCTGGATGATGCCGACCGCCTGGACCGCCAGCGCCGGGAAATCCCGATGCTTATCGCACCGCATCAACCGGCAGATACGCCCGGCCCGGACGCTGACGACCTGCCTCCTGCCCTGCCCTTCGGCCACCTCAGCGCCGACATTGCCCTGGGCCAGCGCTGGGCCGCGATCAGGCTGCAACGCAGCTCACTGGAACGCTTCCTGGGCGATGGCCCTGAGCAAACCGCCCGGCTGGCGCAGTTGAAGGGTTTGATGCAAGCGCTGAAAGACGCAGAGCAGGCCGGCAATGATGCCGCCAGCGGCCTGCTGGCAAAAAAAGCCGCCTTCGATCAACTTGAGCTGCGGCAAAAACCCAATCCGGACTATGACGCGCTCTACCAGGCGCGGCTCGCCGCCCTGCGCGCCGAGGGCGCCATCCAGCATGCGCTCCAGCAGATCAGCGATGAAGAACACGGCCTGCTCCTGGCCGTCACGGAACACCCCGCGGCCCCGGAACGCCGCCCGGCTGTCGCGGTGACCCGCCTGATCCTCTCCAGCCGTGACCCAAGGGAAGGTTCCGAGGAGCTGACAGGCCTGTTGCTCATCACCCAGACCAGCGCGCTGACCTCTTCGGCGCCCCACAGCCTGTTGCTGTACTGGCCCGGCAATGCAGGCGGCCTGCAGCGTTTCGAATCCCGCCAAGCCCTGGAACACTCGCTGTTCAAGCTGTCGAGCGAAGCGCAGGACGTCACCCTGCAATTGTCGCTGCTCACCGGCGACCCGATTGAATACTCGTTGCAACAGCAGCTGTACGCCAGCGAACAACAGGCGTATGCGCTGATCTCCCTCTTCCCGGTGCCTCCGTTCGGCCAGGAGCGAACCGAAGGCCTGGACAAACTCAAAGAGCAAACCCTGTTTACCCTGCAAACCCCGGTGTGTCCGGCGCGGGAACTGGCGTATGGACAACTGCTCGAGCAACAACGCAGCAGCACCCTGGCCGGGGCACTGCCTGGGGAGTTGAGCCAGTTGCCGGCAGATGAACGCCTGGCGCTCAAGCACCTGATACACGCGCAGATCAGCGCCCTGCATCGCTCGCAGCAATTGCTCGAACGCGAGCTGGAACCTTTCGACGATTTCGGCCAGCGCCGCCTGGACCAACGCCTACGCGAAGACTTCCAGCTTGAAAACACCTGGTCGGTGCAACTGGACCTGCCCGATACGGTCAGCCAGGAGCGCGAATACCTGTCCGAATACGCGGGCCCGGGTACACCGTTCAAGTATGTGACGGTGCCCAGTACCCGCCGCAGCACCCTGTCATTGTTGCAACTGGCCCAGCAAAACATCGACCCGACGCTGGCCCAGCGCCTGACCTACATGAAGCTCGATGTCTCCGGCCCCAATGCCCCTGAAACCACCCGGCTGACCACCGGCCTGTCCCTGGAATACCTGAAGACCCTGGTCAAGGAGCTGGACCTCGCCGGGGCCTACGAAAGCTTGATCACCCGCACCTTCCTCGGTGATCCCGCGGCGGCGCCTTTCACCACGCAGCACCGTCGCGAATGCCTGACCGAGCCGCTGCGCCTGATGCTCATGCTGCAAGGCAAACGCGCGCGGGCCCTGGGGCGATTCGACGACAACGATCTGCGGCTGCTGAGCATAGCCATCGACGCCGACAACGCGGATGCCTGGCAGGTGGAAGACAAGAAAATCGTGCTGCTGCCGGCCACCCTGAGTGCGGGCGGTGAAGATACCGACTTCGGTCCGACCACCCTGTCAGGGGTCACCTTCATCCAGGAACAAATCTCCGGCACAACCCTGCTGTACCTGCCAAACAGCCCGGACAACCAGGACCTGCGGCGCTACCCGAGCCTGGAACTGGCCCGCAAGGCGCTCTACGACCTCAGCCTGGTCAGCGGCATGAGCGCCTACCTGGCCGGCCTGGCCATCAAGGGCGACACCGCCGCCCACCTCGCCCGGATCGCTCAGGCCCAGCAACGGAATTTTGATCCGGTCTTTGCCGTCGGAACCCCGTGGCCGGCCACCACATCGCTGGCCACTCATTTGCTGAACGCCCATATGGGCCGCGTCATAGAAGCGCACCGCGCGACCTCGCGCTCCAACGCGGCCTTGTTGCTGGAGCAGAATGCGCTGCGCGCCGGGCTGATCTTCAACTACCTGAAAATCGCCCTGGGGCTGGTGCCTTTCGTGGGTTCGGTCGTCGCGTTGTATGACGCCTGGTCCAGTGCCAACCTGGCCACTGCTGCGTTCCTGCGCGGGAACGTCGGCCATGGCTTGGCCGAGGTCGAGGCGGTGCTGTTGTCGCTGATCGACTGCGCCATGGACATTCTGCCGGGCAGCCTCGCCCTGCCGATCAACGCCCGCGCTGCCACCCGCGAGCGTCAATTGCGCCATCTGGCCAGCAGCGCCGCCAGCCTGCACCTTCCCTCGGTCACCCAGGCTCGGCGGGCGGCACAGCGTTTCGCCGGTTATGAATATGAAGGAGTGATCTCGCTGGCCGGGCTGCAACCGCAGACCCACGGTTTTTATCGCAATGTGTACCGGCATACCGAAGGCGACTTCATCGTGCGGCGCGGGCGCATCTATCAGGTTGAGCTGGCCGGCGATCCCCTGGACTGGCGACTGAGCCCGACCCGCAGCAAAACCTACAAGCAGCCGATTGCCCTGGATGAAAACGGCGAATGGGACACTCACTACGGCGTCTACGGCAGCGCATTCAAGGGCGGCCTGGCGGGTGGCGGCAGCGTGCTCGGGCATATGGCCGAAGTGCTTGATCCGATCTGGCCCCAGTCGATCCGTGATTACTTGCCACGCTGGTGGACCGACCGCGCCCTGCGCCGCCAACAGGCGCTGGCCAACAGTATCAACAGCCGCGAAGACCTGATTGCGCTCTCCATTAACCGAACCGAAGAACTGATGGCCCGCACCGACAGCGCAGGCCCGGCGATCCGCAGAGCCTTCGAGCAGGACATCGAGCTGTACAGCCGCCAGTATCAGGAACTGACGGAGTTCGTGCCCTTTACCAGCGGCAACCGCCAGCGCGCGATCAGAGAGGACATGAGCCGCAATGCGGCGCGCCTGACCCTGACCACCCTGAACCGGGCGCGCTATCACTTCAAGCAGATCGAGGCACGGAGCCTGGAGCTTGGAACCCATAACATGACCGCCATCTCCCCCGAGGTTTTCGACACCTTGGCAATCGTTCCCGCCATGCTGGAGATCCTGCGGCAGCGTAAAAGGATCAGCAGCGAGATTCTGCGTGACCTGGACCGGATCGATGCCGACTTTTCCCAGTTCAACCGCTGGTTCGATCAGGTTACCGATGCCGCCCACCGTACCCGGCTAAGCCCGATGCTGGAGCAATTCCGACGTACGCTCAATGACAGCTACCGCACGCACCTGAAATTTTTACACCGCTTCGATACCCTTGAGACTTACCCCGAAGTTGCCGAGCTGTCTTGGTTCTACTTGCGGGCCCAGGCCCGGGACAGCTACGCCAAAGTCAACCGCGCATGGGCTTCGCATTTTGAACTGCCCAACGCCAGCGCCAACATCACACAGCGGCGCAAGGTGCTGGAAGACTGCATACAGGCCTATGAACAATTCCGGCTGACCATCCGCACCTGGAACCTCGGTTACCCGCAGCATTTCGACCAGGCGCAACTCAGTGCGTTTTTCGTCGACATTGACCAGATGATCGAACTCGCCCGCCGGGCCATCAAGGAGTCGCCGGCAAGCCGCCCACCGGCCGGGCAACCCGTGCGGCGGGTATTCGACACCGAGGACAATATTTCCCTGGTGGGCACCGAGAGCATCGACCCACAAACCCAAGCCACCACTTACCAGGTTGAGAGCGCCAGCGGGCGCGTCGAGACCTGGGTGAAGGGCCCCGGCGGCAAGTCCCGGCTCAAGGATATTGCCGCCTCGGAACCCGCGCCGCCGGAGTCCAACGTCAAGCCGTTCGTGGTGAGCGAAGCCAGGGCTCGCCTGGACAACGTCGCGCTGTACGAAAGCCGCGCCACCGCCTACACCGAGCAAAAAATGCTGCCGGTGGACCTGGAGCACCTGCTGGTCAGCGAAGCGGCCGAGTTGAACCTGCGGGCCAATCGCCTGGAACGCCTGGACCCCACCGAGGACCTCGTGCGCCTACTGCGGGCCAAGGCCGCGGAGCTGACCATCAAGGGCCGCAACCTGCGAATCCGCCAGACCCTCGCCAGCAAAACCCCTACCGAAGGTTATCTGGACTACCTTCGCGAACAACGGGTGGTGGAGATTCGCAAGGGCGAACCGGCCCGCAACCTCAATGAAGGCAAGAAAGGACGGGCGGATTTTCTTCAGGAATACGTGATTCAGGACCTGACACAAACGCCGCCCGCCACCCTGTGGTACGCGCACTTTCATTACGACAAGGCCGGGGCGCAGTTCGACGAGTTCATCAAGGCCCACTTGAAGATTCCCGAGCAGCGCAACCTGGGCCTGCAATGGCAAGTCGCCCAGGCGCAAGCCGGGGCCGCGGTGGACCCTATCTGGCGCGGCAATATCGGGCGAGCGCTGGCCACCCGGCACTTTGCCGGGGTGTGAGGCGGCGGGACTTGAGCACGACGGTCGACAGGCCTATCAACATGAGACAAACTCAACCGATCCGAATTTGTCACAAGTTATATTCATGGAGACCCCGTGCTCGAAATCCGCCATCTCAAGACCCTGCACGCCTTGCGCGAAGCCGACAGCCTGGTGGAGGCCGCTGAGCGCCTGCACCTGACGCAATCAGCACTCTCCCACCAGTTCAAGGAACTGGAAGAGCGCATGGGCATGCAGTTATTCGTGCGCAAGACCAAGCCGCTGCGCTTCACCAGCGCCGGCCTGCGCCTGCTGCAACTGGCGGACGCCACCCTGCCCTTGCTGCGCGGTGCCGAACGCGACATCGCGCGCCTGGCCGGCGGCACGGCCGGGCGTTTGCACATGGCCATCGAGTGCCACAGTTGCTTCCAGTGGTTGATGCCGACCATCGACCAGTTCCGCGATGCCTGGCCGGAAGTCGAGCTGGACCTGGCCTCCGGCTTCGCCTTCGCGCCGCTGCCGGCCCTGGCCCGTGGCGACCTGGACCTGGTGGTGACCTCGGATCCGCTGGAGCTGCCGGGCATCACCTATGTACCGCTGTTCACCTACGAAGCCATGCTCGCCGTGGCCAACCAGCACCCGCTGGCGAACAAGCCGTACATCGTGCCCGAAGACCTGATCAGCGAAACCCTGATCACCTACCCGGTGGAGCGGGATCGCCTGGACATCTTCACCCGCTTCCTGGAACCGGCGGATGTAGAACCGGCCCAGGTGCGCACCTCGGAACTGACGGTGATGATGATGCAGTTGGTGGCCAGCGGTCGCGGCGTGTGCGGCATGCCCCATTGGGCGCTGCATGAATACAGCTCCCGGGGGTATGTGAAGGCCAAGCGGCTGGGGGAGAAAGGTTTGTTTGCCACGCTGTACGCCGGGATTCGCGCCGACATGCTGGACGCGCCGTACATGCGTGATTTTCTGCTGACGGCCAAGGACACCTCGTTTTCGACCCTGGACGGCGTCAGCGCCGTTCGCTGACCTGTAGCGGATACCTGTGGCGAGGGAGCTTGCTCCCTCGCCACAAGATCAGGCAGGGATCAGAGAGGCGCGGTAGAACGGCAGAATCAAATCCCGGGTCAGCGGCGCAAGCTGCAAACCGCCGTCGCCCGCCGGGTCGATCCAGCACACCTCTTCAATCTCGGCAGCCGGCATCACCGCCACGTCGATGTGCACCTGGAACAATTCGGCCTGCACCACAAACCCCGGCTCATTCGCCGCCGGCGCCGAGAATTGCCCAAGGTACACAGCCGCCGCCGGATCAACTCGCAGGCCCAGTTCTTCGTGCAGCTCACGGGCCAAAGCCTCTACGGGTTGCTCGCCGGCATCGATCTTGCCGCCCGGCTGCATGAAGGCCTGGGTGCCGCGCTTGCGTACCAGCAGGGTCTGGCCGTCGCTGCCGATCAGCAGGGCGGCGGCGATGCGAATGGTGGAGGTCATGAAAAGGTCGCCTTGAATACAAAGGCGCAAGGATCCCATGAACCGGTCTCACCCCGAAAGCAGTGCCTCATCCGGCTCCTTGATGAACACGCTGTACTTCGCCCCTTCCATGGCCTCGAACGCAATCAGCTTGTCCACCAGCGGCAGGTTCAACACCTTGCCGGCGTTGAGCAGCAGCATGCCGTTGTCGGCGTTGAGGTTGCGCGCCAGCACCATGCCTTCGGCCAGTTCGCGGGTGGTCAGGACCTTCACCGACGGGTCGCCCAGGGTCACGTCACTGAGGAACGCGGCGCAGGCCTGGATGAAGTCCTCGACCATGTCCGGGTCGTAAAGGCGCCCGGCGTATTTGCGGATGTAGAGCAGCGCTTCGTCGCTGTTCATCTGCCGCTCAAGGATCAACCCGCGTTGCAATTCGATGAAGTCCACCGCCAGTTTCAACAGGCGCGAACCTACAGGTATTGCTTCGCCCTTGAGGTGGTCGGGAAAACCGCTGCCGTCCCAGCGTTCCTGGTGATGGCGGATCAAGCGTGCCGCGTCTTTCATCGGTTCCAGGGTCATCAGCAACGATTCGCTCTGGGCCGGATACGCCCGGTACCGCTCACGGTAGGTGCTGTGCAGCAGGTCGCTGGGAGAGACCATCATGTTGTCGCTCCAACTTAACTTGCCGATGTTGTAGAGCGCGGCGGCCATGGTCAGGTCGCGATTGCTGGCCTCATCCAGGCCGCGGCCGTGGCACCAGGTGCGCACCAGCTCGATGATCTGCCGGTTGGTTTGCTTGGCTCGGGGCAAGCGCAGGTTGGCCAGCAGCGAGAACACTTCGGTGCCGGTGGCGTAGCTGTGTTTGAGTTCTTCGTAGGCCAGGTCGAGCATGTCAGCAGTTTGCTGCAGCTCGCTGGTGCGTGAGGCCACGCGTTTTTCCAGGCTGGCGTTGAGTTGCTTGAGTTCGTCGTTCTGCTGGCGGGTCAATTGCTCCAGGCGCAGGCGCTCACGCTCGGAGTGTTGATGGGCCAGGGATTGCCGCAACGCCAGCAGCAGTTCTTCGTCTTTCCAGGGTTTGCTCAGGTAGCGGTAGATCTGCCCTTCGTTGATGGCCTTGATGATCAGCGTCAGGTCGGTTTCACCGGTCAGCAGGATGCGCACGGTGTGCGGGTAATCATGGTGGATCTGCGCAAGCAGGGTGGCGCCGTCCATGTCCGGCAGGCGCGCGGCACTCATCACCAGGTCGACGGGTTGCTGCGCCAGAATCGCCAGCGCGTGAGCGGCGTCGGTGGCGCTGCATAATTCAAAGGGTTCCAGGCGCAGCAACTGCGTCAGGCGGTCCAGCACGTCCGGGTGTGCGTCAATCAACAGCACTACCGGGCGGTCGGGATTTGCGAAGGTCACTGACTCTCCCATGGGGCACCTCGTATAGCGTCGATGTGCGTGTCCTACGGTCAAGGTAACAGCCTCCTGGCCATTACCCAGCAGTTTAGTCGGTTTTTCTTTGCGGTGATGGCCTTGAGACATCACTTCGTCAGATGGGCATAAAAAAGGGCCACTTCATTGAATGAAGCGGCCCTGAGATAACGCGCGGTGCATCACGCCTCGGCGGTTTTACCGGCCGAACCAAACGATGCAAATCGCTTGTTGAAGCCGGCGATGCGGCCTTCGGACTGGGTCTTGCGCTGTTGGCCGGTGTACACCGGGTGCGAGGCACTGGACACGTCCAGGAGTACGTAGGGGTAAGTGTTGCCGTCGCTGTGTTGTTGCGTACGGTCGGTTTCCACGGTGGAACCGATCAGGAAGAAAACGTCGGCGGCGGTGTCATGGAACAACACGGTGCGGTAGTCGGGGTGGATACCAGGTTTCATAAGGCCTCCGGGGCGTCTGGGTGAACATCAAGTGTTATACAGTAACACAAATGATGCACCAAAACGAGAACCGATTGCAATAAGAATAGACCCCGAGCTTCTATGCGGCTTCCTGGAAGTCCATTTCCGGGGGCTGCCGGGAGAAGCCCCGCGTCAGGAAACCCAGGTACACCAGGCCAATCGCCAACCAGCTCAGGCCCAGGTAAATCGCCAGGTGATCGAGGCTGACCATCAACCACAAATCCGCCACCAGGCCGATGGTCGGGAACACCAGGAACAGCACCAACTCCCGCAAACCGCGCTGCTTGGCACCGATCCAGTAGTGGAAGATCACCGACAGGTTCACCAGGCTGAAAGCCAGGAACGCACCGAAGTTGATGAACGAGGTGGAGGTGGTGACGTCCAGTCTCAACGCCAGTAACGCAACCACCGCGCACAGCAGGATGCTGTTGACCGGCGTACCGAAGCGCGCGTGCAAGGTACCGAAGAACGACTTGGGCAACACCCCGTCGCGCCCCATCGCAAACAGCAACCGCGAACCGCTGGCCTGCGCTGACAGCCCCGAGGCGAACTGGCCGACGATCAGGCCGATCAGGAAGATCGACACAAACAGGTCGCCGCCAATGTTGCGGGCAATCTCGTAAGCGGCAGAATCCACGTCGGTGAACTCGAACGATGGGTGGGCGATCTGCACGAAGTACGACACACCGACGAAGATCAGCCCGCCGATCAGGGTGATCAGCATGATCGCCCGGGGAATCGTGCGGCGCGGGTCGCGGGTTTCTTCGGTCAGGGTGCTGACCGCGTCAAAGCCCAGGAACGAATAGCAGGCGATCGCCGCGCCGCTCATGATCAACGGCATTTGCATCTGGCCGTTGAAGAACGGGGTGATGGTCCACAGCGGCTTGCTCGCATCACCGCCAATGTAGTGGATGCACAGCGCGACGAAGGCGACCAGCACCAGGAACTGCACCAGCATCAGCAAGGCGTTGATGCCGTTGGCGAGTTTCAGACCGATGATGTTGATCACACTGGTGACCCCGATAAACGCCAGTACCCAGACCCATTGCGGCACGGCCGGGAAGGCCGAATGCAGGTAGGCCGCGCCGATCAGCCAGATGGCCATGGGCAGGAACAGGTAGTCGAGCAACACCGCCCAACCGGCGATAAACCCGAGCTTGGGGCTGATGGCCTTGCGCACATAGCTGTAGGCGGACCCAGCCACCGGGAACGCCGAGGCCATGCGGCCGTAGCTCATGGCGGTGAAGAACATCGCCACCAGGGCGGCCAGGTAAGCGGCCGGGACCATGCCGGCGGTGGATTGCGCCAGGATACCGAAGGTGCCCAGGACAATGATCGGTGTCATATAGGCGATGCCAAACAGCACCACCGACCCTAACGACAGGGTGCGTTGCAAACGAGCCATGAGCGATTCTCCGCGCAATTATTAGATTTATGGCAGAACTGAAGTCGGTGCAGCGAACGCAATAATTTTTATGGTTGAAGCAGCTTTTTGGTGAAATGCAGCTTCTGTGGCGAGGGGGCTTGTCCCCCGTTGGGCTGCGAAGCGGCCCCAGAAAAAACGGGAGCGCTTCGCACTCCAACGGGGGACAAGCCCCCTCGCCACAACAGCATCCTTGCCACGAGACCCGTGTCAGGGTTTGGGGATCAACAACTCCCGCGTCCCGTCCTCGCGCTCAATCACCTCCCCCGGCAATTTCAAGCGCTGGTCATCCAGGTAGCGATAGTCCTGTCGCGCCGCCGCCAGTTGCCCCAGGTCCAGTTCAACGCTGAGCTGCCCTTCCCCGCGCCCGGCTTCAAACAGCAAGCTGCCGAACGGATCGACCAGCGCACTGCCACCGGCGAACATCAGGCCGTCGTCGCCCTCTTCCACTCGGTTGACCATCAGCGCGAACGCCTGGTTTTCCTGGGCGCGGGCCATGATCGCGGTGCGGTGGGTGGGGCCGTACGGGTCCATGTTGCCGTTGGTGACGATCAACACTTCAGCGCCCAACTGCGCCAGGGCCCGGGCGGTTTCCGGGAATTCGATGTCGTAGCAGATCAACAGGCCAACTCGCACGCCGTTCCACACGCAGGTGGCGTAGCGGTCACCCGGGGTGAAGACGCCGCGGTCCGAGGCCCACAGGTGGGTCTTGCGATAGCGCAGGGCGATGCCGTCCGGGGTGATCATCAAGGTGGTGTTATAGAATTGGCCCGCGTCGCTCTCGGCCATGCCGATGACCACGGCGATGTTGCGCGCGCGGGCGGCCTGAATAATCGCCTGCACGGTCGGGCCGTCCACCGGCTCGGCCACCTCGGCCACGGTGCCGGCGGTCGGGAAGCCCATCAGGTGGGTTTCCGGGAATACGACCAATTGGGTATCCGCCGCACACGCAGCAATTGCCGCCAACGCGCGCTCAAGGTTGTAAGCTGTGCCGTTATCGCGGCCTGCCAGCTGGGCAAATTCGACCTTCATGGTTATTCCTTGTTCTTTATCTGTGGCGCAGTATGCGCAGCCGCGAACACTCGGGAAATCACGCAGCCGGGTTAACCCTATGGGGGTAGATGCATGACATTGTCGCTGGAAGACATCGCCTGGCACCGTTCGGTGGGGCAGATGATAGACGCCCTGGACCAGCCGAATTTCTGGACGCAGCTTGTCCGGTTGCTGGACCAATATGTGCCGTTCGACAGTTGGGTGGTGTTGCTGTTCAGCAGCGAGCACAAACCCCTGGTGTTCGCCGAATGCCCGGGCCAGGACGGCGAACCCGACCATCTGTTCCAGGATTACCTCAACGGTTTATACCTGCTCGATCCCTTCTACATCGCCAGCCGCGAACACTCGCGCACCGGACTGTTTCGCCTGGCCGAAGTGGCCCCGGAGCATTTCGAGCTGACCGAGTATTACCAGCGCTACTTCCGGTTGAACGTGGTGGCCGATGAAATCCAGTTCAACTGCCAGCAACCGGACGGGCGAACCCTGTGCCTGTCCCTGGGCTCCAAACAGCGCTTTGACCCACAGCAGATTGCCCTGCTGTCGCTGATTCAACCGTGGGTACTGGGCTTGCTGCGCCAGCGCCTGCCCCATGAACTCAACCAGGTGAGCGCTCCGGAGCAGCCGATCCACAACGATGGCTGGGGCGCGCAACTCACCGCGCGCGAGCTGGATGTGGGCCGTTTGATGCTCAGTGGTTGCTCCAGCAAGGAAATCGCTCGTAAGCTGGAAATCTCTGTTGAAACCGTGAAAGTCCATAAGAAACACATGTACAGCAAGCTAGGGATCAAATCCCAGTCGGAGCTGTTCTCGATTTTTCTGCAGGCGCAAAACGCCTGATCGAGCCCTGTAGGAGCGAGCTTGCTCGCGAAAAACGTCAATGCACCGCGGTCATCCAGACAACCGCGCTATCGTTAACGACCTTCGCGAGCAAGCTCGCTCCTACAGGATAAAAACTAAGGAACCCTGTATGAGCCTGTCCTTGTTAAGCCGTTACGCGTTCTTTGCCGTCTGCGTCATTTTCACCCTCGCCAGCATGCCGTTTATCGAACACGAATGGCTGTGGCCGATCGCCGTGGTCACCGGCATCCTTAGCCTGATCGGCATTTTCGACCTGCTGCAAAGCCCCCACGCGGTGCGCCGCAACTACCCGATCCTGGGCAATATCCGTTACCTGGTGGAAGGCATCCGTCCGGAAATCCGCCAGTACCTGCTGGAATCCGACAGCGACGCCCTGCCCTTCTCCCGGGCCCAGCGCTCGCTGGTCTATTCCCGCGCCAAGAATGAAAGTGCCGACAAACCCTTCGGCACGCTGATCGACGTTTACCAGTCGGGCTTTGAGTTTATCGGCCACTCCATGCGCCCCGCGCCGCTGAGCGATCCCAGCGCGTTTCGCGTGATCGTCGGCGGCCCGCAATGCAAGCAGCCCTACTCGGCCTCGGTGTTCAACATCTCGGCCATGAGCTTCGGTTCGCTGAGCGCCAACGCGATTCGCGCGCTCAACCAGGGGGCCAAGCTCGGCAACTTCGCCCATGACACCGGTGAAGGCAGCATCAGCCCCTATCACCGGGAAAACGGCGGCGACCTGACCTGGGAGCTCGGCAGCGGCTACTTCGGCTGCCGCACCAGCGCCGGCCTTTTCGACCCGGAACGCTTCGCCGTGCAGGCGCAGAACCCGCAAGTGCGGATGATCGAAATCAAGATGAGCCAGGGCGCCAAACCGGGCCACGGCGGGATCCTGCCCAAGCACAAGGTGACCCAGGAAATCGCCGACACCCGCGGCATCATGATGGGCGAGGACTGCATCTCGCCGTCGCGCCACAGCGCGTTTTCCACTCCCATCGAAATGATGCACTTCATCGCCCAGCTGCGTGAACTGTCGGGCGGCAAACCGGTGGGCTTCAAGTTCTGCCTGGGCCACCCGTGGGAATTCATGGGCATCGCCAAGGCCATGCTCGAAACCGGCATCCTCCCGGACTTTATCGTGGTGGACGGCAAGGAAGGCGGCACCGGCGCCGCGCCGGTGGAGTTCACCGACCACATCGGCGTGCCGCTGCGTGAAGGCTTGCTGTTCGTGCACAACACCCTGGTGGGCTTGAACCTGCGGGACAAGATCAAGCTCGGCGCCAGCGGCAAGATCGTCAGCGCGTTCGACATCGCCAGCGTCCTGGCCATCGGTGCCGACTGGGCCAACTCGGCGCGGGGCTTCATGTTCGCCATCGGCTGTATCCAGTCGCAAAGCTGCCACACCAACAAATGCCCCACCGGAGTGGCCACCCAGGACCCGTTGCGCCAGCGCGCACTGGTGGTGCCGGACAAGGCCCAGCGCGTGTTCAACTTCCACCGCAACACGCTGAAGGCCCTGGCAGAAATGCTCGCTGCCGCCGGTCTCGACCACCCTTCACAACTGTCGGCCAAGCACCTGGTGCGGCGCATGTCGGCCACCGAGATCAAGTTGTTTTCGCAGCTGCATGTGTTCCTGAAACCTGGCGAATTGCTCACCGGCGAAGTGAACGGCGAGTTTTATTCGCGCATGTGGCAGATGGCGCGGGCGGACAGTTTTGAGCCGAATGAAATCGCCGCGGCCTGAGCCCGCACTGAACAACCCCGCTGAACCGGACCACCGAACGGCATCGTTGAAACAAGGAGCTTCACCATGCCGTTACTCGACTTCACCGCCCTTGCCGCCCAACTGCCGGACACCTGGAAATCCACCCGCGTGGGCCAGGTCGGCCCGGCGCGGATCAAGGTGCTGCGCATGGATGCACAGGCTTATGAAGAAGAAACCCACGACTACAACGAAGGGCTGTTGGTGATCGACGGCCTTTTGCGCCTGTCTATTGGCGAGGAGGCCATCGACGTCGGCGCCGGTCAGATGTACCTGGTTGAAGCCGGCATCGCCCACGCGGTACTCGCCGGCAGCCAAGGCACGCTGGTGATCATCGACGTTTAAACAAAGCGATGAGACATTCAGCAAAAAACTCAGCTTTGCAATTGCTTACAAATACCGCCAACCTGCGCCCGCCCGACGTACGGCTCGACTGAAGCCGTCGTCCACTTGTCATTACTAAACCCCTTGTTCAAGAGCCCGCTGCCATGTTGAACGGACGCGACCCGCGCATCGATTTTTTTCGGGGCCTGGCGTTGATCTTTATTTTCTGGGATCACGTGCCCCACAACCCTCTGGGCCAGATCACCTTGCGCAACTTCGGTTTCAGCGACGCGGCGGAAGTCTTCGTGTTCCTGGCCGGTTATGCGGCCGTGCTGGCCTACGGCAAGATCCTGCAGCGCGACGGTTATCTGATCGCCTGCGTGAAGATCTGGCGGCGCACCTGGGTGCTGTACGTGGTGCACATCTTCCTGCTGGCGATGCTGATGGGCATCGTGTTCTTCGCCAACAGCCATGTGGAAACCCGCGACCTCGTTGAAGAGATGGGCCTGACGCACTTCGTCACTCATCCCCAGCAAGCCCTGGTGGATGAACTGTTGCTGCGCTTCAAACCCAACCTGATGGACCCGTTGCCGCTGTACATCGTGCTGCTGGGTTGCCTGCCGCTGGTGTTGCCGTTGCTGTTGCGCAAGACCTCGGCGGTGGTGGCTGTTTCGCTGGCGGTGTACTTGCTGGCGCCGCACCTGGGCTGGAACCTGGCGGCGATTGCCGACGGCGTGTGGTATTTCAATCCGGTGACCTGGCAGTTGCTGTTTGTGCTGGGCGGCGCGGCGGCGATTCATGCCGGGCAACCCCGCCCTGTCGAGACTCGGCGCCTGTTGCGTCAGCCATTGTTCGTCGCTGCGGCGGTGTATGCGCTGTTGGCGGGGGTTCTCACGCTCTCGTGGCGCTGGCCGGAAATCCACGACGCGCTGATGCCGTCGGCGCTCAGTGACCTGCTGTACCCCATCAGCAAGACCGACCTGTCGCCCGTGCGTTTGCTGCACTTCCTGGCCCTGGCCTATGTCACCGCCAAGCTGCTGCCTGGCCGCGAATGGACGCAGAACTGGTTGGCCCGACAAACCTGCCGTATGGGGCGCTACTCCCTGGAAGTGTTCTGCCTGGGGGTGCTGCTGGCGCCACTGGCAGACATGATCAATGCGATCACCGGCGATGCCTTCGCCATGCAGATTTTCACCGCACTGGTAGGCGCCGGGTTGATGGCGTTGCTGGGGGCCTGGCTGGACTTGAACAAGCGGCTCACGCAACCGGCGCGCGTTGCCACCGCCTGAAAAACAAAAAGCCCCGTAAGGGGCTTTTTGTTGAGCGCAGGAAACTCAGCTCGCGGTGCGTGCCGCCGCTTGAGTCGGCTGCAACTTGAACACGTAGAACAACACCGTCAGCAGCACCAGGAACACCGGCCCCACGTAGAGCGCCACACGGGTGTCCGGGAAGTACGCCATCAGGCCCACCACCAGCACCAGGAACGCCAAGGCCAGGTAGGAGCTGACCGGGTACAGCCACATGCGGTATTTAAGGCCGTCACGTTCGGCCTGGGTCAGGCTCTTGCGGAACTTGAGCTGGGCCAGGAGGATCATCAGCCAGGTCCAGATCGCGCCGAAGGTAGCGATGGAAGTGACCCAGACGAAGACTTTTTCCGGGACCATGTAGTTGAGCAGCACGCCCAGCAACAGCACGAAGATCGACAGCAGCAGCGCCTTGCGCGGCACGCCGTTGCTCGAGGTGGTACCGAACGTGGCCGGGGCCTGGCCGTTCTGCGCCAGGCTGTAGAGCATGCGCCCGGTGCTGAAGATACCGCCGTTGCACGACGACAACGCCGCGGTGATCACCACGAAGTTGATGATGCCGGCGGCGGTCTTGATACCCAGGCGCTCGAAGGTCATCACGAACGGGCTGCCCTGGGTGCCGATTTCGTTCCACGGGTAGATCGACAGGATCACGAACAACGCACCGACGTAGAACAGCAGGATGCGCCAGAACACCGAGCCGATGGCACTCGGGATGGTCTTCTGCGGGTTCTTCGCTTCACCGGCGGTGAGGCCGATCATCTCCACGCCCAGGTAGGCGAACATCACCATCTGCAGGGACATCAACACACCCTGCACGCCATTGGGCATAAAGCCGCCGTGGGTCCACAGGTTGGAAATGCCCAGGGCCACGCCATCGTTGCCAAAGCCGAACGCGATGATGCCGACGCCGCCGATCACCATGGCGATGATGGTGACGATCTTGATCAGTGCGAACCAGAACTCGAACTCACCGAAAGCCTTGACCGCGATCAGGTTGATGGTGCCCATGCTGATCAGTGCTGCCAGGGCCCAGATCCAGCGGGGTGTATCGGGGAACCACACGCCCATGTACACGGCGACGGCCGTGATTTCTGCCACGCAGGTCACCAGCCACAGGAACCAATAGTTCCAGCCGGTGAGAAAGCCCGCCAGCGGGCCGAGGTAATCCTGGGCGTAGCGGCTGAACGAACCGGCCACCGGGTTGTGCACGGCCATCTCGCCGAGGGCGCGCATGATCACCAGGATCGCCAGACCGCCGATAATGTACGACAGCATGATCGCCGGGCCGGCCATTTCAATGGCCTTGGCCGAGCCTAGGAACAGGCCGACGCCGATGCATGCACCGAGGGCCATCAGGCGAATATGCCGTTCGCCGAGTTCGCGTTTCAGCGGACCGCCCTGAGCGGTCTCGCCGTGGGGCAGATGATTGCCAGCTGGCATAGGGATACAACCTCGTCTTGTTATTGGATATGAGCCACCGAGTCCGGGGCGTCATGGCGGGTCTGCCATGGCGTACCGTTGCCGGATCACCTTTTGGGTAAAACGGTCTGGCCGGGCCAGATCAGCGGGGGTGCAGTATAAAAAGCTAAACTCAGGGGTTTTCACTCTATAAACGGCAAGATTCAGCGGGAACTCTCGGTAAAGGCGCCTTTTGCGGAGGAGCATCACCTGGTTAGCGTAGGAATCATCGCCACCAAACGGCGGCGAGTATTGCACGGTAATGGTGCAGCGTCATGCCCCTACCTTTGGCGGGTTTACGGGTGGGGGAGGCTCTAGCTCGACGGTTCGGGGTTATGTGGCGGGGTTATCTGTGACGAGCGGGCTTGTCTGTGGCGAGGGGGCTTGTCCCCCGTTGGGCTGCGTAGCAGCCCCAAAACCTGCCATAAGTTCTATCCAGAAAATGCGGTGTCTTTACTGGGGCTGCTGCGCAGCCCAACGGGGGACAAGCCCCCTCGCCACAGACAAGCCCGCTCGCCACAAATCTACCTTCGAGAAACACGCCGACACTGAACTGCAAGAGAGCACTCCACAGCAGCTGCTAACGTCAATTGACTACTTCCCCTCAAGGAGCAAAGGAATGCTTCATCAACCCAACTCTCATCTGTTACGCCGTGGTCGACATTCAGAATCTGGCCGTCCTTATCTGATTACCGCCGTGGTTCACAACCGGCAACCCCTGTTCAAAGACTTCCATTTGGGAAGACTACTGGTAGCAGAATTCAGGAAGACCCATGAATTGGGAATGGTCGACTCTCTGGCATGGGTCGTCATGCCTGATCACTTTCATTGGCTATTTGAGCTGCAAGGCACAACGTTGTCGCAGGCTGTGGGACGTACCAAATCCCGCAGCACCCTCACCATTAATCGCGCACGCGGCAGCAAAGAACGATTCTGGCAACTTGGCTACCATGACCGAGCAGTGCGTAGCGATGAAGACCTTCGCAAAATTGCCCGCTACATCATCGCCAATCCTCTGCGAGCGGGCCTGGTCGAACATATTGGTGACTACCCACTATGGGACGCAGCCTGGCTCTGATTTTTCCTGTGTGGAGAGGGCTTGTCTGTGGCGAGGGGGCTTGCCCCCCGTTGGGCTGCGCAGCAGCCCCAGTAAACACACCGCATTTCTTCAGGAAGATCTTCATGGCAGGTTTTGGGGCTGCTGCGCAGCCCAACGGGGGACAAGCCCCCTCGCCACAAACAGCATCACACTCACAAATCCCCCCCACTCGCCCACCACCGTCTAAGCTTCAACCAAGTCCGATCAATCTACGTAAATGGATCAATCGACTATGGGCGCTTTATGGCAAAACGCTTCGACCAAGGCTGCGGTATCCACCGATAGCCCGGATGAACAGCCGTTGCCACAAAGCCCTCCTCCCCGCCGACGGTTGTGGTGGCGGCTGTTCTGGCTGGTGCTGCTGATTGCGCTGATCGCCCTGGGCTTTGCCGCCCTGCGGGAAATGCGCACTTCAAGGTTGCAGGCCAAAACCTTCTCCGACATTGCCTCAACCCTCACCTACCAAATGCATTCGGGCCCCAGCGATGCGCGGGTTTACCCTGGCGCCGGGCCCTTTGACAAGCGCCTGGGCTACAGCGCCCTCGGCGAGTTCCTGCCGCGCTTGATCAAGCGTGACTACCTGATCCAGGCTCAAGCGCGCTTCTCTCCCGACCTGATGGCCTACGCCCAGCGCGGCCTGTTCGTGCCCTACCCGGAAAAGATCCAGGCCGGCCTGACCATCACCGATTGCCGCGCCGCGCCGCTGTATCAGTTCACGTATCCACAACAGTTCTACCCAAGCTTTGCGGCGATCCCGCCGGTGGTGGTCAGCAGCCTGCTGTTTATCGAAGACCGCGACCTGCTGGACCCGAAAAACCCGCAACTCAACCCGGCCGTGGATTGGCCGCGCTTTGCCAAGGCCGCCTGGTCCCAGGTGGCGAAGCTCTTGCACCTGCCCGGCCAGACGGCAGGCGGCAGTACCCTGGCCACGCAGCTGGAAAAATACCGCCACTCGCCCGACGGCCTGACCCTGTCCGGCGGCGAGAAAATCCGCCAGATGATTTCTGCCAGCGTGCGCGCGTATCAGGACGGCCCGCAAACCCTTGCCGCTCGCCAGGACATCGTGCGCGACTACCTCAACAGCGTGCCCCTGTCGGCGGTACCCGGCCATGGCGAAGTGCACGGCATGGCCGAAGGCTTGCGCGTTTGGTACGGCGCCGACTTCAACCAGACAAACGCGCTGCTCATCGGCACCGACCCCAAACAGCTGCCGCAAAAGGGTCTGGCGTTGCGCGAGGTGCTGTCGCTGATGATCGCCCAGCGTCGCCCGTCTCACTATCTGTCCAAGGGCCACAAGGAACTGGCGGACCTCACCGACAGCCACATCCGCCTGCTCGCACAAAACAACGTGATCGACCCGGCGCTGGCCAGCGCAGCCCTCGCCAGCAAAGTCACCTACCGTGACTGGCAGCAACAACCGACGATCCAGCCAATCGAAACCAACAAGGGCATCAGCGTCGCCCGCACTCGCCTGGCCGCCCTGCTCAACCAGCCGCTGTACGACCTCGACCGACTCGATCTCTCTGCCACGAGCACCTTGCAAGCCGACCTGCAAAGCCAGGCCAGCACGTACCTCAAGCAACTCGCCGACCCCGCCTTCGCCGCGCAGATCGGCCTGCTCGGGCCCACGCTGCTGACGCCCGCCAGCACCGCTCAGGTTCGCTACAGTTTCAACCTCTACGAGATGACACCCGACGGTGCCCGCGTGCGCGTGCAAACCGACAGCACCGACCAGCCATTCGACATCAACGAAGGCAGCAAGCTGGAACTGGGTTCAACCGCCAAGCTGCGGGTGATGACCACCTACCTGCAAATCGTCAGCGAGTTGCACGACAAATACGGCGCGATACCCGCTGCCCAACTGCGCAAGATTCCGGTGGACGACCAGGACCGCATCACCCGCTGGGCCCTCGATTACCTGATCCAGAACAGCGACCGCAACCTGCCGGCCATGCTCGACGCCGCCCTCAATCGCCAATACTCGGCCAACACCGGCGAAGGCTTTTTCACCGGCGGCGGCATGCACCACTTCCACAACTTCCGCAGCCAGGACAACGGCCGCAATCCCACCTTGATCGAGGCCCTGCGCGAGTCCATCAACCTGCCGTTCATTCGCTTGATGCGCGACCTGGTGCGCTACACCACCTACCAGGGCCCGAACAACAGCGCCGAGTTGCTCAAGGACGACAACGACCCGCGCCGCCAGGAATACCTGGCCCAGTTTGCCGACCGCGAGGGCACTACGTTCCTGCTCAAGTTCTGGAAAAAGTACCGCAACAAAGATACCCAGGCGCGCCTCGATACTTTCCTCGATGGCATGCACCCCACCGCCATCCGCCTGGCCGCCGTACACCGCTACCTGCTGCCCAACGCCAGCCAGGCGAGTTTCAACAGCTTCGTCCGCTCGCACTTGAGCAGCGTCAAAAGCCCTGAAAAACTCACCGACGAGCGCCTCGAAAAGCTCTACCAGAATTACGGCCCCGGCGCCTACGACCTGCCTGACCAAGGCTATATCGCCAAGGTTCACCCGCTGGACCTGTGGCTGATGGGCTACCTGCTGAACAACCCCGACGCCACCTTCACCCAGGCCACCGCCACCAGTGAACACGAGCGCCAGGAGGTTTACAGCTGGCTGTTCAAGAGCCGCCACAAGAGTGCCCGCGACAGCCGCATCCGCACCATGCTGGAGATCGAAGCCTTCCTCGATATTCACCAGCGCTGGCAGAAAGTCGGCTACCCCTTCGACCACCTGGTGCCGTCGCTTGCCACGGCCATCGGCAGCTCCGGCGACCGCCCGGCGGCCCTGGCGGAACTGGTGGGGATCATCCTCAACGATGGCGTGCGCCAGCCCACCCTGCGTATCGACAGCCTGCGCTTTGCCGCCGACACCCCGTACGAAACCCGCTTGGTCAACGACCCCAATCGCGGCAAGCGCGTGATGCCTTCCGAGGTGGCCACGGCACTCAAGGGGGCGCTGTCCCAGGTGGTGGACGCGGGCACTGCACGACGCGTGTCCGGCAGTTTCAAACTGGCGGACGGTACGCCTTTGGCCATGGGCGGCAAGACCGGTACCGGCGACAACCGGATCGAAGCCATCGGCGCCGGCGGGCGGATCCTCAGCTCCAAGGCGATCAACCGCACGGCGACCTTCGTGTTCTACATCGGCGAGCATCATTTCGGCACGCTGACCGCCTTCGTCCCCGGCGCTTCGGCCCAGGGTTTCAAGTTCACTTCGGCGTTGCCGGTACAGGTACTCAAGGGCATGGCGCCGATTCTTACGCCCTATCTGCAACCGGGCAACAACAGCTTATGCAGCGTGCGCTGATGGGCCTATCCCTGCGCTTTTCACTTGCGGATTACTGAGGGATCCGCCGCGGTTTCCACCCACTATTCAAACTTATCCGCAGCCGTGCCGGTGCATAGACTCAAGCCTTCTTTTTGAGCTCTACAGGTTGCCCCCATGGCCGACATACCCGACCAGTCCCTGCACCACGCGTTTATCGAAAACGCCCTGCCGCACTGGCTGAAAACCACCTCGCCACTCCGCCTGCGCGCACTCAACGACGTCGCCCGCCAAGGCATCCGCCACTATCCCCATGCCAGCGCCAGCCAGCATCAAGCGCTCAAGCCCGCGATCGCCGCACACTGGCAGCAGCAGGCTGCGATGGACCAGCGATTCCAGGCATTGACCGACGTGTATGCCTTCGCCGAACCGCTGCTGAAAAATGCCTTGAAGGCCTATGGCGAGATCGACGTCAGAACCACCTGCCTGCGGCTGTATGCCAGCGCCAAAGTTGCCTGGTGGGTGCACGATTTCAATCGTGGGGAGCAAAGCAAAACCCTGTCGCTGCTGGACGTCGCGCTGGCCAACTTTGCCGCCTCGGACACCTTCGTCGACTACGCCTTCCTGTCCGCCGAAGACCCACGCGGGCAGCGGGATACACTGACCTTGCGCCACTCCATCACCGGCGCCGTATTGACCGCTGAACAGTTCAAGCACATCTGCCGCACCCTGGACCTGGGCGCCCGCTACCAGAAAAGCCTGCGCCAGGCCCTGGGGTTCTATGACCCGGCGGTGACCCGGGCCGTGCGCCTGCAGATGATTGCCACTCAGAAGACTGCCCTGGGTACGGCGGCGCACCTGGCCTTGATCAACCGGGACATCGACGCCGATGCCCACGGCGCCGTGCTCGACTTGATCGCCGGCCGCGTCGCGCTGCTGGACGGTCAGGCGCTTGGATGCCATACCCTGAGCCTGATGAACACGGCATTGACCGGCATCCTGTTGCTGTTTGTCCCGCAGCCCACCCGACCCGTCGGCAAGGTGCTGGTGTACATCCCCGCAGACCCCGAACACCCTCTGAAGCAATACCCTTCGCCTGCGGCCTTCCTCAGCCACCTCACGGAAAAACTGCGGGACAGCCAGCGCTACCAGACCTTCTTCAGCCAGTTCATCGACCACGCCAGGCGCGGTGAATTCTTTGCCGGGCTCAATACACGCTTGAGCCGTGTGCGCTGGCATCAAACCGCCCACACCGACCCGCGTCCCAGCTGGCGCGACACCCCGACCACCCAGCCAAACCTGCAATTCAGCGTGCAGGCTATCGGTGACGATCACGTCAATCGCTCAACGCTCGCCGCCGAAAATGACCTGTGGAATTACCAGTACCGCCTCAAGTTGAACAAGATCGTCAACGATGCCCGGGACATCGCCGTGCCCACCGCCACCGCCGACCGCCACGCGCGCTGGGCCTGGTGGGACAACCTGGAAAAAGTCCTCGGGGATATCTTCAATGCGGCGCTGCTGGTGCTGACACCCTTCGTGCCGCTGCTGGGGGAAGCGATGCTCGCCTACAGCCTGTACCAGATCACCGACGAGGTGTTCGAGGGGATTGTCGATTGGGCCCAGGGGCGTGGTGCCGAGGCGGCGGAGCAAGTGGTCGCGGTGGCCGACAGCGTGATCCAGTTTGCCTTGTTCGGTGCTGCCAGCCAGTTGGGCCATGTCGCACGGCTCAAGCTCAGCCCCTTCGTCGAAGGCTTGCGCCCGGTGGTGCGGCCCGACGGCAGCACGCGCCTGTGGCACCCGGATATTGCGCCCTATGCTGTGAAAAACCTCGACCAGCCGCCCATTGTCGACGGCCTGCACACCCATCGGGGCAAGCAGATCCTCGCGCTGCAAGGTGCTCACTTCGAAGTGCAGGCAGACCCTGAAACCGGCGACACGCGTATCGCTCACCCGGAGCGCGCCAACGCCTATCAACCCCTGGTGCGGTTCAACGGCGACGGCGCCTTCGTACATGAAGCCGAGCAACCGCGCACCTGGGACAGCGCCACGCTGATGCGCCGCCTGGGGCCGCGCACGGCGCCCTTCAGCAACCAGCAACTGCAGCAGATGCAACGCATCAGCGGTGCCGACGACGGTGTGCTGCGCAACCTTTACGTGCAAAACCGGCCGACCCCGCCGCTGCTGGAAGCGACCCTCAATCGCTATGAAGCCCAGCGCGCTGCCACACAGACCGTGCACACCATTCGCGCCGGCGCACCGCTGCCGCTGGATGCGACGTCCGCCTGGTTCGAGCAGACCATCACCGAGCTGCCGGGCTGGCCCCAAACCAAGGCATTGGAAGTATTCGTGCGCTCGGACAAGAGCGGTGACTCCCACAAGTACGCCAACCCGCAGGCATCGCCGGCCGACACGCTGCAATTGAGCCTGGCCGAGGTGATGTCCGGCGAGTTGCCGGCGCGGGTGCTGGAGTTTCTCGATGAGCCGTCGATCAGGCACCTGCTGGGCGGCGACGTGCCGCAAGCACTGCGCGTGCAAACCTTGCGCGATCAACTGGCGGACTCGGTGGCGCGCCAGACCGGTGACATCGCCGACTACATCCATCAGGCCCGCCAGGTCAGCGCCGATCCCCATGGACGCCGTTTGCGCGAGCAGGTCAGCCCGCTGGACCGGCCGCTGGCCGACACCCTGCTGGCCGGCACAACCCCGGCCGAACGGCAAACCCTGGACCACCACGTACCGCTGCGCCTGCTCAATCAAGCCAGGGAACTGAGCTTCGCCCAGCACAGTGTCCAGGCCTACGCGGGGTTCTTCCCGCCCTGGGCGATCACCGAAGGTACCGAACGCCTGGTGCTCAATACCCTCAAGCGCTACAGCGATGGCTTTGGCGACCTGCACCTGCAAATCCGCGATCGCCTGGTCAGCGGTACGCTGCGTTGTGAAGCCGGGCCGGCCGATGCCCGCCGGCGCCGGGTGCTGGTGCGCCAGAACGACATGGGCTACGAACTGTTCGATCAGCAGGGCCAGCGCCTGCATGGGCCGGATACCCTGTATGAATGCCTGTTGCGCGCGCTGTCCGAAGCGCAGCAACGTGAACTGGGCTACCGGCCCGGCCAGGGCGCCGGGCTCAAGCATTGGCTGATGGAAACCCTCGAACCCCTGGCCGAACGGCGCCGGGTGCTGGCCGAGCCACCGCTGCGCAGTACGGCAGATGTGCAGACCACCACCCTGCTCGGCGGCGCGGCCCTCGGCGGGTTGCGCCGCGCCCAGGAGCACCTGGGCCAGGCCCGCGCCCGGGAGGTGCTGGCCAGTCTGTTCCCGACCCTGGAGGAGGAACGCCTGCAGCGGTTCCTCAATGAGATCGGCCCGGGGCTGAACAACGATGTCCTCAATCGCCTGGTCCTGCAGCGGCACAACCTGTACCGGGAGCTGGAGCAATGGAAGCGCCTGCCCGGCCCCCATCCCAAAAACAGCCGCATGGCCCGGGAGGAAAAACTGCGTAAAAATATCATTGCGCACAAACTCTATCGCTGCTGGGAAGACCGCCTCGCCGAGCACCGCGACGACTTGGGCCAGGTGCAGAGCGGCGCGAGCCTGGACCTCAGCGCCCTCGACCTGCCCGGCAGCCTGCCGCTGCTGGGCAATGGTTTCGAGCACGTCACCCAACTGAAGCTGGCCAACTGCATGTTCAACGACAGCCAGTGGCCCTTTCTGCAGGCATTCCCGTCCCTGCGGGAGCTGGACGTCAGTGCGAACGAACTGACGCGGCTGCCCGAGCCCATCGCCAACATGCGCTACCTGCGCGACCTCAACGTGGGGGAAAACCAGATCACGCTGCTCAACGGCGACGTTGCGCGCCTGAAAAACCTCAAGCACCTGCGCAACCTGAACCTGTACCGCAACCCGCTGACGCAGCCACCGAACATCTCGAAAATGCCGCACCTGCGCCGCCTGTTCCTGAGCCGCACCCCCATCACCCAATGGCCCACCGGGCTGTTTGCCCACCCACGGGAGGAGGGTTTCCTGCTGGACCTGAGCCAAACCCGGATTGATCATGTGCCAGCGCTCATGGCCGATAGCGCCGAGGCCCGGACCGTCGCCCATACCCGCCTGGACCGCAACACCCTGCTCAACGACCAGCGCCTGCTATACGAGCAGTACCGCGAAGCGGCCGGCCTGGACCCCAACCGCAGCTATGAACCCCGTGGAGAGAGCGGCCCGTGGCTGGAACGGGTCAGGCCGCCGTTACTGGGCAGGCGCCAGGAGCTGTGGCAAGCGGTGGAGCGCGAGCACGGCTCCCAGGGTTTGTTCGAGGTGATCAAGGCCCTTGAAGCGCCCGACTTCTTCCAGCGGCCCCAGGACATGGACACCTATTGGGACAATCTTGAAACGTTGCGCGAGCGCGTCTGGCGTTTGCTGGAGGCGGCCCACAACGATACGGCGCTGCGTGAAAAGCTGTTCAAGATGGCCAGTTTTCCCGGCCTGTGCGCCGACGGCAGTGCACAGATTTTCAATGACCTGGGCATCGAAGTACTGGTCAGCGAAGCCCAGCGTTACTCCGCCTCGGCCAGCGAGCGCGAGGGCAAACTGGTGACGCTGGCAAAGGGCAATGCACGGCTCAAGCAATTGAACCGCATCGCCAGCGAGGACATTGCCCATCGGCTCAAACCCGAAGCCGAAGGCGGCCTCGGCCAATGGCTGCGTTCCCAACGACGGGAGGGCGTGATGGGTAACGTGGACGACGTGGAGGTCTACCTGAGCTACCAGACCTCCCTGGCCAAGCGCCTCGACCTGCCCTGGCTGTCGGAACACATGCTGTACCGCGACACCGGCGACGTAAAACCCACGCAGATCGAACAGGCCTACAGCACGGTGCTGGAGCTGGGCGAAGGCGATGGCCTGGTCAACCAGATGTTGCTGGAGCCCTATTGGGAACAGTACCTGCACGACCACCACCCGAACACCCTTGAGGCCAATGCCCGGCATTTCGACGAACAATGCGCACGCCTTGATGAACTGCAGGAAGCCCAGGCCAGGCTGGCCCAGGCCAACGGCTTACCCGCCGAGCAGAAGGAAGCGTTGAGGCTCACGCTGATCGGCCTCGCCGACGCCCTGGGTGTACCGCACCCGCAGGTGCTGACCGGGCAACCCATGACGGACGACAGCTACAACCTGCTGCTCAACGAACTGGGCTACCGCGAAAAACAATGGATGCGCGAGTTGACCCACCAGGCTTTGGAACGCCACAGCCAACAACGTAACCGCGTCACGCGCCAGGTCTGACCGTATGGGTGTGTCATGGCACCCCCATTACCAGTACGCCGCTGCCGTTCAACGGCCCCTCGACAGGCAGGGACCCCGCCTGCTTGACCAGGGCGAACGTTACAACGTCGCTCCCGGAACTGTTGGTGATACGGGTCAGGAACGAGCCATTGACTCGAACCGCAGTCCCCTGACGGACAAGGGCCGTGCCCACGTTCGGATTGCTCATCACCAGCGCATTGGCGTTGAACGAGGACGGCGTGCCTTTGTAGGTAATGGTGATCGGCGTGGTAATCCCCGGGTCCGGGCACCGGTAGGTGAGCGTGCGATCGGTACGAACGGTGGTTGATACGGGGTCGGTGCCTATCGCCCTCTGGTGCACGTTGCCGAAGTTGATTTCAATCGGTTGGTTATTGTTGATCGTGCACGACGACGGGGAGATGGTGAAGTCGTTGTTGGCGATGTACGTAAGCTGCAGGCTCGTGGAAAAGGAATCGTAGTTGTTGGTCTGGTCGAGACGTAACACGCCCAGAGTGTCACCTATTCGAATGTCGATCGGGTTGGTCGGGTTGTTGCGGATCAATATATAAGGGATGACATCGATCGGGATCGGAGACGTATTGTTAGGCATGGTCGCAATCCTGATACCCGCCTGGATAGGCGTGTTCCAATAACTGCCATTGATACGCAAGCCGGTCGTCTGGCTGACGAACTTCGGACCAGGCGACCAGGCCGGGCCGATCCTCGTCCCGGTGGCCCAGTAGTCCTGCCGTCCATCCGGGGTATAGCTGTCCGGTTCAAACCGGCATTCGATCCTCACCCCGGACAGGAGAATGCGCGGCTCATTCACCTCCAGCCGCACATTCACCGGAACCTGCAGGTTCAACGTCCCGCCAATGCTCACCCGTTGCCAATTGCCGCCATTGACCCGGCAATCAGCCGCTTTCACGGTCGTCGTGACGCCAGCCAGGGCAAGCAGCACAACGGCTCCAAATAGTCGTTTCATGTTGTTCTCTTTCATCCCATGCATAACGGTTTAGCGTTACGGATAATCCAGCGTAAACGTCGAAGTCACACGGTAGCTGCCGTGCCCGATGGTCTTGTCCCGCAGGGCATCCGGCTCACCCTGCACATAGGCCTTGAGCAGGATGACGTTGTTGCCGGGGCTCAATTTCTGTTCGTCGCCGACCTTGTTCACCGGCACCGGCTTGTCGCTCAGTGTCTCCAAACCCAGCCCGATACCAGAGGCACCGCTGCCACCGTCCAGCGCGAACAAACCGGGCAGCGCGCGGTTTTCCGCACCGTTGAACAGGATGGTCACCGAGTCGCTGATGGTGGTATTGCAGTCATCCAGGTGCAGGGTGAAACGTTTGCCCACTGAGCGCGTGTTGATGTAGAGGTGCTTGCTGGTCAGGTCCCACAGCTCCAGGGTGATGGCTTCATCGCCCGGGCGGATGGTGCAGGCCTGTTCCACCAGGTTGCCCTTGAACCTCAGGTTGTCCACCGCCTGCGCCGTGGCCGCCAGGCCGAAGGTCAGCAGCAGGACCAGGCCCTTATGAATCATTGCGTGTCGCATACACTCGACTCCTACTGGTATTCAGCCAACAGCGTGGCCACCGCCGTGAACCCTTGGGCCTTCAGGACCGAACCCGGCCGTTTGACCGGCACCACTTCCAAGGTCGGCGGTGCCGCCAGGCTGATGTCCAGCGGCGTGTTGAGGCGAAACGGCGCGTTGTTCTGGTACAGCCGAATGCCCAGGTCAGGCGCAGTGGTCTGCAGGGCCGCGTTATCAAAGCTTGTCTCTGCGCCCTTGACGCTCAACTTCAACAGCCACGGCAGCGTGGAGGCGCCGCAGCGGATGGTGTAGCCGACGGCCCTGCGATATTTCACGCCATCGACACGCTTGGTGCCGACATCCCCGAAATCGACTTCAATCGTGCTGCCCGAATCAATCGTGCAGGGCGGCGGCTCGTTCAGCGTTCCGTTGAACGTCAGGTTGGCCGACGCAGCACTGAAAAAGCCGAAGCAACACAAGCCGAGCAACGTTCGCTGTGGCCAACATTTCATTGATCGTTTCCTCATTATTGGTACTCGATCACGAGGGTGGCGGCGGTCGCAAATGCCCCGCCCGTCAGCGTGCTGCCTGCGCGCTTGACCGGCACCGCCTGCACGGCCGGAAAGGTCGGATGGGTAAACCTGAGCGGCGTGTTCAGCGGCCAGTCCGCCCCATTGGCGAAGAGCTTGACCCCCAGGTCGGTCTTGGGGGTCGAGAGCACTTTGTTATCAAACCCGGCTGCCGCGCCCTTGAGTTCCAGGGTCATCGCGTTGCTGTAAACGGGAGGACTGCAGGTGACGGTATACGGCACGTCCCGTCGATAATTCACGCCATCAATCCGTGACGTCAGCAGGTCATTGCCGAACGGCACATTCAGTGTGCCGCCGCTGTTAATCACGCACGGTGGAGGTGCAATGATGGTCGCGCGGATCGTCAGGTTGGTATCGGCCTGCACGCCCTGGCTGACCGCCCACAGCAGTCCCGCACCGATAAAAATGGCCCACGGGCCGGTTAACCTGGTCATTGTTCTGCCCTTACTCATAATTGAGCCTGAAATCCACCACGGCCCGGAATGCGCCGCTGGTCAGGGGTGCCGGGGTGCGCGTGGGCTGGACGTTCCAGGTCTGCGTGTTGCGGCCCAAGGGCAAGAACAATGGCTCCCCCCTTGAACCCAGCTGTACATCGCGCCCCTGGGAATCGGTCAGGCGCAGGCCCATCCCGGTGATGCCTTGCACCTTGACCAGCCGTGAATCGTCGGCATCGGCTGGTGCGATGAACGCCACCGAGAGCACCGGTTGATAAGCACTCCATGTCAGGTTCCCCGTGCGTTCACTGGCGATGCGGCCGGCGGTGCGCCGGCAATCCTCGAACAGCAGTTGAAAGGCCACGGAGGTCGCCTGGTCACCCGGCCGTTGCAACTGGCTGGCCGACACCGGGCCCAGGTCGATCGTCTGGTGCAGGGATGCCATCTCCAGGCTGCAGGGGGTTTCATGCATGGACCCGAGAATGTTGAGCATCCCGACCATGCCCTCCACATCCTCGTCATCCGCGGCGTGCGCCGGCCCCATCAGGGCCAGCAACAGACCGCCCAAGACCTTCACTGTGTGCAACTTCATGACGTTCTCCGGCAGCAGGCACTACTGATTGGCCACAGACAGTTGCGTGTTCACCTTGCATGTCTCGCCACTGCAGGTGAACGCCAGCAGCGGACGGCCACCGTAATCATTCACGTAGGACAAATAGGGGGTGGTGCCGAGCTCCTTGGCAGTCGGCCCCAGGGCCTGCGTGCCTTTGGGCGGGACCATCACCGGCTCGAAGCCCGGTATGGTCTTGCCGTCCTTGCTGCTGCGCGCATCCACCAGGGTCACGTAGTAAGGCGTGGGGTTATTCACCTGGTAGTGATCGCCTTGCCGGGTAAGGGTCAGCTTTTCCTGCCATGGGTTGGACAGGTCCTGCTGGGTGGGGGTAATTGCCTGCGGCCGGTAAAACAATTTGATCCGGGTTTGCAGGGCGATTTGCAGGGTGTTGGGCTTGTCGCTGCGCGGCGGAATTTCCCGCAGGTTGAAGTAGTAGACCGTCTCCCGATCCTGGGGCAGCGATTTGGCGGCCGGCAACGCCTGGACTTTTACCTGGCTCTGCTTGCCGGGCTCCAGGCGTTGGACCGGTGGCAGCACGATCAACGGCGAGGTGATCTTGTTGCCCTCTTCATCCTCGATCCAGCCCTGGGCCAGGTACGGCAACTGGGGGTTGTTGTTGGTGATGTTGACGCTGGTTGCGTCTTTGCCACCGTCGAAAATCACGCGGGTACGGTCCAGGCCGACAGCGGCGTTGGCGCTCTGGCTCAAGACCGCCAGCAGCAGTGCGTAGGTAAAACGTATGTGGTGTTTCATGAGGATGGGTTCTCCATAGTGTTTCGCTGGCCGGTCAGGCTGGCTGGCTCGGGTGAGGCTTGATCGACGGCTACCCTCTGGCAGCGCAGTTGCAGGGCATCGGTGTACGCATCCGTTGGCAACTCGACAGGCAGCGTCAGGACACAACGCTCGGTGCCGCCCCAGCTGACGATCATCTGCTCGCCGGCCTGAATGCCGCTCAGGTAGACATCCCCGCCGTCATTCACCACCCCGGTGTCCTGCTGCTTGCGGTTTTTCACCGTGGCGCCGAAGGGCGGTGCGCTGCCATCCGGCAGGCGAAGAACCGCCATGGCCTTCTGGCCGGAAATCACTTCCAGGGATCGGTAGCCAATGGCCCCCTCGGTGAGGGTCAGTTGCGTCACGGATTGAGTGGCCTCGACATCGCTGGGCAATTTCTCCAAGTCAACACTGGCCGCCGTACGCTGGTAGCTGGTGATGTCGGAGATGACCGCCTTGCCGAACGCGTTGCTGCGGGTCGGCGTGCCGTAGCCCCGCACGGGCACATCGGGCACACCGGCGGTATCGACCAGCAGCCGGGTTCCGCCGGTACTGGTGGTTCGATGCAGCGCCCCGCCGTAAGGCGTGAGCGTGCCGCCGCCACGCACGGATGCGCTGAGGGTGCGGTTATTGCCTTGTTGCGTCGTGGCGCTGAGGTCGATGTCGGCCTGGTCACCAATATGGCTCAGGTAGCCGCTGGCCGAGGTGTCGCTGGCACTGACCTGGTAGCTGTTACGTTCATCCAGGCGATCGGCGTAGCGTGTGGTAAAGCTGTTTTTGCCGCCGGCCCTGTTGGCATCCATCGACAGGGTGCCGGTGGGTCCCAATGGCAGGCTGACCGTCAGCGCTGCTCCGTTGTCCTTATATTGGTATTCATGGGTGCGATATAAATTCAGCGACAGGCTCATGTTCCTGACAGAGCCCACGTTGAAGTAACGAGACGCCGACAGGTTCCAGCGCTGGGTGTCCGGCCGGTTCCAATAGGTTTGTTTGTTGTAGCTGGCATACACCGTGGTGTTCAGATCGCGGAACTGTTTGTTCACCGTGACCGTATACAGCGCCTTGTTACCGCCAATGGGTTTCCAGTGTTCAATGAAGTTACCGTCTTCATCGAACACGCCGCGCCCACCCAATTCACCGTTCAACCCATAGTGCCGAGCATCCAGGTATTGGCTCATGCTCAAGTAGTTCTTCTCGGAGAACCGGTAACCGGCGAAGGTGACCTGGCTGTCGTACTCTTCAAAGTTCTTGGAATATTGAAGGCGGTAGGATTTGCCCGAAAGTGTTTGGTTCCACAGGCTGGCGCGAGACTGGGTGACGTCCAGGGAAACGGCCCCGAACGCCAGCAAATCCCGCCCCGCCCCCACCGACAGCGCACGGTAGTTGTTATCCGTTATCGCACCGCCCAGCAGCGACCAACCATTGCTGATTCCCCAGGAAAATTCGCCGGTGCCGAAAAAGTCACCGTGGGAGTGGTACTGCAGGTTGGACGGTCGCCCGGCAGACAGCTTGTAACGAACCTGCCCGGGACGCGTCAGGTAGGGAACGCCTGCCGTATCGAGCTGGAATTTCTGTACCGAACCGTCCTGCTCCTCGACCCGCACATCCAGCGTGCCGGACACGGCGTCGTTAAGGTCCTGGATCCGAAAAGGGCCTGCCGCCACCAGCGTTTCATAGAGCACACGCCCCTGCTGGCTGATGACAACCTTTGCATTGGTCTTGGCCACCCCGACCACTTCCGGTGCATAGCCCCGCAGGTTGGGCGGCAGCTGGCTTTCGTCTGACTTGAGCCCGGCACCGGTAAAGCGGAAGCTGTCGAACAGGTCCGAATACAGGTAGTCCTCGCCCAACACCAGGCGTGCCTTCAGCGCAGGAATGGCGCGATATGCGTAATAGCGACTCCACTCCAGTTTTTGCCGGCTGGCCTGCGCCTCGCGGTCTTTCTCGACACGCCCTTGCCAATCCGCCCGCAGGCGCCAAGCCCCGGCATTGGCCCCGAGTGTGCCGTTACCGCTGAGGTCATTGCGCGTACCGTCACCTTTGCGGTAGCTGGACTGCGCCGTCATGTTGTAGTCGACCAGCAGCCCCGGCACCCCCTCGTCCCAACGTGACGGCGGGTCCCAGTTGATGGCGCTGTATTCCAGGTAGGCCTGGGGAAGGTTGATGTCCAGGGTGGACGTGCCCAGGTCGGCACTGACTTCCATGCCGGGCAAGCCCGTGACATCCAGGCACTGCCCGCCCTTCCACCACTTCAGCTGGTCAGCACCGGACGCCTTGAGGCCCAGTTGCTCGACAAGCTCGCGCGATAAACAGGGCACACTGCCTTTGGGATCATCATCGGGGGCAAAGAACGCCACCGATTGTTCAGATATAGGTTGGGTATTGAGCTGGACCACCATCGAGTAGGTGCCAGGCAAGATAAACCCACTGCGTGCAAACTGAGACAGGTCAATATTGGAGCGATCAATCAGATCAAGAACGTCGGTATTAAACTCAATATCCCCGGCGCCCATTGCAGTTCCAGCCAGTGATATCAACCCGCCAAAGAGGCTGGGGCGCAGCGTATTCATGACTTTCGACGTATTCAACATACACGCAACTCAATCTTCAAAAGTATTCCAACTTGAACCGCACTGCCGCGCGGTGAGCCCCTGCCAACAGCGGCACTCCGTTGCCCACCAGGCGGAGCCTGTAATGAAGTGTCATGTCGCCATCAACCACCGGCAGCAGCGCCATCGGCACTCCCGGCACACTCACCTGGCCAGCGGCGTCCTCAATATGGAAAGCAACCCCCTGCGAGGCCCCAAAGGCCGCAAAGGTGCGCCCGCCCATATCGCTGGGCCCGTCGAACGTCACGCGAAGATGCTCCCAGTCCGGCAGCGTTTCGCCGGGGCGCAGCGGGTCGGGACGCGTCACGGTGCAGTTGACCAGCCGTAGCTGGAACGGCTGCATTTGCCCCGCGCCCTCTCGCAACAAGCGGCCGATGGGTTCGGGAGGCATGTCGATGGTCTGATCGGCAGTGACCGCTTCCAGCCCGCAGGCCGAGTCGATGATCTCGCCTCCCAGCGTGACGAGCCCATCGCCTTGCACACGCGTCTGCGCGGCATCACAAGGGCTGATGAACAACGTCAATGAAGAGGCAATAGCGAGACTTATGAATGTTTTCACCTTGATCTCCCGCCAGTTTTCCCCCGCCACCAGTGGTGGCGGGGGAAACACTTACTGATAAGCCAAGGTGAAGTTGGTGACCGCGCTGAAATCACCAGGAACGATGTCGCCTGTCGCCTGGCCTTGTACGTAGGCGCCGAACTGCAGGGTGTTATTACCGGCAACAATGGCCTGCGGAGTGGTTGGCACGCCCAGCTCAATCGCTTTGCCGCCGTGGGTCATCATGATGCCGATGCCGCCCGCGCTGCCGACTGTGCCGATGCCGCCAGGCACAACGCTGGACGGTGCACCGGTGAAGGTAGTGGTCACGGTGTTATCGGTGAGGCCAGACAGGTCGCACCCTTCAAGCTCGATCGCCACGGGGCGGGCGGTGGACTTGCCGCCGGATTGCAACTGATGCTTTGCAATAGCGCCAAGTGCAACTGACTGATCCACAGACTCAGGCTTGATAGAGCAAGCACCCGAATGGACCGAACCGGTAAATGTAATCGTCCCGTCCGCCGCATTAGCAACAGAGATCGAACCCGCCAACAGGCCGACAGTCAACAGCGCAGCTTTTACTTTAGTCTTCATTTGCAGAGGCTCACATGTATTAAAAATCAAAACAAAATCCTGGCTTAGTTGCGCACAGGACTTAATTAACCCAGCGCCAGAACAATTTCCTGAAGCAATCGAAATCGGATGCTTTCCAATTACTTGTATTGCAATTCAGGAGTTCGTTCGAGGCCGGGCAATTATCCATTTCGATTTTGAATATGAAAGCCGGTCGATTCGCTTATTCACGTAGCCTTGTCACACCAAGACACATAGGAAAATTATGGCACTTTGCCAAAACTTTTGAATCAACCGTAAGAAACGGACTACATCAACTTAACGAGAATGATTTAGTGCAGAACAAGTCCGTAAGAATAGGATTACATATTATAAAAAACAACAGTAATTACTGGGGCGCGCCAACTAACAAGTTGGCGAATATGTCGAAAGGGTCAGTGCGCTGATCGGCCCGTTTCGAGTCCCGTCTCACAAGACGCGAGATGACCGTTCGTCTGCCGGGGTTGCGGCGGCAATAAGATATATCTTACGTTGTATCTAAACCAAACGAGAGCACCCGAAATGAGAGACCATCATTCACACCGCGACCCCGGTGACAGCCGCGACGGCTTCGACAAACGTCCAGGCCGCGAGCGCGGCGGCCGTGGCCCACGGGTCTTCGCCCCCGGCGACCTGAAACTGCTGCTGCCGGCGCTGATCGCCGAACAGCCGTGCCATGGCTACGACCTGATTCGCCGGATCGAGACCCTGTTCGACGGCGCCTACAGCCCCAGCCCCGGCGTGATCTACCCCACGCTGACCTTTCTCGAAGAAAGCGAACTGATTACCGGCGACGCCGAAGACGGAAAAAAACGCTACACAATCACCGACGCCGGTCGTCTCTTCTTAAGCGAACAGGCGGTTGCCCTCGAAGGCATTCGCATGCGCATGGATGTGAGCAAACGTTCGCTGCGGGGCCAGGACCGTCCGCCGGAAATCCACGAGGCGGTGCATAACCTGCGCCACGCCTTGCATTCGCACCACGGGCGCTGGAGCCCGGAAGAAATCGTTCGTGTCGCGGCGCTGCTCAACAGCACCGCCCAAGCCATTGCCGACGGGAAAGCTCAATGAATACCCAAGCCATCCACCGCGTGACCCACGAAATCAAACGCCGCCGCCTCGAAGTCCTGCGGGTGGTCGACATCACCCCGCGCATGCGCCGCATCACCCTGGGCGGGCCGGAACTGGCGGGCTTTATCAGCCTGGGCAGTGACGATCACATCAAGCTGCTGTTCCCACAGAACGCCGCCGAACAAGCGGCGCTGGACAGCCCCGACTTCAACCTGCGCGGCGACGGCCCGCAACCCGCCATGCGCGACTACACCCCACGCCGGTACGACCTGGACATCGGCGAGCTGGACATCGACTTCGTGCTGCATGGCGATGGCCCTGCCTCCACCTGGGCCGAGCAGGCCAAGGTCGGTCAGCACCTGCACATCGGCGGGCCGCGTGGCTCGATGATCGTGCCGGATATCTTCGACAGCTACCTATTGATCGGCGATGAAACCGCGATCCCGGCGATTGCCCGGCGCCTGGACGAATTGCCGGCGGGGCGCAAGGTATTGGCGGTGATAGAGATCGCCAATGCGGCGGAACAGCAGCCGCTGGCCAGCGCTGCCGAAGTGGAAGTGATCTGGGTGGTGCGCGGCCAGGATGACCTGCTCGAGACGGTGCAGAACCTGACGCTGCCGGGCGGTTCGCTGTACAGCTTTGTCGCCACCGAGAGCAAGCTCTCGCGCCAGGTACGGCGGGTGCTGCTGGACACGCACAACGTCAATGAGGCATTCCTCAAGGCCGTGGGTTACTGGCAACAGTGATCCCTGTAGGAGCGAGCTTGCTCGCGAAGAACCTGAGAGCGCCGCGTTAAACCAGACACACTGCGTTATCGTTAACGTTCTTCGCGAGCAAGCTCGCTCCTACAGATTTTATCCAGCCCCACCACCCCCAGAGCAATCAGCACAAACCCCACCAGAATCCCCCCGGCATTGATGAACACCTGTGGATAACCCAGGGTGTCCACGTTAATGAACGGGTACTGATACAGCCCCCACACATACCCGCGCAACAACACATAGGCGAAGTACACCACCGGGTAAATCACCCACAGCCCGATGTGTTTGAGGCGCAGACTGCCCTTGGGCACGCACCACCACCAATACGCGACAAACACCAACGGCATCACATCGTGCAGCAACTCGTCCGCCACAAACTGCACCCCCGCAGGCTGCCACATGTGGCGCAACAACAGGCTGTAGGCGAGGCTGACCACGACAATGCTCACGGCAATCCCGCTGCTGACTACGGGCCCGAGGAAGAACCGGCTCGCCGCGGTTGGCCGTTGCACCCACGCATGGGTCAACACCACCGCCACCAGGGTGTTGGTGAGCACGGTGAAGAAGCTGAAGAAATTCACCAGGCCCGGCAACAGGCTGGCGCCATCGACCCAGCGGAAGTAGAAAATGATGTACTGCTGCAGCGCCAGGCCGGCCCAACCGCCGAGGGCTGCGAGGCCGATAAGGTGACGTTTCACCTCAGTCCTCGACCGGTCGCTTGGTGCGCATCAACTTCACGTACAAACCTTCGACCTTCTCCCGCGCCCACGGGGTCTTGCGCAGGAACGACAGGCTCGACTTGATGCTCGGGTCACTGGAAAAACAGCGGATGTTGATGCGCTCGGCCAGGCCTTCCCATTGGTAATGCGCCACCAGCGCGGTGAGGACCTGTTCCAGGGTGACGCCGTGCAGTGGGTCTTTGTTTGTCGCGGTCATGCCGGGCCTTTTGTGCAGAAAAGAAGAAAACGAAGCCGCGCACCTTAGCGGACGGGCCGTGCGGGTGGAAGCGTTGCCTTCACTATAGGCCACTGTTCGATCGTTCCCACGCCCTGCATGGGAATGCCGAATTGGACGCTCTGCGTCCCTCGGTCGACGCAAGTTTTAACCCTGCGCAATGGTGACGCAGAGCGTCACGGCATGCATTTCCACGCAGAGCGTGGGAACGATCAGCGTGGGAGTGATCGAGCGGGGTTTGGGAAAGTTCCCCTTGGCAGGGAAAAAAGTGATGTTATATTGTAACGATAACTATCAAAGGGTATCGAATCCCTTACCGTTTTCAGCCTTCTCTTTTTGCCGTTTGCCAAGGAACGACCGATGTCCCTCTCTTCTCTCTGGCGCCTCACCCCGCTGGCCGCCGCCCTGTTGATCACCTCCCAGGCCAACGCCCTGGAACTGCAACCTCAAGTCATCACCGGCAACCCGCTGGGCAGCGAAACCCTCGCCTCGCCCACCACCGTGCTGGAAGGCGATGACCTGACCCTGCAACAAAAAGGCAGCCTGGGTGAAACCCTGAACAAGCAGCCCGGTGTGTCGTCGTCGTACTTCGGCCCGGGGGCCAGCCGGCCGATCATTCGTGGCCAGGATGGTGACCGCATTCGCCTCCTGCGCAACGGAGTCGGCGCGCTGGATGCCTCGTCGTTGTCCTATGACCACGCCGTGCCGCTGGACCCGGTCAACGTCGACCGCATCGAAATCGTGCGTGGCCCGGCCGCCCTGCTCTATGGCGGCAGCGCCATCGGCGGCGTGGTCAATACCTTCGACAACCGCATCCCCACCGAAGCCATCGAAGGCATTCACGGTGCTGGTGAATTGCGCTACGGCGGCGCCGACACCACCCGCAGCAGCGCCGGCAAACTGGAAGCCGGCAACGGCACCTTCGCCTTGCACCTGGACGCCAGCGCGCGGGAATTCAACGACCTGAAAATCCCCGGCTTTGCCCGCAGCCGCCATGCACCGCCAAGCGACGACGGTGAAGGCAAGAACGGTCGCCTCGGCAACAGCGACGGACGCCAGGACGGTGGTGCAGTCGGCGGTTCCTACACTTGGGACGACGGTTACGCCGGGCTGTCCTACAGCAACTACGACAGCAACTACGGCTCCCCGGCCGAGCAGGACGTGCGCATCCGCATGAAGCAGGATCACTACGCCTTTGCGTCCGAAATCCGCAACCTGCAAGGCCCGTTCACCTCGGTCAAACTCGACGCCGGCTATACCGACTACAAGCACATGGAAATCGAAGGCGGCGAGACCGGTACCACCTTCAAGAACAAGGGCTATGAAGCCCGGGTGGAAGCGCGACACTTGCCGATCGGGCCGTTCAACGGCGTGGTGGGCGCCCAAGTCAGTCGCAATGAATTCTCGGCCCTGGGTGAAGAAGCCTTCGTGCCGCAGACCGATACCAACGCCGGCGCGCTGTTTATCCTCGAAGAAATGCAGGCCGCCGAGCGCCTCAAGCTGAGCCTCGGCGGGCGCCTGGAACACACCAACGTCGACCCGGACGGCAAGGGCAACGCACGCTTCGCCAATGCCGACAAATCCGCCGACTTCACCGCCGGCAGCCTGTCGTCCGGCGCGGTGTACACCCTCACGCCGATCTGGTCCCTGGCCGCCACCCTCGGCTACACCGAACGTGCCCCGACCTTCTACGAGCTGTATGCCAACGGCGCTCACGTCGCCACCGGCACCTACGAACTGGGCGACGCCAACCTGTCGAAAGAAAAAGCCGTGTCCAGCGACCTGGCGCTGCGCTTCGACAACGGCACCCACAAGGGCAGCTTCGGCGTGTTCTACAGCCACTTCTCCAACTACATCGGCCTGCTGGGCAGCGGTCGCACCTTGAATGACGAAGGCGAGGAAGACGCCGGCGGCATCCCTGAGTACAAATATTCCGGTGTGCGTGCGCGTTTCGCAGGCTTTGAAGCCCAGGATCACATCAAGCTGGGGGAAGGTGTCTACGGCAAGTTTGCGCTGGAACTGTCGGGCGACTACACCCGTGCAACCAACCTGGACACGGGTGAAGCGTTGCCCCGCATTGCACCGTTGCGTTTGAACAGCGGCCTCTTGTGGGAACTGGATCGCTGGCAGGCGCGTATTGACGTTGAACACGCGGCGGGCCAGGGGCGGGTGCCGGATAACGAAAGCGGTACCGACGGCTACACCACGTTGGGCGCCAGCGCCGGCTACCGCTTCAATGTCGGCGGCAGCCAGTGGCTGGCGTTCGTCAACGGCGAGAACCTGACGAACCAGACCGTGCGCTACGCCAGTTCGATCCTGCGGGACATCGCCCCGGCGCCGGGTCGAAGTGTGCAGGTCGGTCTGCGCACCACCTTCTAACTGACTGCACTCGGTTAAAACTGTGGGAGCGGGCTTGCTCGCGAAAGCGGAGTGTCAGTCAATACATGGGTGACTGACTCACCGTCTTCGCGAGCAAGCCCGCTCCCACATTGACTGTGCCCACTTCGAACAGGTGGTGGGGTTAGTACCGCGCATCCACGGGCTTACCCCCCTTCGGCCAGTCCTTCACCTTGTCCGGGAAATCCGGACGAGGTTGTTGGGAGAAGTACGCTGCCACATCCACCGCCTCCTGATCCGACAACCCGCCCTGCCCCAACGGGAATTTCTCGTGAAAACCGATCGGCATGTTGCGTTTGACGAACGCCGCCGCCGTGTACAGCCGCGCCATCCCCGCCCCGATATTGAACGACTGCTCGCCCCACAACGGCGGGTACACCAACTCGCCATCCGCCCGCGTCAACCCTTGGCCATTGTCGCCATGGCACACCGCGCATTGCCGGGCGTACACCTGCCTGCCATTCTGCATATCCGGTTTGATCGCCGGGTCGACCTTGCCCACCCCGCGCCCGGCGACTTTATCTTCGGGCCTGGTGTTGTTTTTCATCCAGTCGAAGTACGCCACCATCGCCTGCATATCCGCCGATTCCGCTGGCAACGGCTTGCCATTCATCGAGCGACGGAAGCAGCCGTTGATCCGCTCTTCCAGGCTCACCACCTTGCCCGCACGCGGCGCATAGCTCGGGAAAAATGCCGAGACGCCCACAAACGGCGAACCATCCGCCACGGTGCCGGCGTTGAGATGGCAGCTGGTGCAGTTCAGCGAGTTGCCCACGTTATTGGGCAGCAGTTCCTTGGTCTGCAGGTGCAGGCGCATGCCGCGTACCACCTGATCGGCATTCGGCGCCGCCAACAATTCGGCCAGGCGTGGGGTTTCAAACGCTGACGAATCGGTGGTGACCGGGTTGAGCTGGCCGCGCATTTTCTTCACTTGGGCAGCCGTGACAGGCGTGCCTTCGTTGCCCCAACGGCTGCGCACGAAACTGAGGATTTCAGCGATTTCCTGATCCGCCAACCGCGCAAACCCAGGCATGGTGTAGACCCGTGGATGGGCTGCGGTCTCGGCGGTTTCCCAACCGGTGAGGGTGATGTGCAGCAGTGACGTCGGGTTGTTCGAGGCAACGCTCGGGTTGCCGGCCAACGGCGGGAACAGCCCTTTCACCCCGCCGCCATCGCTGCGGTGGCAGTCACTGCAAAACTGCATGTAACCCAGGCCACCACGGCTGGTGAACAAGTCCTTGGGCGGTGCGGCGGGTTCGTGGGCCACGGCGGGCATCGGCAGGTCGTCCTTGCCCGGCGGCAGGGATTTGAGATACGTCGCGATGGCGGTCAAATCGGCATCGGTGAAGTGTTGGGTACTGTGATGAATCACATCCGCCATGTTGCCCGCGACCGTGGCAAAGCGGTTCTGCCCGGTCTTGAGCAATTGCACGGTGTCGTCCACCGTCCACAGGTTGCGCAGGCTCAAGGCGCGCCAGTGCTCGACAGTCTCCCCGGCCAGGTAATGCCGGCCACTGCGGCCCGCGTCGCTCATGGCTTTTTCCTGGAAGGCGATGCCGCGCGGGGTGTGGCACGAGCCGCAGTGGCCCAGGCCCTGGACGAGGTAGGCGCCACGGTTAAGCACGTCATCCTTCGCCGGGTCCGGCACGAATGGTTGTTTGTCGAGAAACGCCAAATTCCACAACGCCAGGCCCCAGCGCTGGTTGAACGGGAAGCCCATCTCCGCTCCCTGATTGGGTTTGCTCACCGCTTCCACGCCCTGCATCAGGTAGGCGAACAGGGCGCGCATGTCGCCTTCGCTCATCTTCGCGTAGGACGGGTAAGGCATCGCCGGGTACAGGTTCTGCCCGGCCGGCGTCACGCCTTCACGCATCACCCGGTCGAACTGCTCGAAGGTGTACTGGCCGATGCCGGTGTCACGGTCCGGGGTGATGTTGCTCGAATAGATCGTGCCCATCGGCGTGCCCAGTTCCAGCCCGCCGGCCATTTGCGCGCCTTGCCTGGCGGTGTGGCAGGCGATGCAGTCGCCCAGTTGGGCAACGTATTTGCCCTGTTCGATCAGCGTGGGGTCGGCTTCGTTGGCGTGCAGGGGAAGGGACAGGCACAGCACCACCCCCACAAGGCCCAGACGTGACAGGGGAAAAATCATCGCACTATTCCTTTAATAACCCGGCCTGGGGCGGTCCCCTCGGCGCAGGTCTGCAATCGTTTTTATTGGGTCATCAGGCAGATAACCGGGGCATGGTCGGCCCCAGCTTCGTTGTAGCGGATTTTTTGCGCGCGGCCCTTGATGTGGATCAGGCGGCATGTTCTACAGTGGAACTGAAATTGACTAATTGACGCGGGCATCGATGTCGGCGAGGAGAGCAAGGATGCGTTATTCACCCTTTGTGGGGCGCATTGGCGGCGAATCCGTCAGTGCCTGGGATATTCACTACGCCGCCGCCGAAGCCCAACTGCGTGGCGAAGACGTGATTGTGCTCAGTGTCGGCGACCCGGATTTCGCCACACACAGCGCGATCTGTGAAACCGCCGTGGACGCCCTGCGCGCCGGCGACACCCACTACACCCCTGTGCTCGGCCGCCCGAAACTGCGGGAAGCCATCGCGGCCCGGCAGAGCCTGCTGCAAGGGATTGCGGTGCACGCCGACAATATCGCCCTGGTCGCCGGCGCGCAGAATGGCCTGTTCGCGGCCTGCTTGTGCCTGTTCAGCCACGGCGATGAAGTGCTGGTGCCAGAGCCGATGTACCTGACCTACGAGGCCTGTGTCCAAGCCTCGGGGGCACGCATTAGAACCGTCGAACAACCGGCCGCCAACGGCTTTCGCCTGACCCGCACCGCGCTGCAAGCCGCGATTACCGACAAGACCCGGGGCATCGCCCTCGCTACACCGTGCAACCCCACCGGCAATGTCTACTGCCGCGAAGAGCTGGAAGCCGTCGCCGAAGTGGCACGCGCCCACGACCTGTGGGTGATTTGCGATGAAGTGTATGGGCAGCTCATCTATGACGATCAACACCTGAGCATCAGCGCATTACCCGGCATGGCCGAGCGTACGGTGGTGCTCAACAGCCTGTCGAAAAGCCACGCCATGACTGGCTGGCGGGTAGGCTGGGTGGCAGGCCCGCCCACGTTGATCAGCCATCTGGAGAACTTGCTGCTGTGCATGATTTACGGCCTGCCAGGGTTTATCCAGGCGGCGGCGATCAAGGCACTGGAACTGGATGAGGCCGTGGTCAGCGATGCCCGCGCGGTGTATCGGCGCCGGCGTGACCTGGTGGTGAACGCGTTGAGTGCGATCAGCGAGCTGGACTGCCGAGTCCCCCAGGCGGGCATGTTCATGCTGGTGGACGTACGCCGCACCGGGCTCAGCGGCCGGGAATTCGCCTGGCAACTGTATCGCCAGACCGGCGTATCGGTGCTTGACGCCCAAGCGTTTGGCCCCAGCGCCGAAGGGTTTGTGCGGGTTTCGTTTACCGTCGCCGATGACACCCTCAGGGAGGCTTGCCAGCGCATTGCCGGCTTCGTCGAAGGGCTTGGGGCCGACGCCGCGCCTTTACGTGATCGCCGATAACAGGTAGCGGCTGTACCAGGAATTGGGCTACGAAAAACGCGGCTTCGAAATGGGCAAGCGCCTTGGTTAAATCAACCGTTGGTAAGATGCCCCTTGATGACCTGTACGTATTTCTGTACGTTTCAGCCATTAAGCGAGGACTCAATTATGGAAACTATCAACTACACCCATGCACGGGCCCATCTCTCGGACACGATGGATCGGGTAAACGAAGATCGTGCCCCTCTGTTGGTGACCCGGCAAAAAGGTGAACCGGTGGTCATGATCTCTCTCTCAGAGTTCAACGCTCTTGAAGAGACGGCCTATCTGCTGCGCTCTCCCAACAACGCGGAACGCTTGATCAAATCGATCAACAGCCTGCGAGCCGGAAAGGCCAAGCCGAGGCAGTTGATTGAAGAATGAAAATACTCTTTACGCCTGAAGGCTGGGACGACTACCTCTGGTTTCAACAAAACGACAAAGCTGGGCTCAAACGCATCAACTTACTGATCAAATCGATCCAGCGTGATCCTTTTGACGGCGTTGGCAAACCAGAACCACTCAAACATAACCTCAGTGGTTTCTGGTCCAGGCGAATCACAGCGGAACATCGTCTGGTGTACGGGATTGAGGAGGGTGAAATACAGATCCTCATGTGTCGCTATCACTATTGACGCCATTTACCGTCAGGATCCTGCCTTGACCTGATCCCCCTCCCCGCTGAAAATGCGCGACGCTTTTCCCGTCTCCCCGTTTACTGAAGTAGTGAAATTTCAATGTCTGATTCCCGCACCGAAGAATCCGTAGTCGCCTTGCAATCCAAAGCTGAATACGAAAACGCCATCAATCTTTCACAGCACGTGCCGGCGGCCAAGACCATCAGTGAAATGGTGCTGGACGCGTTCCACACCTCCAAGGAAAGCGACCAGATCCGCGAGCTGCGCGTGGCCATCCGCCAGGCCCACGACGCCTTCGACGACGACAAGGCCTACGACCTGATGGGCGAGCTCAAGCAGCTCAAGGACGCCGAAGCCGCCGACAACGCCGCCCTCGAAGACCTGAACAGCAAGTTCTCCATCAGCCGCATCCTGTCCAGCTTCAAGGACGACCCGGAGTTCCAGGAGCTGGTCTACGGCCTGGCCCTCAAGGTGCTGAACCAGACCCACCAGGCCATCAGCAACCCGAGCGCCGGCAAAGGCAAGGCTTCCCGCCCGAAGAAGGAAGTGGAAGTGTTCGCCATCAGCAAGGACGGCATCAGCGTCACCCTGCCGCTGCGTTCGCCGCGCTCCAAGCCGAACGTGGACCGTGAGGCGTTTGAATTCCTCGGCTTTACCTTTGTCGGTGAAGGTGACGAGGCGGAACTGGAAGTTGAAACCTTTGTGGATAACTCGGGCGCCGAGCAGCCACTGACGCGTAAAAGCATCATCACCGCGCTGCAGCAGCAGACGGCGTTTGAGGGCTACAGCATCGCCCAGCAGTAACCCGATCTAAATGTGGGAGCGGGCTTGCTCGCGAAGACGGTGGGTCAGTCACGTATGCATTGACTGACACTCCGCTTTCGCGAGCAAGCCCGCTCCCACATTTGACCTGCGTCGCAGCGAATTCAGCCTACGACTTGAGCCGCAAATACCTCGCGAAACCGCTGCATCTCATCAGCGTTGCCCACGGTGACCCGCACCCACTGCGGCCAGTTTTGCCACACGCGCCCAATCTTCACGCCCTGCTCGCCCAGCCGCTCGATGACCTGTCCCGCCGGACGGCGCACATCAATCATGAAGCAGTTGCTGTGAGACGCCGTGCAGGTGAATCCGCGGTTTTTTAGCCAGGCCACCGTCTCATCCCGCAACCGGGTATTGAGCGCCTTGCGCGCCGGCACCAGTTGCGCATCTGCAAGGCTGGCGCGGGCGCCCAGCAGGCTGGCGGCCGCCGGCACGTTGTCCCCGCCAAACACCGCCAGTTGTTCCAGCAGCTGCGGATGACCGATCGCAAGCCCCAGGCGTGCGCCGGCCAGGCCATAGATTTTCGAGAACGTGCGCAGCACCAGCAAGTCATCATGGTCCTTGACCCACGCCACACAACTGGGTGCGTCACTGAAGTCGATGTAGGCCTCGTCCACCAGCAAAATGCTGCCCTGGGGTTTGCGCGCCAGTGCCTGTTCGATGGCCTTGGCGGGTGTGAGGGTGCCGGTGGGATTGTTCGGGTTGCAGAGGTAGATCAGGCCGGGCTGGCGGTCAACGGTGAGCATGGCGGGAAGGTCATGGGCGTGATCGGCGGTGAGGTCTACTTCATGCACCCTGGCCTTGCACGACTCGGCTGCCTGGCGCGGAACTTCGTAGGAAGGCGTGGCCATCACCAGGCTGCGGGTTTCGCTGGTAAACGCCAGCACCGCGTAGCGCAACGCAGCCATGGAGCCGGCGAACACCGCCACCTGCTCCTCCAGAATGCCCTGCTGCCGGGCAAATTGTTCAACCAGCGCGTACATGTCCGGGTACGGGTAGCGCCCCGAAACGGCAATACCGCGCTGCATGGCCTGCCGCGCAGCCGGCGAGGGCCCGTAGGGGCTTTCGTTGTAGTTGAGCAGCACCTCGGGCGCCGCCACGGCGGGGCTTGCCTCAGCCCAGTCCAGGCGACCCAGCAACGGCAAGGCCGCGCCCAGTGCGATCAGGGAACGACGACTCACGTTGACCATGAAGACCTCTCCTTGTCGGCTCGCAGCTTCAGGTGCGGGATTTGCCCCCGTTCCTGCAATTGGGTATGACGAGGAAAACAGCCGGTGATTTACCCAACCAACAAAAAGCCCCGCACTTCATACCGAAGGCGGGGCTTTTGCGTTTCCGGCTAGTTGGAATGAAAACGCCGGTTCAACGCGATCCGCTTGGCCTCCACTGCCCGCAGGTGTTTGTGGTGACGGCGCCACAGCAACAGCACGATGATCAGCACCAGCACCACCAGGCCACCGCCCCACAGCAGGTACGGCATGGCCGTGATCAACAACGGCGCATCCCCGCCACGACGCAGGCTGGTGACTTCTTCGGAACTGACGCTCAGCGCCGGGTTGCCGAAGGTCTGCAGGCTGTAGTTGGCGATGGCGGCGATTTGCGCGTCGTTCAGGTCACCGCCCAGGGCCGGCATGCTCACGGTGCCGTCGGCACCTTTGCGGTCGATGCCCGCGATGATCGCCATCACCAGGTTGTTGGCCTGGTTGCCGTTGAGCGCGGTGTTGAGGCTCAGGGACGGGTAGAACTTGTCAGCCGAGCCCTGGCCATCGCGGCCGTGGCAGCTGGAGCAGGCCGAGTTGTAGAGGCGTGCGCCATCCAGTCCGGTGGCGTCGGCCAGTGAGGCTTGATCGCCCTGGCCGGTTTCCAGGGTGCTCATGTCCACCGGCTTGACGTCACGCACCACCCGCTCGGTTTGCCCGGGATCGCGGATCGGCGGCACACTGTGCAGGTAGGCGGCCATGGCATGCAGGTCGCTGTCGCTGAGGTAGCGGAAGCTGTTTTCCACGGCTTCGGCCATGCCGCCCGCCGCTTGGGCCTTGTCGGCGAGGTGACCGTTTTTCAGGAAATTGACCAGGTCATCTTCGCTCCAGTCCCCCAGCCCGCTGACCTTGTCGGAGGTGATGTTGGGCGCAACCCAGCCCCCCAGTTTCGCGCCGGCCAGGTACTGGCTGTTGTCCTCGGCCATCAAGGCATTACGTGGGGTGTGGCAGGCGCCGCAGTGGGCGAGGTTGTCCACCAGGTACTGGCCGCGACGGGTCTGTTCGGTGGCGCCGGGCTTGGGCACAAAACCCTGGCTGTCGAGGAACACCAGGTTCCAGCCGAACATCAGTTGGCGGAGGTTGAACGGGAACGCCAGGTGCGTTTCCGGCACCGGCTGGTCCACGGCTTTGACGCCCTGTTGCAGGTACACATACAAGGCGTGGATGTCGTCATCGCTCATGCCCTGGTAAGAGGTGTAGGGCATCGCCGGGTACAGGTGCTGGCCCTTGGCGTTAATGCCTTTGCGCAAGGCGTCCGCCAGTTGTTGCTCGGTGTAGTCGCCGATGCCGTAGGCCTTGGACGGGGTGATGTTGCTGGAGATGATCTTGCCCATGGGCGAGTCGATCACATACCCGCCGGCCAGCGGCGCGCCGCCATTCTCGGCGGTACGGTGGCAGGCTTCGCAATCGCCGGCACGGGCGACATAGGCACCTTTCTGGATCAGCGCGGCGGTGTCTTCAGCGGCAAACACCGGCAACGCGGTGAGCAGCAAGGCCAGCAGCGGAAATTTAAGCAATCCCATCACCTAGACCTCCCGCGCAATGATGTCGGCCATACGGATACTCAGCGCCACGCCGGCCAGGGTCGGGTTGATGGTGCCGGAGGCCGGTATCACCCCGGTGGTAGCGAGAAACAGGTTGGCGTGGTCGTGGGTGCGGCACTCGTGGTTGACCACCGAATCCTTGGGGTTGGCGCCCATGATCACGGTGCCCATCAGGTGGTCGCGGTTCTGGTAGCCGGTGTTGTCTTCCACCACCGTACCGCCCATCAGCTGCACGAAGTGCGCATAGTCTTCAGTGACGCCGGCCTTGGCCGCCTTCACGTAGTCGCCCACCTCGTAGTTGACCACCAGCATCGGAATGCCCAGGGCGTCCTTGCGGGTGCGGCTCGGGCGCACGGTGTTGGTCTGCAATGGCAGGGTTTCATACACGGTAGAGACGTCGACCCAACGCGCCGCATCGTGGCGGATGCGTTCGTCCAGCTCCTTGCCGTACACGCCCTGGGCGATCAGCCGCTTGGCCACGGCAATGTTCGGCACGTTGTTGGAGATCGAGTGTTTGACCGAGGCCCGTTCCTTGCGGAACTCGCCGTCGCGGCGGTTGAAAATCCCGCCCTGCTGCACCGCGCCGCGTCCCGGCCACAACGGCTCGTCGGCGATAAATTGCAGGCCCTGGCCGGTGTGGTCCATCAGGTTGCGACCGACCTGGTCGGAGGAGTTGGCCACCTCGGAAATCAGCAGCAGCTTGGGGGTTTCCAGACCGTGGGCGGCAACGATGAAGTACTTGGCAGTGAGCCGCACATCAGCGCCGGTGGAGCTGCGGTAATGGATCGCGACGATCTTGTCGTCCGCGCCTTTTTCCAGCTTGTAGGCGGTGGCGTCGGTGATCAGCTTGGCGCCGGCCTGTTCCGCATGGCGGGCGTGCACGTCGCCGCTGTACATCGCGCCGATGGGGCAGACCGGCATGCAGTTGTTGTTGCCGCTGCACGCCGGGCGCCCGTCGTAGGGTTCAGTGGCACGGCCATTGGGCTCATGGATAAAGTGATACCCCGCCGGGGCCATGCGTTCGCGCAGGCGCTGGAACAGGTAGGTATCACCTTCCGGCGCCATCGGGTACGGGCTTGAGCGTGGCGGGAACGCGCCGCCGCCCTGCCCGCTCTGGTCCTGGGTGTCACTGCCGCATACGCCCAGGGCAATTTCCGCACGCACGTAATAGGGTTCCAGCTCGCTGTATTCCAGCGGCCAGTCGCGACCTACGCCGTAGAGCGTCTTGAGTTTCATATCGTTGGGCAAGTAACGCCAGCACGCTGCCGCCCAGTGCCAGGTGGTACCGCCCACCAGTTTCAACATGCCGGGGCGGAACTCGAAAGAACCGGTGTTCTCGATGTATTGCTCATCATAAGAATGATGGGCCCACGGCTCATTTGGATAGGGTGAGTTGTAATTGCCCTTGTTCGACGAATTACGGAAGTTCTCGACTATCTTCCAGCGGGGAATATGTTCACCCGCTTCCAGAATAATCACCGACTTGCCGAGTTTGGCCAATTCAAAGGCTGCGTTACTGCCTAATGCGCCGGAGCCAACCACAATGACATCGGCGTCAAAATCCTGATTCATAAAAGTGCCTTGTCTTAGTCGTTGGCCAGCGTGGCCGGAGGATTGACCCAGTAATTGGTTTTTCCCCGGGAGTACGTCGGGATCACCGTGGCGTCCGCGGTCGGCGCATAGGCCAGGGCGCCGGTGAAGGTGACCAGGCGCGTGCCGTCGGTGGCGCGCAGGGACACCGGCGTGCCGGTGTAGCCCAGGTACCAGGCGGAGACGATTTTCTGCGTCGTGTCCTTGATCACCGGGTCGGCGTAGAACGGGCTGCCGGACAACTGGCCGACGTTACGCAAGTGATGCTGGCCAATCTTGCTCCACAAGGCTTTGATCTTCTCGGGGAATGCAGGGTCGTTCCGGGTGCACTGGGCCAGGATGCGCAAGGACAAGGCGGCATCCAGGTTCGAGCGTTCGAGGAGGAACATCGACAGTTGGCGGAAGGATTCAATGTCGTCGCTGGCGGCGCTGCTGACTTCCTGCGCCAGCGCGGCACCTGCCCACAGCGGGGCAAACAGGCCAGCACCGGTCAAGGCTGCGCCTGTATACAGGAGTTTTCTTCGGGTTATCACGGGATATCTCCTCATGAGTCGAACAACTATCGGCGCACGGGCCTAGTTCGACTTCACTGCAAAAGGCTGAGTACTTCGTTCACGGAGGTTGAACGGACTTTAAGAGCCCTTTTTATAACTGCCAGGAGAACGCCAAGCTGTCGTGCAGCTTGTTAATGATGAGAATGAGCAACAACGCGACCGTCTATAACAGCCGCTTAAACACCGTACAGCAATTTATCCTGCAATAACATGAAACATCCATTTGGATGTTTGCTCAGTTGTGCAGGTAATCCGCGAGGGGATACTTCGCGCACAAGGCTTGAGCCTGCAAGCGCAGTGATTCCTGTGCATTCGGATCCAGGGTGAACTTGTGCTCGTTGAGGGGCGTGACCGCATCGAGTACCCGGCACACCAGTTCGACGACCTGCCGACATCCATCGGCGTCGAGCTGGCGTTGCGCCAGGGAGCCGGTGCCGATACACAACCCGCCAGCGACGAATGATGGTCGCGTCTCTCCCGGTGCGCGATGCTTGTCCACGATGATGCCGCACTGCTCCAGCGCCGCCTGGGCGATGGCGCCGGTGATGCCGCCACGCAAGCGAATCAGCACCGAGTGGTTTTCACTGCGCCCGCCCACCACCTCGTAGTCACAGGCCTGGAACGCGCTGGCCAGTTCGTCGGCCGTGGTGCGAATACGCGCCATCCAGGCGTCGAAATCCGCGGACATGGCGTAGCCGAACGCCGCCGCCTTTGCCGCGATCATGTTGAAGGCCGGTGCGCCCTGCATTCGTGGGAACACGGCTTGATCGAGGAGCCGGCTGAAGCTGGTCTTAAGGCCCGGCACCTTGGTTTCGGAATCGCGACCGGAAAGGATCAGGCCGCCACGCGGGCCGCCCAGTTGTTTATGGGTGCACAGCGTAGTGACGTGGGCTGCGTCGATCGGGCTCGGATGGCGCCCGGTGGCGACCAGGCCGGCGATGGTCGAAATGTCCGCCAGCAGGATCGACCCGGCTTCGTCGGCAATCCCACGCAAGCGCGCGAAATCAATGGTGTGCGAGTAGGCCGTCGCCCCGCAGATGATCACGCGCGGGCGATGGGCCAGCGCCAGTGTGCGCACCTGGTCGTAGTCGATAACACCCTTGGAGGTAGTGCCGTACCTGAGCGCCTTGTAGTTCGCGCCGGTGAACGCGACGGGGCTGGCGTGGCTCAGATGCCCGCCGTGATCGGGGGCCATGCCGAGCACGGTGTCTCCCGGCTCCAGCAAGGCCGCCAGTACCTGATAGTTGGCAGTCGACCCCGAGTGTGATTGCACGCCGGCGTATTGCGCACCGAACAGCTCACGCGCTCGGCGCACAGCCAGGGCTTCGACCCGGTCGGCATTCTCGCAGCCGGCGTGATGACGCCAGCCGGGCGTGCCCTCGGCGGTCACGTTGACCAGCAGCGAGGCGGACGCCGCCAGGATATTCGGCCTCACTGCGCAGGATGAAGCGGCCAGCGACAGCGTCTGGTGTTGGCGCGTGACTTCCGCATCCAGCAACCCTGCCAGCTCCGCGTCTTCTGCCCGTAGATCCGCCAGCCCTCGTTGCAGCAGGTCGGCCTGGTGGGTAAGTGATTGCGTGTCGACTGCCATTGTCCTGTGTTCCTTCCCTGAAAATCCCGTGCGCCTTTCCGTTGGGCGCAGGGCAATTAAGCAGAAAAATGAACATTTTCCAAATTAAATGATTCTTTTTGGCTGAGCATAGGGGGACAAGACGCGGTTTTTCCTGGCTGAATGCTGGCCAATCGCCAAAAAACTGATCACGGTCTTTATTCTTGTGGCAGGCGCATGCAACACTTCGCGCCGCGGCGAAGCACGCACCCCCAGCGCAACATGGACGCTCTGTGTAGAACATAAGGAAGTGGTGGGCATTTGATTCACAGAAAAGAACGCACCGAGTATTTGAAGAGCAATATCAAATACCTGATCAAGAGCCGCGGAGAGACGCAGCTGTCGTTGTGCAATGCGGCCGGCCTGACCAGAACCACGATCTACAACATTCTGGAAGGCAAGGTCGTTAACGTACAGCAGTCCACCATCCGCAAGATCTCGGATTTCTTCGGCGTTTCCTATGAAGAAATCGAGACCCTCGACTTCGAAGAAAAAGAGATCATCGACAGCAGTATTTCCCCCCAGGGCAACATGAACCCTGCTGCCGTGCCGATCATCAAGCAAAGCCAGGTCATGGCGAGCATGGACAAGCGCATTGGCGAACTCGCCACGCTGTACCCGCTGACCTACTACTTCGGCACTTCCTACAACTTGATAGCCGTGCTGCTGGAACATGCGATTGCCGGCGTCAACGAGCCGGGCGATTTGTTGATCGTGCAGAAAGGGACGTCGAGCGACGACAAGGAAAAGTTGGTGTACGACAGGCTCAGCAAAAAACTATTTATCACGGATCAAGCGTGTGTCAGCTCGGATCGTATCTGTGTGGTGGGAGATATCATCGAGGAGCGCTTCAATGACAACGTATGAGCACGAAGTCGAGAACAGCAAATACAAGTTGCTGGGGTTCGAGAATGACAAGAGCCTGGCGGTGATCATGGTGATCGCCACGGGCAAGATCATTCGGATAAAGCTGAGCGAAGTGCTGAACAGCGAAATCATGGACAATTTAAACAAAATGGAAGTGAAGAACATGTACAAGAAGTTCTACTCACAGGGCGGAGCGCTGACCGCGTACGACCTCAACGACCGCAACGAGAACTCATGGATGATTTACATCATCCTGAACCTGCTGCTCTTTACGTTCTATATCTTCACCAGCATCGCCGCGACCAAACCTATTTACCTGGAGTCGCTGGGCATTATCGTCACGCCCGGCACGTTCCTTTACCCGCTGACGTTTCTGATCGTGGACTTGCTCAACGAACAGTTCGGCCTGCGGCTGGCGAGACGGGCCATCCTGTTTGCGTTTGCCAGTAACGCGATGATCATCATCCTGCTCTACGGCTCGACCTTCCTCCCCGGCTTGCCAGGCTGGAAGCTCGACGGGCCTTACAACGACGTGATCATCCAGGTGTCGTCGGTGCTCATCGCCTCTTCGGTTTCGTTCCTGGTGTCGGAGAACATCAACTCGTACCTGCTGTGCAAGATCAAGGAGCTGACCAATTCCAGGTACCTGTTCCTGCGGATTTTCCTGAGTACGTTCTTCGCGGTGATCATCGACAGTTTCCTGTTCTGCTTCATCGCGTTCTACGGCGCCATGCAGACCAGCGACATCCTGAACATGATCTACGTGCAGATCGCGATCAAGGTCTGCTTTGCCTTCTTCAACATCCTGCCGGCCTATGGCGCCCGCTCGCTGTTCAAGCGCTACATCACGGGCGATACCCAGGCCCAACCACACGCCAGCTGATGATCGCTGATGATCGTTCCCACGCTCTGCGTGGGAATGCCGCGTTGGACGCTCCGCGTCCGCCTTTGTGACGCGGAGCGTCACGGGATGCGTTCCCACGCGGAGCGTGGGAACGATCGACATCACGCCAGTTTGCTTTTCAGGCTCTGCATGACGGCTGCCTTGTTTTCGAGGTAGTCGTTCAGGCCACGTGCGCGAAGGTTGCACGCGTCGCAGTTGCCACAACCCGTACCGATAATGCCGTTGTAGCAGGTCAGGGTCTGGTTGCGGATCAGGTCCAGCTGCTGGTGATCGTCCGCCAGGGCCCAGGTCTCGGCCTTGTTCAGCCACATCAACGGCGTTTCCAGGCGCACGTCGTATTCCATGCCCAGTTGCAGCGCTTTGTTCAGCGCCTTGACGAACTCGTCCCGGCAATCGGGATAGCCGGAGAAGTCGGTTTCACACACCCCGGTGATCACCTTCTCCGCCTTGACCTGGTAGGCGTAGATCGCCGCGAGGGTCAGAAACAGAATGTTCCTGCCAGGCACGAAGGTGCTCGGCAAACTCTCGCCCGAGCTGTTCACCGTGGGTACCGGAATGTTGTCGCGGGTCAGGCTGCTGATGGCCAGCTCGTTCAACAGCGACACGTCCATCACTTTGTGAACGGTGGCGCCCAGCTGTTTGGCGAGTTTCTGTGCGACTTCGATTTCCGCCACATGGCGCTGGCCATAATCGAAGGTAATGCAGTGCACCTCGTCATACAGCGCCAGTGCCTGGATCAGGCAGGTGGTCGAATCCTGCCCACCACTGAATACGATAACGGCTTTTTTACTCATCACGCTGCTTCCTGCATTTGTAAGATTTGGCATAGTTTAAAGGCCCCTCAATAAAAAACCCCGCGCTTCTTTCGAAGGCGGGGTTTTTTACTGCTCGATCACTCAGTGAGCGTACGTCAGCAGCAACTCTTTCGGCACCTGGAAATCCAGGGACATCATCACGCTCAAGGCGGTGATGGTGAAGATCGAGAAGACGAACAGCTTGCGTGCCCAGACGGTGTCATCCACCGCCTTGTAGCCGGTCCAGGCCATGTACAACCAGTACATGCCCATGGCGGCGGCAACGGCGAGGTAGCTCATGCCGGCGTAGCCACTGAAGGTCAACATCAAGGTCGCCACGAGGAAGGCCAGGATGTAGAGCAGGATGTGTTTCTTGGCGACCTTGATGCCACGCTTGACCGGAAGAACCGGAATCGAGGCGGCCAGGTAGTCGTTGAAGCGGAAGATCGCGATGGCATAGGAGTGCGGCATCTGCCACAGGCTGAACATCACCAGTAGCACCAACGCGGCCATGTCGAAGCTATTGGTCACAGCCACATAACCAATCACCGGCGGCATCGCCCCCGACAGACTGCCCACCAGCGTGCCGTGAACCGACTTGCGCTTGAGGTACAGGCTGTAGAAGCCGACGTAGATGACAAAGCCGATCACGGCAAACAGCGCCGCCAGCGGGTTGGCCACCTTGTACAGCAACACCACGCCGGCGATACCCAGGATGGTCGCGAAGATCAGTGCCAGTTTCAGGGAGATAAGGCCCTGGACCAGCACACGATTCTTGGTGCGTTCCATCTTGATGTCGATATCGCGGTCGATGCAGTTGTTGAATACACAACCGGAAGCTACCACCAGGGACGTGCCGATCATCGCAGCCAGGAAAATGGCCAGATCGACATGCCCCTTGGAGGCCAGGAAGAAACCGCCTGCCACAGAAAGCACGTTACCGAAAATGATCCCCGGTTTGGTGATTTGGATAAAGTGCTTAAGCGACATCGGGTCTTACCTCACTTCGCCATCATGAACGTATGGATGCTGAACATGATCCATACCGACAGGCCAACCAGCAGGAGGATCACCAAACCTGCGAACACGAACGCAATCACGTTATCGCGCTGAGCCTTCGAGCGGTCCAGGTGCAGGAAGTACACCAGGTGAACCAGAACCTGGATCACCGCGAACGCCAGGACGATCATCAAGGTGATCGACTTCGGCAAGGTTGGGTACATCACCAGGCCGAACGGGATCAGCGTCAGGATGACCGACAGGATGAAGCCAATGGCGTACGACTTGACGCTGCCGTGGCTGTCATCATGGCTGTCATGGGAATGTGCATTAGCCATTACAGAGTCCCCATCAGGTAGACAACGGTGAAGACGCAGATCCAGACCACGTCCAGGAAGTGCCAGAACAGGCTCAGGCAGCTCAGGCGAGTCTTGTTGGTGTTGGTCAGGCCATGTTTGTTGACCTGATACATCATGGTCGCCATCCAGATCAGACCGGCAGTCACGTGCAGACCGTGGGTGCCTACCAGCGTGAAGAACGCCGACAGGAAGCCGCTACGGTGCGGGCCGTAACCTTCGGAGATCAGCAGGTGGAACTCGTTGACCTCCATGCCGATGAAGCCCAGGCCGAACAGGAAGGTCAGTGCCAACCAGCTCAGGACGCCTTTCTTGCTGCCCTTGTAGAAGGCCAGCATGGCGAAGCCGTAGGTGATCGAGCTGAACAACAGCAAGGCGGTTTCGCCGAGCACGTAAGGCAGTTCGAAGATGTCGTGGCCCGACGGGCCACCCGCTACGTTGTTTACCAGTACCGCGTACACCGCGAAGATCGACGCAAACAAGATGCAGTCGGTCATCAGGTAGAGCCAGAAACCGAATACGGTCATTGGCCCCGAGTCGTGGTGATGGTCATCGTGCCCATGGTCATCGACATGGGCGTGTCCAGCATTGGTCACTAAGTTCGACATGGTTTAAGCCTGTTCCAACGAGGTTTCAACACGGTTGGCCGGGATCTTCTTCTCGGCAACCAGGCGAGCGTGTTGCTCGGCTTCGATGCGTTCGATCACGTCGACCGGCACCATGTAGCCTTGGTCATCACGGGCAGCGTGAACGATGAAGTAGCCGATGGTGCCCACCAGGCTCACGATGGCCAGCCACCAGATGTGCCAGATCATCGCGAAACCGAACACGGTCAACAGCGCGCCCATCACAACGCCGGTAGCGGTGTTGTTAGGCATGTGGATCGGTTCGTAACGCGCAGGCTTCTGGTACGCAGTACCGTCTTCCTTGGCTTCGGTGAACGGATCGATGCTGTCAGCCTTCGGCAGTACGGCAAAGTTGTAGAACGGCGGTGGCGACGAAGTCGACCATTCCAGGGTGTGTGCATTCCATGGGTCGCCGGATTCGCACATGTTCTGCTTGCGATCACGCACGCTGACATACAGCTGGATCAGCTGGCAGGCGATACCCACAGCGATCATCAGTGCACCCACCATGGCAACGTACAGGTACGGTACCCACTCAGGGTTGGTCGTGGCGTTCAGACGACGGGTCATGCCCATGAAGCCCAGAGCGTAGAGCGGCATGAACGCGACGAAGAAGCCCGAGATCCAGAACCAGAATGCAGCCTTGCCCCAGCCTTCGTGCAGCTTGAAGCCGAACGCTTTCGGGAAGTAGAAGCTGAAACCTGCGATGTAGCCGAATACTGCGCCGCCGATGATCACGTTATGGAAGTGAGCAATGACGAACAGGCTGTTGTGCAGTACGAAGTCAGCACCCGGGATAGCCAGCAGTACGCCGGTCATGCCGCCGATCGCGAAGGTCACCATGAAGCCCAGGGTCCACAGAACCTGGCTGGTGATACGCAGACGACCGTGATAGATGGTGAATAGCCAGTTAAATAGCTTCACCCCCGTCGGGATGGAAATCAGCATCGTCGCCAGTCCGAAGAACGCGTTGACGCTGGCCCCCGAACCCATGGTGAAGAAGTGGTGCAGCCAAACCATGAAGCCCAGTACCGAGATCGCGCCCGAGGCGTAGATCATCGAGTGGTGACCGAACAGGCGCTTGCCCGAGAAGGTCGAGATCACTTCGGAGAAGATACCGAACGCTGGCAGGATCAGGATGTACACCTCAGGGTGACCCCATGCCCAGAACAGGTTCACGTACATCATTGGATTGCCACCAAGTTCATTGGTGAAAATGTGGAAATCCAGGTAACGGTCAAGCGACAGCAACGCCATGGTTGCAGCCAGGATCGGGAACGATGCAACGATCAGTACGTTGGCCCAGGTGCAGGTCCAGGTGAAGATCGGCATGTCCATCAGCTTCATGCCAGGGGCGCGCATTTTCAAGACGGTGGCCAGGAAGTTGACCCCCGTCAGTGTCGTCCCGAGTCCTGATAACTGTAGCGCCCAGATGTAGTAATCCACACCCACGCCCGGACTGTAGGCCAGGCCCGACAATGGCGGATACGCAACCCAACCGGTCTTGGCGAATTCGCCGACGCCCAGGGACAGGTTGATCAGCACTACGCCGGATACCAGCAGCCAGAAGCTCAGGGAGTTCAGGAACGGGAACGCAACGTCACGCGCACCGATCTGCAGCGGCAAGGCAAGGTTCATCAGGCCGGTGAAGAAAGGCATCGCCATGAAGATGATCATGATCACACCGTGGGCGGTGAAGATCTGGTCATAGTGTTCAGGAGGCAGGTAGCCAGGCGAACCCTCGGTGGCCATGGCCAACTGGGTACGCATCATGATGGCGTCGGCAAAACCACGCAGCAGCATGACCATGGCAACGATGACGTACATGACGCCGATTTTCTTGTGGTCGACCGAAGTCAGCCACTCGGTCCACAGGTAGGTCCACTTCTTGAAGTAAGTGATACCTGCAAACAGTGCCAGACCACCCAGCGCGATCATGGCGATGGTCACCATCACGATCGGCTCGTGGAACGGGACCGCATCCCAACTTAATTTACCAAACATCGTTTACTCCTCTGCCCCAGCAGTTGAATGCGAGCCCGTGTCAGAACCTTCAACCGCGGCCACTTCTTTCTTCTCGTGCTCGATCGGCTTGCCTGGCTTCATACCTTCGTACTTGTCGACGATTTTCTGAAACAGGTCCGGCTCGTACGTGGAGTACAGGGCGACTGGGTTGTTCTGGCTTGGTTTGGCAAGGGCGTCGTATTCAGCTTGATCAAGCTGTTTAGGTGCGGCCTTGACTTCGGCTACCCAGGCGTTGAAATCTTCCTGGCTCGTCGAGATCGCTTTGAATTTCATGCCGGTGAAGCCAGCACCGCTGTAGTTGGCGGAGATGCCTTCCATTTCAGCTTTCTCGTTCGCGATCAGGTGCAGACGGGTCTGCATGCCTGCCATCGCGTAGATCTGGCCACCCAGTGCAGGGATGAAGAACGAGTTCATCACGGCGTCGGAGGTGATCCGGAAATTAAGCGGGGTGTTCTCCGGGAACCGGATCTGGTTCACAGTGGCGATACCCAGGTCCGGGTAGATGAACAGCCACTTCCAGTCCAGCGCGACCACTTCGATGTTGATCGGCTTGACGTCGGAGTCCAGCGGACGGTACGGGTCCAGCTCATGGGTCGACTTATAGGTGATGTAACCCAGGGCGATGATGATGAGGATCGGCACCAGCCACACCGCGATTTCAATCTTGGTGGAGTGCGACCACTTCGGCGCGTAGGTGGCGCTGGTGTTCGACGCGCGGTATTTCCAGGCGAACGCGAACGTCATGATGATCACGGGCACCACGACCAACAGCATCAGCAGGGTGGCGGTGATGATCAGGTTGCGTTGATCCAGACCGACCTGACCTTTAGGGTCGAGCAAGGTCCACTTGCAGCCTCCCAGCATTAACATCATGCCAAGCAGCGGCAAAAAGCCTAGTAATCGGGGGTACCTGTTTTTACTCATCTCACGACCTCTAAAGCAGCTTGCGCAATGCAGTTGGGTTTTGATCGCCAACACTTCACCCTGCCAAGGGTTGGCATTTCTCTTCGATTGAATAAGGGCCTGCCCGTCGCACCTTGCGCGAATCGACACGTCCCGGGCTAGCGGTGAGTTCTTATTCGAATTCGTTGGTCAAAGGCCTTGTTACAGACCAATTCCATTTGGTGCGGATAGTTGAAAGGCTGCCGGCACCTGGGGTCGCATGAAACGTTACATCCGCTTCTCGACCGCCCTAGTTTGCTCAGGGGTGAGCAGCACCGGACATTCAGTGCGGGCGATTGTAGTTAGCTAGCGATGTATAAACCATGTCTTATCCAGAAATAATTTTTATCGTTTCCAGCAATAATCCTTCACCATTATTGCAAAGGTCCGCGATCGTATCGCGTTTGATTCTCGACAAAAACCACAAAAAATGCCGTGTTATTGGGCAATCTGCCACATCCCTTACAGCCTGTAAGGGCATCGAAAACGGATCCAAGTCCCCTAAAAACAAGGCATTCGGACATCGGGCAATGTCGCCGACCGCACGCCACTCGCGGCGTCGGCCAGACGACGAACTGACAGCCATAAAACGCCGCTTCATGCAAATTTATGGCGCGTTTACGAGCGTCAGAAACGTCCTGCGACAGCTTCCGTGTGACAACATGTCGCACGCTGCGCACACCCAAACTTGCCCCGCGTCACGGCCTCTTCACAAATGCCTACAAACAAAAACGCCCCAGCCTTCTTTAGAGGAAGGCCGGGGCGTTGAGTTGTAACCGCTTAGGCGTTGCCCTGGCGATTACGGTAAATGCCCAGTGGCACCAGGATCACCGTCAGCACAAAGGCCACCAGCGCCCACTGGGCCAGGGACAGGCCGAGCACGGGCGGGTACGGCGTCTCGCAGAAGCCGTCGACCTGGAACCCCAGGGGAAACACCGAGGCCAGCGGCAAGCCATCGACAATCGGTTGCAGCACGTCGATGCCGCAGCTGACCTTCGGAAAGAACTGGATGTACACGTGATAGCCGGCAGCGGCGACGCCCCCCAGGGCGCTGAGGGTCACCAGTGCTTCAAACACCGTGACACTGCGGGTGGTGCGCATGGCGGCACCGATGAAGGCGAAGATCGCGATCAGCAGCAAGGCATAACGTTGCAGGATGCACAGCGGGCAAGGGGCCTCGCCCAGCACCACCTGCATGTACAGCGCCCCGCCGATCAGCGCCAGGCAGATGATGCCCAGCAGTACCAGAAAGCGTCGCTCCCTGCCCAAACGCAATTCGTCGATCATCCCCGTTTCCCTTTAGCCAATGATGGTTGTGCCAATGGCCGCAAGTTTACACGCGGACGGTGAAAGTTGAGCAGTTGGCGTGTGGAGGTTTAAACAGGAGGCATTAACAGGAGATTAATCAGGGAAAATGGAGATCAAAATGTGGGAGCGGGCTTGCTCGCGAAGGCGGTGTATCAGACACACATTCAGTGACTGACACTCCGCTTTCGCGAGCAAGCCCGCTCCCACATTTTTGACCGAGTAAGTTATTCCAGAGCCGACGCCGGCCCAAAGAACTCATACCGGCTCTGCGCTTCCGGCACACCCAGGGCCTTCAAGTGACGCTTGATCGCCGCCATGAAGCCTTTAGGCCCCAGGAAGTACGCATCCACATCGCGCTCCTGCGGCAGCCACGCCGCCAGTTGCTCCTGGCTCAGCATCCCGACCTTGTCCGCCGCCGGGCTCACGCCATCATCCTCGGCGTAGCAATAGAAGCGCTTGAGCTGCGGATGCTGCGCCGCCAGGCCGTCCACCCATTCGCGGAACGCATGCACGCCGCCATTACGCGCGCAGTGGATAAAGTGAATCGGACGCTCGGTGGCCAGCGCCGCTTCGAGCATCGGCAATGTTGGCGTGATGCCCACGCCGCCGCTGATCAGCACCAATGGCTTGTCGCTGGCCGCCAGGGTGAACTCCCCCGAAGGCGGGAACAGATCGATGGTCGCACCCACCTGGAACTGGTCATGCAGGTAGTTCGACACCCGCCCACCGGCTTCGCGCTTGACGCTGATGCGGTACTGGCCCGAATCGCCACGCGCCGACAGGGAATAGTTGCGGCGCACTTCCTCGCCCTCCAGCACCAGCTTCATGCCGATGTACTGCCCAGGCTCGGCGGCCAGGATCGGGCCGTTATCCACAGGCGCGAAGTAAAACGAGATAATTTCCGCGCTCTCCTCCACACGCTTGACCAAGGTGAACGGCCGCGCGCCACGCCAGCCGCCCGGTGCTTGTTCCTTCTCTTTATAGATAGCCGCCTCGGCACCGATCAGGATGTCGGCCAATTGGCCATAGGCGGCGCCCCAGGCACTCATCACTTCAGGGGTGGCGATTTCGCTGCCCAGCACTTCGGAAATTGCCCGCAGCAGGCAGGTACCGACAATCGGGTAATGCTCCGGCAGGATCTGCAGGGCCACGTGCTTGTTGATGATCTTTGCCACCAGATCGCCCAACTGGTCGAGTTGGTCGATATGCCGGGCGTACATCAGCACGCCGTTGGCCAAGGCCCGGGGCTGGTCGCCGCTGGCCTGGTGGGCCTGGTTGAACAGCGGACGTACTTCTGGGTATTCGGACAGCATCATCCGGTAGAAATGGGTGATCAGGGCTTCGCCGCCACTTTCCAGCAGGGGCACGGTGGATTTGACGATGGCACGGTCTTGGGCACTAAGCATGGCAGACTCCTGAGTCTTCTTACTGAATACCCTTTACTACTCAGTATTCATGCCAACTAATAAATCCTTATAAATCAAATGCTTAATATTAATGTAGTCAGTATGACTTCCTACGTTATATAGTCACTATGACTACAAGGAGTCATTATGACTGCGAAGCCGCTGCTCACCACCCTGCTGCCCCTGGTCGCCGACCTGTCCCGCGAGTTGCCCGAAGGCGAGCGTTACCGGCGCCTGCTCCAGGCCATGCGCGCCCTGCTACCCTGCGACGCGGCCGCCCTGCTGCGCCTCGACGGCGAATGGCTGGTGCCGCTGGCGGTGGATGGCTTGAGTACCGACACCCTCGGCCGGCGCTTCAAGGTCAGCGAACATCCGCGTTTCGCCGTGCTGCTCAGCAGCCCCGGCCCTACCCGCTTTGACAGCGACAGCGAACTGCCCGACCCCTATGACGGCCTGGTGGATGGCCTGCACGGGCACCTGGAAGTCCACGACTGCATGGGCTGCCCGCTGTTTGTCGACGACCGGCCCTGGGGCCTGCTGACCCTCGACGCCCTGGATACCGAGCGCTTCGAACGGGTGGAACTGGACGCCCTGCAAGCCTTCGCCAGTCTCGCCGCCGCCACCGTCAATGTCGCTGAACGCATTGAACGCCTGGCCCTGCGTGCCGAAGACGAACACCAGCGCGCCGAAATCTACCGCCAGGCCAGCGGCCAGCAGCACAAGGAAATGATCGGCCAGAGCAAGAGCCACAAACGCCTGGTGGAAGAAATCAACCTGGTGGGTGGCAGTGACCTGACGGTATTGATCACCGGCGAGACCGGCGTGGGCAAGGAGCTGGTGGCCCAGGCGATCCATGCTGCATCAAACCGCGCCGAGAAACCGCTGATCAGCCTCAACTGCGCCGCCCTGCCGGAAACCCTGGTGGAAAGCGAACTGTTCGGCCACGTGCGCGGGGCGTTTACCGGCGCGCTCAACGAACGCCGGGGCAAGTTCGAGCTGGCGAATGGCGGCACGCTGTTTCTTGATGAAGTGGGCGAGTTGTCCCTCACCGTGCAGGCCAAGCTGCTGCGGGTGCTGCAAAGTGGCCAGTTGCAGCGCCTGGGGTCTGACAAGGAGCACCAGGTGGATGTGCGCCTGATCGCCGCTACCAACCGGGATCTGGCCGAAGAAGTACGCAGCGGCCGCTATCGTGCCGACTTTTATCACCGTTTGAGTGTGTACCCGTTGCAAGTCCCGGCGCTGCGTGAGCGCGGTCGCGATGTGCTGTTGCTGGCGGGCTTTTTCCTTGAACAGAACCGCTCACGCATGGGCCTGGGCAGCCTGCGCCTGACCAGCGATGCACAGGCGGCACTGCTGGCTTATACCTGGCCGGGGAATGTGCGCGAACTGGAACACTTGATCGGCCGCAGCGCCTTGAAAGCCCTGGGTAACTGCCGGGAGCGCCCGAAGATTCTCAGCCTCAGCGCGGCAGACCTGGACTTGCCGAACGCCACCGCGCCACCGCTCGAAGCGCAGCCCGACCCCGTGCCGGATGTCACCGGCGACCTGCGCCTGGCCACCGAGAACTACCAGCGCCAGGTCATCAGCGCTTGCCTGGAGCGCCACCAGCACAACTGGGCCAGTGCCGCCCGCGAGCTGGGCCTGGACCGGGCCAACCTGGGACGAATGGCCAAGCGCCTGGGCCTGAAGTAGCGAACGGTGACTCTCAGGTAAAAGAGATTAAATGTGGGAGCTGTCGAGCCTTAGCGAGGCTGCGATGGCATCACCGCAGTGCACCTGCAAAACCGCAGCGCCTGCATCGCAGCCTCGCTTGGCTCGACAGCCCCCACACTAAACCTGCTTCGCCTTGTAGATTGGATTGATCGGCGCGCCAGCCTTGGGCTTGCGAAACACCAACACATTCCCCAGCATCACCAGCACCAACCCCGCCAACGCCGGCGGCGTCCACTGATAGCCCTCGGCAAACGCCGAGACGTTCAACGCCACCACCGGGAACAGCACGGTGCAATACGCCGCCCGCTCCGGCCCCATGCGCCCGACCAGGGTCAGGTAGGCGGTAAAGCCAATCACCGAACCCGGGATCACCAGGTACAGCAGCGAACCGATGTACCGGCTGTTCCATTCCATGTCGAACGGAATGCCCTGCACCGCGCAGTACATCGCCAGCATCGACGCACCATAGGCCATGCCCCAGGCATTGGTGGTCAGTGGCTTGAGGCCCGCCTTCTGCTGCAGGCTCGACAGCATATTGCCCGCCGAGAAACACATGGTGCCGAGCAATGCCAAACCCAGGCCGAGCAAGGTTTGCGGGCTGGCGGTGTGCCCCACCAGTTCCGGCCAGAACAACAGCCCGAGGCCGAGCAAGCCAAGGCCGCCGCCCATCAACACATTGCGTGCGACCTTCTGCCCGAAGAACACCCGGGCGTTCAGCGCGTTCCACAAGGTGGCCGTCGAGAACACCACCGCCACCAGGCCGCTGGGAATCCACTGGCTGGCGGTCAGGAAGCACATGAAGTTGACGCAAAACAGGCACAGGCCCTGGGCCAGGCAGATCAGATGCCCGCGCCGGTTCATCACCTGCAGCTTGCGGCTGAGCAGCAGCATCACGAACAGCACCAGCGCCGCGAGGCCAAAGCGATAGACGATGGACACCGGAATCGCCACCACGCCCAGTTGCCACTTGAGGGCAATCCAGGTGGTGCCCCAGATCAATACGGTGAGTAAATACAGGAAAAGGTTCATGGCGGGCTCCGAGGGTTGAGCCACAGTTTCGCCCCTGGCGGCACCAGGTCTCTTGCACATTCTTGCGCTTTTGTCGGCTGCCGGGATCACAGCCGCCGCCGCGGGGAGTAGGATGCAAGCCGTCAGAGAGTACGAATATGCCGCCACTGGAAACCCTGCAAGTCTTTCAATCCCTCAACCGCTCGCCCAACGCTCGCCTCGAGCTGTGCGCCGAGCTCGGTGACGGCTTGTCTGCAGCCTTGTGGAGCAACCATCACGACGCCCAGGATTACGAAGCCCCCGACCACCACACCTTGTCCTGCTACATCGGCGGCGGCACCGGCACCTTTCGCCGCGACCAGCCCGGCACCAAGGGAGGCCCGGACAAGTTGTGCATCCTGCCGGCCGAGCATCAGTCGGCCTGGGTGATCAACGGCGAAATCCGCCTGGCCCACGTGTATTTCAGCCCCGAGCAATTCGCCCTGGGCTGCGTCACCTTGCTGGACCGCGAACCCCGCGAGTTGCAACTGCGCGAGAGCACCTTCCTCGACGATGCGCGGCAGGCCCGGCGTTTTCACCAGTTGATCGGCCTGAACTGGAAAGAGCCCGGCGAACGCCTGCTGACCAGCAGCCTGGCCCATGAAATGCTCAGCCATACCTTGCTCAGCCAGGTGGGGATGCGCGAGGGTTTGCGTTTGAAAGGCGGGCTGGCCGCCCACCAGCGCCGGCAACTGGTGGAGCACATCGACCAGCAACTGGCGGAGCCGATCAGCCTGGGGCAGTTGGCAGGCTTGTGTGCGTTGTCGGAGTACCACTTTGCGCGGATGTTTCGCGAGAGTTTTGGACTGCCGCCCCATCAATATCTGCTGGCGCGGCGCCTGGCCCGCGCCCGGGAGTTGTTGCGGGGTGGGTCGTTGCCGCTGGGCGAGATTGCCCTGGCGTGCGGATTTTCCAGCGCGAGCCACTTTACCAACCGGTTCCGCCAGGCGATGGGCGCCACCCCTGGTGAATACCGGCAGGCGTTCCTGCCTTGAAATGCAATCTGCCTGACGGCACAGGTCCAATGTGGGAGCGGGCTTGCTCGCGAAAGCGGTGTGACAGTCAACACATGTACTGACTGAACCAGCGCATTCGCGAGCAAGCCCGCTCCCACCTTTGATCTTCGGTGCTCAATAGTCCGTGCTGTTGGCCAGTGCCGTGGCCAGGCGGTTTTCCAGCGCCTTGACCCGCGCGCCTGCGACCACGTAATTGTTGGTCACCATCGAAAACACCAGCTTGCGCCCATTGGCATCGGTGACATACCCAGTCAACGACGACACGCCACTCATGGAGCCGGTCTTGCCGTGCAGGTTGTTTTCCGCAGCGGTGCCCCGCAGGCGGTAACGCAGGCTGCCGCCCACCAGGCGCTGCGGATTACCGGCAACCGGCAACGCGTTGTACCAGGCGCTGAACCAGGGCTGTTTGCTGGCGGCCAGCAGCACATCCGTGAGGTTCTGCGACGACACCAGGTTACGCCGGGACAACCCCGAACCGTCCACCTGGTTCAACGTCGCCGTATCAATCCCCTGACGTTTCAGGAACCCGGCCACCGCCGCCACACCGGCAGGCGCCGTACCGGCATTCACGGTCTTGCGCCCCATGCTCTTGAGCAAGGCTTCAGACATGTTGTTATTGGAAAGCTTGAGCAACGGCGTGATCAGTTCCTGCAACGGCGCCGACTCATGCAGCGCGAGCACCGTCGCCGTGGTCGGCGTCACACCCCCGATCATCCGACGCCCCTGCACGACAATCCCCTGCTGCGCCAAGGCCTGTTCAAACAGGTTGGCCACCAGTTGCGTCGGCTCCCACACACTGACCAGTTGCGGGCTCTGCCTGCCCGGCGCCAACGCGCCACTGAGGCGCAACAGGTTGGTGCCGTGCTGGCGATTGATTCCATAGCTGTTGCCTGTGCCGCTGACCGCACGGTTGCTGAGCTGCACGTAATCGGTAGCCGGGCTGATCTCCACCGTCACCGGGCGCCCTGCCACGACCGGCGCCCTGGCCGTGACCAGCAGCGAGCCCGCATCAAAGTCGTCATTGGGCGACACCGTCAGCGCCGAAATCTGCGCGCCGTAGTAGGTGCTTTCATCGTCCTGGGACCAGTCGGTGCCCAGGCGCTCGGCGTCGAAGAACGTGTCGTCGAACACCACGTCGCCCCGCACCTGCCGGATGCCCTGCTGCGCCAGGTTGGCCGCCAGCGCCTGGTAATCCGCCCACTGGATCGTCGGGTCGCCCAGGCCGCGCAGGTAGAGGTTGCCGTCAAGCACCGCGCCCTGGCGGATGCCGTCGCTCAACAGTTGCGTGGAAAACCGATACTGCGGCCCCAGCACATCCATCGCCGCCGCGGTGGTCAGCAGCTTGAGGCTCGAAGCCGGGCTCAGCCGCGTACGCGGGTTGTGCTGGTAGAGCGTGTTGCCGCTGCGGGCATCGCGCACCATCAGCGACACGCTGGCGCCGTGCAGTGCCGGGTCGGCCAGCAACTGGTCGAGGCTGGCGCTGGTGGAAGTTTTCGGCGCCGTGGCGCAACCGCCCAGCAACAAGCTCAAGCCCAGCAGCAGCCCGCCGGCGTGTGTCCATCGTCCCAACCGCATAAACCTGGTAGTCCTTGAATTTCGAGAGTGCGCAGCTTGTGGAATTCCTCCCGGTCAATCAAGGCCCGTAGGTCGTGACGGAAAACGTATTGGCATGAAACAGCGGGTCCGGCTTGGGCTCGGCCTTGCTCGGCGCCGGCTGGGTAAAGTCCATGGCCGGCAGGAATACCCGCTGGCTCGCCGGGTCGAACGCCATGTTGTAGGCCATCGGCAAGGTGCTGACGCTGGCGCGTACGGCGTAGTGGTCGGCATCCGTTTGATCCACCAGCGTCAGGTTGGCATCGACGCCACTGGGGATCAGCAAGCGCCGGTGCTGCTCGTCGTAGGCCAGGGCGTTGACGTCGCGGGTGATCGGCAGCTTCGCCTTTGCTTCACCGGTTTTCCGGTCGGCAACGATCAACACCGGCACTTCACCGCGACACGCCACAAACAGTCGCTGGCGCGCCACGTCCTGGGCCAATGCGCTGGGCTTGGGGCAACCGGCAAACTGCCAGGTGTCAAGCAACGCAAAGGTGCTCGCCGAATAGCGGGCGACCTTGCCTTCATCGCGCATCGGCAGGAAGAAGCTGCCGTCGCCCTTGATCAGCAGCGGGTCGATTTTCTTCACCGCCAGTTCATGGGCGCCGGTGATTCGTTCCTGTTTCGGGTCGAATTCAAACAGCGTCGAACGATCCGCCCGACGCCCACTGACAATAATCACCTTGCCCGTCGATGGCTCGTACACCGCGCTGTTGAGGTTGCTTTGCGCCACCGGGATGCGCTTCAGGAATGTGAGTGTGGATAACTCCACCACACTCAGACTGCCGTCGGTGTTGAGCACGAAAACCCGGTCTACCTCAGGCACGAACACCACGCCGTTGGCGCCTTCGGACTGCGCCACCGTCTCGACCAGGCGCTGCTGTTTCACATCAAACACGCTCAGGCCGTTTTCCCGGCGAGCCAGGAACAGATACGGCCGGGTCGGGTCCAGCCCGACAAAGCCCCAACTGTGGCCAGAGCCGGGCAATGTCACCCGGTGTTCGCGATGGTAGGTCGAGTCATCAGCCGATGCTGCGCCGCTGATCAACAGTGCTGCCAGTAACCAGTGTTTCATCAGAACTCCAGGGTGCTGGAGACGGACACCTGCCGCGCATCGCCGATGGACACGAACTGGGTGTTCACGGCCGAGGTGTAATAGGTACGGTCAAACAGGTTCTTCACGTTGAGCTGGAACTTGACCTTCTGCCCCTCGATTTTAGTGTCATAGGTGGCGAACGCATCGGCCACGGTGTAGCCCGGCAGTTCGAAGCTGTTGGCCGCGTCCCCTGCACGCTCGCCGACATAACGTGCCCCGGCGCCGACCCGCAGTTGGTCGCCACCGAGAATGCTGCCGAAGTCATACACCGCCGACAGCGAGCCGGTGTTCTTCGCCACGTTTTGCAGGCGATTACCTTTGTATTCGGGGTCTTCGGTGACTTCGGCATCGGTGTAGGCATAGCTGCCGATCACGCTCCACTTATCCGTCAGTTGGCCGCTGGCATCCAGTTCCAGGCCTCGGGAGCGCACTTTGCCGGCGACGCTGTAGACCGAGGTCAGGCCATCGCCGACCTGCACCAGCACGTTGCGTTTTTCGATGTTGAACAGGGCGGCGCTGGCGGTGATGCGCCCCGGTATATCGAGCTTGGTCCCCAACTCCCAGGACTTCGACTGCTCCGGCTCAAGGCTGCCATCCAGCACACTTTTGTTCGCCAGCGGTGCGATGGTGGAGTTGGGCTTGAACGACTCGGTGTAACTGCCATAGAACGACAGCTCGTCAGTGTAGCGGTACACCAGGCCCACGCGTGGCACCCACTTCTGGCCATTGCCGTCGGTGTTGGCGGTGAACGGGACACCCTTGCCGGCGTATTGGTCGTACATCTGATAACGCGCGCCACCCACCAGGATCCACTGGTCGGTGAGGTGGATCGCATCCTGCAGGAACAGCGAGTCGCTGCGCAGCAGGTCCATCTGGTTGCTGTCCGGCGCGCTGACGGTGGTGCCCGCCACTTCATTGCCATAGACCGGATCGTTGTAGTTGAACGTGCCACGGGGCGCCTGGCGGATCAGGTCGGCCCGGTAGATCTTGCGGTACTCGTCATCCAGGCCGAAGGTCAGGTCGTGCTGCATGCCCGCGACGTTGACCTTACCTTCAAGGCTGGCGGTGGCGAAGCGGTCGGTGGTCAGTGCGCCCTGGGTGCCGTCCATGCTGCGGGTCAGGGTGCCATTGGCGTTGACCTTGACCACACGCACCTGGCTGGCGTCGTAGGTCTCGCGGTTCCAGCTGTAGCCGAAGTGGGCTTTCCAGTCGTCATTCAAATCGTGATCGGCCTCGAAGCGGTACAGGTCGGAGCGGCCTTCCATGTTGTTGAAGGGCTCGTCCAGGCGGCGAGTCGACGGGATGTTGAGCGGGTGGTTGGTCTTGGGGTCGATGGCGGTGCCCCGGTCGAACGGCGAGAGAAACTCCCGGTGCTCATAGGCAAACAACAGCTTGGTGTTGTCGCCGTACCAGGCCAGCGACGGTGCGATCAGGCTCTCGCGGTGAGTGCCGTAGTTGCGCCAGTAATCTTCGTCTTCGTGATCGACGATCAAGCGGTACGCCAACCCGCTGTCACCGATGGGCCCTGTGGTGTCGAGGTTGCCGCCGCTGCCGTTCTTGCCGTCGCCAAAGGTCGAGCCGCGCACGGTCAGCGAGGTGGACTGGATCAGCTCGGGTTTCTTGCTGACGATATTGACCACGCCGCCCGGATCCTGAATGCCATACAGCAACGACGACGGGCCCTTGAGCACTTCGACGCGCTCGGCGGTGGAATTCAGCGCGCGGCCCTGCACCAGCGGCATGCCGTCCTGCATGATCGAACCGTTTCGGTTGTCACCAAAACCCCGCAGCATCACCGCGTCCTGGGTGCTGCCCAAGGTGTTGGCCTGGGTGATGCCACTGATGTTGGTCAGGGCATCGTCGAGGTTGCGCGGCTGTTGATCGCGCATCACCTGGGCCGGTACAACGTTGACAGTCTGTGGGGTTTCCAGCAGCAGGCCGTGGGAACGCATCACCGAACTGGTAGGCGGCGGTTGATAGCTGGTGGTATCCGAGGCCAGGGCGGCACCGTTGATGGTGGTGGCGCCGAGGTTCAGCGCGCCGTCGGTGGGCAGCGGTTCCAGGGCCAGGGTGCGGGCGTCGATCTGGCGGAAGGTGAAGCCGGAATTACCCAGCAGGCGTTGCATGGCCTGGGCCGCACTCATCTGCCCGGTGATGGCCGGGGCCTTGATGGCGTACGGCGCTTCGTCGGTGTAGACCACGCTGATGCCGGTCACCCGGGTGAAGTCGCTCAAGGCCTGGGGCAGCGGCTTGGCGGCCAGGGCAAAGTTGAACAGCGTGCTCTGCTGCTGCGCCTCGGCCGCCTGCGCCACGCCCAGGGGCAACAGCGCCAGCCCCGAAACTGCCAATACCGAGGCTCCCAGCCAATGTTTAACCGAACCCGCCGACGTTGCCCTGGACTTCATGCTTGAGAACCCGTGTGTAAAAAACGCTGTTAATGCGAATTAATCGCAGTTTCAAGCACTACACGGATGGCCGACAGGTTTACCTCACACCGATTTGAAAATAATTTCAGTCACGCCGGTTGGATCCGAAATCCGAAGCGCGGAACGTGCACATGCACGGTGCCGGCGCGGTCATCGGTGCGCCGCAGAATCAGCTCTTCGCGGCCGGCAAACAGCAACTCCCCGGCCACCGGATCGGTGCCGTAGTCGGTGGCGCTGATGGTCACTTGCTGGCCGGGCTTGAAGCCGTTCGGGTCTTCGAAGATTTCTTCCGGCAGGTTGGCCGGCGTGGCATTGCGCGCGACTTCCAGGGCTTGCTCGGCACTCATCTGGCTCGACGTGCCATGCCCGAAACCCAACACCCGGGCGAGCCAGGCGGCCACCGCAGGATAGGTTTCCACCAGCGGCGAGGTGACCGACGATCCCATGAGGAACCACAACGGGTGCGCCAGGGCGAAGTCGGCAATCGACGGCTCGCCGAACAGGAAGTCGCCCTGCTGGTGCTGCAACTGCTGATTGATACGACCGATGATCACCGGCCATTGATGCTTGGCCTGATCCAGTTGCACACGGGTGGCCGTGCCGCCACTGAACAATTTGCTGCGGTCGGCCACCAGCACCTGGAGCATTTCCGGCGGCACTTTGGCGAACTTGACCGCCAGGGATTCCGGCTGGAACACCAGGCTCACGGCATGGGAGAACACCGTCGAATCAGCCCAGGCGGCGAAGCTTTGGCTGACCAGTTCCAGGCCTTGGGGAAACAGCGCCGGCGCGGACTTTTCCTGCTCCAGACGGCGGGCGATCAGTGCGGTGTCGCAGTAGATATCGGCGCCCACCTGCAACACCGGGGTCTTGCGATAACCACCGGTGAGGGCCGTCAAGTCAGGCTTGGGCATCACCGGCGAGATGTGCACCGAACGCCAGGACAAGCCCTTGAAGCCCAGCAACAGGCGGGCTTTTTCGGCAAACGGGGATTGCGGGTAGTGGTGCAGGATCAACTCAGTCATGCCAGGCTCCGCTCAATGAGTGAGCGTCCAGCTTAGCCTGCAAACCCGGCAAAGGCGCGCATGGGAACCTATCAGTCAAACTGATGGGCCGATCGCCGCCAGGCACTCCTTGGCGCTTTTCTTGAGTTTCTTGATCAGCCGTTCCTGGCGCAGCGCCTCGGCCTTGCTGATGCATGCCTCGGTGTACACCAGCGCCACGGCGGGGCTCGAGAGGAAAAACCGTGCGCCCTTGCCACTCTGGTGCATGGCAAAGCGGCGCACCGGGTCATTGCTGATACCGCAATAGAGCGAGCCATTGGCGGCGCGCACCAGGTAGACAAACCACGGTTTGGCTTCAGAAGGAGTCGTCACGGATCAATTCGGCAAACCAAAGGAACGCCAATCTTATCAACGACTGGCCTGGAACGCCTTCAACCCTTTCAGCGCCTGGGCCCGCACGGCGTTTTTCACCAGCGGCGTCCAGCCCAGCAACAGGCCTTTGGTGCCCAACGCCTGCCGCGACCAGCGCCACAGGTCAAAGTGGTCGTGATGCTCGCAGATCTTGCCGTCACGAAACACAAAGCGCGCCCGGATATCGTTGACTACGGTGTTGCCCGTGGCGCTGAACAGGTAGGTCGCCACCCAATGGGCACTGCCGGTGATTTCATCGCTGCGCACACTGTCGAAGGTCAGGGAAAAGTCCTTGGCCCGGGTGGTCAGCATGCGCCACATGTCGCCGGCATCACGGCCACGCAGTTCACCGAATGCCGGGTCGCTGAACACCACGTCGTCGCTGTAGCAGGCGCTCATGGCCTCGGCATCCAGGCGCTGGAAGGCACTGTAGAACTCGGTGATCAAGGCGTTATGGGCGTCGCTCATGGGCAGGTTCCGCAAAAGAAGTTGGGATGGCCGGTACGATAATCCCCAAGGCCGGGGAACACTACTGGCATCAACGCCAGGAATACCTCATCCCGTCCCTTCAGGGCACCATTCCGCTGCTGCGAGCATAGTGGAACAAATCCACATCGGTGGAGATACACAGCCGGTTCATCGCGGTACTTTTCTGTTTGCTGATGGTGGAGATGCTGCGATTGACCCGCGCGGCAATCTGGCTGACGGTCATGCCGCTGGCCAGCATGCGCACCACTTCGCGTTCCTTGCCCGACAGTTGCGGCGGTTGTGATTGATCGCCCGTGCCGGCCTGCACCAACTGGGTCCGCAGGGACTCGCTGACGAAGGTCTTGCCCTCGCAGACTTCCTTGATGGCCGTGGGCAACTCCTTGGCCGACGCACTCTTGGCGACAATGCCTCGGGCGCCCTCGGCGAACGAGGCACGCAGGGTGGCGATATTGGCGAACATCGTCACCAGGATCACCGGCACCCCGGGGTATTGGCGTTGCAACAAGCCCAACAACACATAGCCGTCAGCCTGCTGCCCGCCCGGCATGGCGAAGTCCGTCACCAGCACATCGCAAGGGGTGCTGCCCAGTACCCGCAGCAGCTCATCCGGGCCGTTGGCCTCACCGACCACCTTGCACTTGCCGTTGGCCTCGATCACCACCTTCTGCCCGATCCGAACAATGGGATGATCGTCAGCAATAATTACGCGAAGCATAGAAATCCATGAGTGATGGCAAATTGATTTGCGCAAAATAACCCTGTCCGTCCCGGGCAACAACCGCCCACCTGGGAGCGGTTTTCAATGGCGTCCCGTGTTCTTAAGCGGGTGATTTTTTACCTACAACAAAAAAGGAAACCACCTACAAACTAAGCCCACAGACAGAGGTAATACCCCCTACAGAATCGCTGAAAATGTCATAAATCTGTCAAATAGCGCAGGTACACCAGCAGGTCCTGGTCGAACCGCTGCAATGCCCGCCTGTTGCACCGGATCCCGTGCTTGCGCACCTGTTCGATCAACTCCCCCGCACAGCGATCCAGCTCCGTCTCGCCAAAAAACGCCAGGCTTCCCGCCAGGCGATGCAGGCAGTCGACCAATGCATGCGGGTCGACGATGCGGCAAGCCTGTACCAGGCCTGCGTAATCAGCCTCGGCCTCGCGCACCAGGGTGCGCAACATTTGGTTCACCACCTGTTCATCGCCAAATGTCCTGATCAGTTCGGCACGAGTCGGCCAGTGCACCCCGGCGCAGGCTGTGGCAGGCGGGTTCGTACTGGCGCCCGGCGGCTGTGGCAGCCACTGCTCCAGCACCCCGCGCAATTGTTCCAGGGTCAGCGGTTTGAGCAGCCAGGCATCCATGCCGGCCTCAAGGCAGCGGCGCGCATCGTCCGCAGAGAGTTTGGCGGTCAAGGCAATGATCGGCACACGCGGGCGGCTGTGTACGGCCTCTCGCCGCCTGATCTCACGAGCCATGCTATAGCCATCCAGCACCGGCATGCGGCAATCGCTGATCACCAGGTCGAAATGCCGCAGGGCGATGGCGGTCAACGCGGCCTGCCCGTTGCACACCAGTTCGTGATCGACTTCGAATTTTTGCAGGAACCAGCCCATCAAGGCGCGATAGGCCTGATGGTCCTCGACGATCAGCACGCTCAGGTGCTTCCAGTGAACAGGAGGACTGCGCCATGGCACCGTTTGCTGCCTGGGGGCGTCGTCAGCAAACACGCTTGGCATCATGGCCACCTCGATATCGGCGCCGACCTGCCAGGGCCATCAGACGGCCCTGGCATATCGTCTAGTGAGGGTGCGCTTGACGGTGATCCTTAACCCATCCGCCTGGCACCCATTACCGAATCAAGCTATCCACATGAATACCACTCTTGCGATACAAGAACTACGAAAAGACAGTTTTTCCTACAGCTCCGCCCACCGATTCCGACTTGACGCAGGCGAGCTAGAGGGATAGCGGATTGTCGTAATTCTTGTATTTCCCCTCCTCCCCCCCGGCGCTAAATTGCGCCCCACCCCAAGAGGGCAACCCGCCAACTCACCTGGCGGCCAACTATCCGAACTGACCCGACGCCCAACCGCGCCTCTTTCTGCGCTGCGGTGAGCTGCACCCGTCAGTTGATCCAACACCGAGACAATACAACCATGAACAAGCACCTGATCGCCGTCGCCAGCGCCCTGCTGATCACTGGCACCGCCCCCGCCTTCGCCGCCAGCACCGTGGACCTGACAGTCAAGGGCATCATCACCCCGAATGCCTGCACGCCGAGCCTGTCCAGTGGCGGGGTCATCGACCACGGCAAGATGTCGGCCAAGGACTTGAACGCCACCCAGATCACCCTGTTGCCGAAAGTCACGCTGCAAATGACCGTGACCTGCGATGCGCCGGTGATCTTCGCCCTCAAGGCGACCGACAACCGTATTGGCTCCGGCAGCGGCAGCGGCTTCGGGCTGGGCTTTATCAACGGCACGCAAAAGCTGGGTTCCTATAGCTTGACCCTTGGCGCCAACGGTAGCCCGCCCCAGGCCGACGGCGAAACCGTGCAAGCCATCGGGTCTTTCGACAATGGCGTCACCTGGGAGCGTTGGAACAGCTTTGAAACCGGCACCTATCTCTCGGTCGCCACCCTGGCAGACGCCAGCACCCCGCGTGCCACCCAGCAACTGGTCACCCCCGTGGCCTACAGCGGCTACATCAACCGCACCGACGGCCTGGACCTGAGCAACGAAGTCAATATCGACGGCTCGGCCACCATTGAAGTGCTCTACCTGTAACCCACCTTCGCCCCTGACCTGCAACCAAAAGGTGCTGCTCGATGATGAATTCCTCACCCGCTGTCTTTCTCGCCACGTTGCTGCTGGCCCCCACCGTCCTGGCCGCCAGCAGTACCGACTTCGCCGTCACGGGCACCATCACACCCAATGCCTGTGAACCCATGCTCTCCGGCGGAGGCGTGGTGGATTACGGAAAAATGCCGGCCAAGGAACTCAACACCGACAGCCCGACCTCACTGCAGCCGCAGACCATGCAAATGGAAGTCCTGTGTGAAGCGCCAACGTTCATCGCGCTGAGCACGATCGATAACCGCGCCGGCACTTCGGCAATTAACGACTACTGGCATGGCCTGGGGCTGACGGACAGTGGCGAAAAACTTGGCGCCACCGCATTCGGCCTGCTCAACCCGGTCGCGGACGGCGTCACGGTCAAGACGATCAACTCGACCGATGGCGGGGTGACCTGGCTCCCGTCGATTTACCTGGGCCACTACACCCAGACCTCGGTCGCCACCAACGGCGGTGCGAACACCCCGATTGCGATACGGCAATTCAGTGCCGACCTGCGCGTGTACACGATGGTCGACGGCACCGACCGCCTGACCGTGCTCGACGAAGTGCCGCTGGACGGCCATGCCACCGTGCAACTGAAGTACCTGTAACCCTTTATTCAACCGGCCCCACTCGAAAGGAAACGTGTGCCCCATGAAACTTACGCTCAATGCCCTGGCCACCGCGCTGCTGCTCAGCACCAGCGCCTCTGCCCTGGCGGCGTCCACCGTCGACCTGACTGTCAAAGGGGTGATTACCCCCAACGCCTGCACACCTGGCCTGTCCGGCGGAGGGATGGTGGACTACGGCAAGATCTCCGCCAAAGACCTGAACCTTACGACCCCCAAACAACTGCCACGCACCACCTTGCAACTGACCATCACCTGCGACGGCGGCACCCTGTTTGCCGTCAAGGGCACCGACAACCGCGCCGGGTCCAACTCCACCGGCGGCACCTACGGCCTGGGGTTGATCAACGGTACGCAGAAGCTGGGGGCCTACGACCTGATGCTGAATAACGCAGTCGCCGACGCTGTCGCCGTCACAGTGCTGGAATCCGGGGATAACGGCACGACCTGGGCAGAGTCGGCGGACGCGATCCTGCCACCCAGCGCATTGGCGGCTTTCGGCGATAGAACCTCGGGCACCTGGCTGCCGGTGCCGATCCAGCAAGTCGTCAGCGACCTGGTGGTGTACGCGCAGATCGCCCGGGCCGACAGCCTGGACCTGAGCGATGAACACCCGATCGACGGCTCGGCCACGCTGGAAGTGAAGTACCTGTAAACCCGCGGCCTCGTCGTTCGCGGCGAGGCGCCTTACTTGCACCGAACACATTGAAGACCGAATGATGAACAGAACCCTACGCCTGTGCACGGCGCTGTTATTGCTCAACACCGGCTCTAGCGTGTTTGCCAGCACCGCCACCGAGATGACCCTGTCGGGCCTGGTTACCCCCAGCTCCTGCACCATCGCGCTCTCCGGCAGCGGCATCATCGACCACGGCACCATCCCTGCCCATCTCCTCAACCAGGTGGCTCCCACCCCGTTGCCTACCCAATGGCTGGAGGTAGAGATCCACTGCAGCGGCCCCTTGTTGTTTGGCCTGATTGGCCTGGACAGCCGCGAAGATTCGTCCGCCGCACCGGACACTACCTACGGCCTGGGGAGAAACCCCATCGCGCCCGCGGAGCAGTTGGGTTACGTCGACCTGGCGTTCGAAGCGGCGCAAGGAGACGGCCAGGCCATGCAGTCACTTGTGTCAAACCCCGAAGGCGGCCTTTGGGCTCCCCAACCGGCCATCCACCCCAAGACACTCATGGGCTTCGCCCGTCCCGGCCGACCGTTTCCGGAACCCATCGTCACCCTGACCACCCGGATCCGCGCACAGACCACCATCCACCCGGCGAACCGTCTGACCCTCAGGCAAGACGTTCCCCTCGATGGCTCACTGGTCCTGGATTTGCGTTACCTCTAAGCCTTGTGATCATTTTAGGAACTGCGTCATGAAGACCTATCCAACCTTGCTGGCCCTGGGCTGGCTGCTGAGCACCCAGGCGTTTGCCGACGGCATGGTGCCCGACACCTCGGTGGTGATCGTCAACGAGGCCGACGGCGAAGCTTCGGTGTCGGTGACCAACACCGACGGCAAACTGGCCCTGCTGCACGTCACCCTGGAAGACATTCCGGAAGACACCGAATCGCTGCTGTTCGTCACCCCGCCCCTGTCCCGGGTCGAGGCCGATAAAAGCCAGCTGGTGCGCTTTATCCTGCGCAACCCCACGCCCCTGAAAACCCAACGCCTGAAGCGGGTGATCTTCGAAGGCATGCCCAAGGACCGTGACGCCGCCCAGGCTGGCCATGCGCGGGTGGGCGTGACCGTGCGCCAGAACCTGCCGGTGATCATTCATCCCAAGGGCCTGGCGCCGAACCGCACACCCTGGACCGGGCTGACCTGGTCGTTGAACGCCGGTCACCTGAACGTCGCCAACCCCACGCCTTACGTGGTGCGCCTGGCCCAGGAGCTGCAATTGCTGCCCGGCAAGCAGAGCCTGGTGCTGCCGCGCACTTATGTGTTGCCCGGCGAAACCCTGCGGCTCAGCACGCCCCACACCGCCACGGCCGTACGCCTGCAACCGGCCACCGTGTACGGCTTTGCCGTCGCCGCCTATGAAGCACCGATAACCGCCGCAAACGCTGAATAACGAAGTGACAGCCCTGTGACTGTCACCGGGAAGCCCGCCAACCGTTGCCGGCTTCCATAACCTGAGTGCCTTTACGTGAACACAGTAACCACTGACCCGGCTGGCGAAGCCGTGCCCGACTGTCCTTTACGCCCCGCCCGGATGCGGGCCGCGCTGCCACTGACCATGGCGTTGCTGTCGGCCGATGCCTGGGGCGACGCCTTCGACGCGCAAACCCTGCACCAGCGCGGTATCGACCCGGAACTGGCCTATCTGTTGCTGGACGCACCGCGCTACACCAGCGGCCGCCACGCCGTGAGCCTGACGGTGAACGGCCAGCGCCGTGGCCGCCTTGATGTTCAGTTCGACAGCCAGGGGGCGCTGTGCTTTGACCGCCCGCTGCTGGACGCCGCCGACCTGGTGATACCCGCGCCGCTGGGCGACAGCACCTGCCATGACTTCCTCGGCGAATACCCGCAAACCGTGGTGGAGCAAGACCCCGCCAGCCTGAGCGTGAGCCTGATGGTGCCCACCGATGCCCTGCGCCCGCGCCAACGTGAGCTGTCCGGTTATGAAACCGGAGGGTTCGCCGGCTTGCTCAACTACGACCTCACCGGTTTGTACAACCGTTATGGCGACGACGCCAGCCGCTTCGGCTCGGCCAATACCGAGCTGGGCTTCAACGCCGGCGACTGGATCGTGCGCAGCCGCCAGGTACAGACCTGGCAAGACTCCCGGTCCCGCAGTACCCACCTGGAAGCCTATGCCCAGCGCACCTTCGCCGAGCAGCAGGCGGTGTTGCAGGCCGGGCAGATCAACCTCTACAACCCGGTGCTGTCGTCCGCGCAGATCACCGGCATGCAGCTGTTTACCGAACAGGCCCTGCAGGACCAGGAACAGGGCTCGACCATCAGCGGCATCGCCAACAGCCCGGCCCAGGTCGAGGTACGCCAGAACGGCGCGCTGATTCACTCCACGGTGGTGCCGGCCGGGCCGTTCTCGCTGACCGATGTGAGGCGCCTGAACACACGCTCGGACGTTGAAGTGACGGTCAAGGAAAGCACCGGCGAAGAGCGGCGCTTCACCGTACCGGCGGCGATGCTCGGCATCGGCTTGCCAGCGCCGGGTTACTCGTTGGGGGCGGGCCGGGTGCGCAATATCGGCGATACACGGGGCGACGATCCATGGGTAATCAGCGGCGGCTGGAGCGGTGCGTTGAACCCGCGCCTGAGCCTGGGGGCCGGCGCACTTGCCGCCGAAGACTACCGTGCCACGGGTGCCAGCCTCGGCCTGTTGCCGTGGCCAGACGGCCAGGTACAACTGTCGACCCAGATTGCCGATGCCCAACGCCTGGGTGAACGCGGCGTACAGACCGACCTGAGCCTGTCCCAGCGCCTGGGCCGGCAATGGTCGATCACCGCCGGCGCCTCCCACCGCACCATGGGCTACCGGGAGCTGGAAGACGCCGCCTACTACGACTCACGGGACGACGAAGGTCGCCTCACCCGCTATCGCGACCAGCAGAGCCTGGCCCTGGGCTGGGCCCATCCATGGCTGGGTGCCTTCAATGCCGGCCTGTCGCGCACTACCACGTTCAACGGCGAAAACAGCAGCCGTGCCCTGGCCTCATGGGGCACCAGCGTGCGCGGCGTGTCGCTGTCGGCCAGTGCCGAGTGGCAGGTCAGCGGCCGGCAGAATAACGAGAACGCGGTGTACCTGAACCTGAGCGTGCCACTGGGTGAGAACCGGCGTGGGCGCTCCTGGGTGCGCAACTCCGGTGGCGAGCATCGCATCGGCCTGGGGGTGAACGAGCAGGTCAACGATCAACTCAGTTACCGGGTCAGTGCCGAGCACGACAGCCGCGACCAACAAGTGGAATCCACCCTCGGCGTCTCCTATCTGCCGCGCTATGCACAACTGGACATGAACTACAGCCGCTCGGACGCCGAACGTTCCAGCTACCAGGGCGGCGCACGCGGTGCGGTGGTGGCCCACAGCGGGGGTGTGACCTTCTCGCCTTACCCGGTGCGCGACACCTTTGCGCTGGTGTCTGTCGGCGATATGGCCGGGGTCAAGCTCACCACACCCAGCGGCCCGGTATGGACCGACTTCCAGGGCCAGGCCGTGGTACCGCAGGTGTCCGCCTACGGGCGCAGCCCCGTGGAAGTGCAAACCCAGTCGCTGCCGCGCAACGCCGATATCAGCAACGGCCTGGCCGTCATCAGCGCCGGGCGCGGTGCGGTCGACCGCGTGGAATTCGGCGTGGCCCTGACCCGTCGTGCCTTGCTCACAGTGACCACCGACCACGGCACGCCGCTGCCCCGTGGCGCCACGGTGAGTACCGTCGATGGCGAGTTCGTGACCCTGGTGCAGGAAGGCAGCCAGGTGTTCCTGCCGAACGTGCTGGACCCACGCCCCCTGTGGGTCAAGGCACCGGGCATGAGCCGCTGTGAACTGCAGGTTGAACTCGCGGAAAAAGCCGACCCGCAGGTGTATTTCGAAACCGCCCCGGCCCGCTGTGTGACGCCATGAGGAAGACTGTGATGAAGCGATTGTTACTGCTGGGATTGGCCCTGGGCGCCATCGTCCAGGGCCGGGCGCACGCCGACGAATGCCAACTGACCCTAAGCCAGTCGCGCCTGGATTTCGGCGTGATGAACCGCGCCGTGCAGCGCAACCCCGGCGCAGAAATCCTGCTGGGAGAACGCCGCCTGAGCCTCAACCTGAACTGCCCGACGCCCACCGATATGCACGTGTTCTACCGGGCCCTGGCCGCGACTGCCGAGCGCTACCGCTTTACCGAGCGTGGCAGTTACCGCGTGCACATCAGCGATGCGGTACTCGACGGCCAGGCTGTTGAACTGGGGTTGACCAGCGGGCAAGGCCAGGCGCCCAGTGCCAGGGGCAGGACACTCGACTGGCGGCCCGACCAGGCCATCGTACCGTTGCGCGACGGTGCGCCGACCACCGGCAGCAGCTTCTCGGCGCAATTGCTGGTCAATTCCTGGGCACAGGCCGACGCCCTGCAAGTGCGCGACGCGGTGACCTGGGAAGCCACCGGCTTGATCGACGCCGTCGCCACCGGCCGCGCCCGGGAGCTGTCGCTGCAAGCCGGCTTCGCTCCGGCGGCCTGCGAGACCACGTTGTCCAACGGCGGCATCATCGACTTTGGCCGTATGTGGGCCAAGAGCCTGAACGCCGAGAAGGAAACCGGCCTGGCCTCCCGCAGCCTGCTGCTGAGTATCGGCTGCGACGGCCCGACTCATTTCGCCTTGCGCATGCATGACAACCGCAAAGGCTCGGCCACCGGCGGCATCGACGAAACCGCCTACGGCCTGGGAGTGGACGACAGCCGTAATAAAATCGGCCGGTACTTCCTCTATTTCGACCCCTTCGACCTGCGCGCCGATGCCCTGCCCCAGGTATATCGCACCGACTCCACCACTGGCGGCGTGGCCTGGAGCAGTTCCAGCGCCTACCCCATTCCCATCGGCAGCAGCAGTTTGCTCGGCTTTACCGCTCTACCCGGCAGCAATGCCGGCCCGACCGCGATCCAGAACCTGAGTGGGCAGATCAGCGTGCGCGCCGTCCTGTCCCCCATGAACAGCCTGGACCTGCGTACGGAAGTACTGCTCGACGGTTCGGGCACGATTGAAATCATCTACCTCTGATCAAGGAGTATGGTCATGCACCTACGCCAGCGTTCTCTCGCAACACTTGCCCTGCTGACCCTCAGCAGCGGTGCCACGGCAGCCTCCAGTGTCGAACTTGGCGTCACCGGCTTGCTCACTCCCAGTGCCTGTACACCGGCGCTGTCGAGCAACGGGCTGATCGACTACGGCAAGATTTCCCAACAGGAGTTGAACATTGATCGCGGCAAACGCCTGCCGGTGCGCTACCTGAGCGTGACCATCAACTGCGAGGCAGCGACTCGCTACGCCCTGCGCATGAGCGACAACCGCGACGGCACCGCCAACGTCAACAGCGAAATCTACTACGGGCTGGGCCTGGACCCGAGTGGCAACAAGATCGGGCTGTACTCCCTGACCTTCGACCCCAAGCAGACGGTGATCGACAGCCTGCCGGAGGTTTACGGCACCGAGTCCACCAGCGGCGGGATCGCCTGGCGCACCGCCAACAGCAACCCGATCGACATCGGTTCGCGCAGCTTTCTCGGCTTTACCGACACCGTCGGCAGCACCAGCGGGCCGACGGCCTTCCAGACGCTGAGCAGCCTGGTCAGGGTCGATACGGTGATCGCTGCCAAGAACAATCTCGACCTCAGCAGCGACGTGCATATCGATGGTTCCAGCACCATGGAAGTGCTGTACCTCTAGACCTTTTCGCTGGTCACGCCGACATACCGCGCACGCCCGGCGCCCAACCCCGCGATGATCGCGCCCAGGCCGATCACCGCGAAAATCCAGCCGGTGGCGTTCCAGCCACCGGTCCAGTCATGCACCAGCCCGACCGCGAACGGCCCCATGGACGCCAGCGTGTAGCCGATGCCCTGGGCCATGCTCGACAGGTTGGCGGCTACATGGGAGTCCCGTGAACGCAGCACGATCAAGGTCAGCGCCAGGCTGAAAGTGCCACCCTGGCCCAGGCCCAGCAGAATCGCCCAGCCCCACAAGCCGTCCAACGGTGCATACAGGCAACCGAACAGGCCGCCCAGGGTCAGCACCATCACCACCACGATGGCCAGGCGCTGGTCCTTGCCGCGGGTGGCCAGCCAGGGCGCAGCCAGGGAACTGGCCAGTTGCACAATCACCGAACCGGAAAGCACCAGGCCCGCCTGGGTGGCGCTCAGGCCACGGCCGATCAGGATCGACGGCAGCCAGCCAAACACAATGTACGCCAGGGAGGATTGCAGGCCCATGTACAGGGTCACCTGCCAGGCCAGCGGATCACGCAACAAGCCCTTCACGCGATAGGCCACCTGGTGCGCGCCGTGTTTCTGGCCGACCTGTGGCAACCAGAACAACGCCGCGACCAACGCCGGGAGAATCCAGAACCCCAGGCCGATGTTCCAGCTGTCGCCGAAGTAATGACTCAGCGGCACCGTGGATCCCGCCGCCAGCGCTGCACCCAGGCACAGGGCCATGGTGTACACGCCGGTCATGGTGCCGGCCTGTTTGGCGAAATCGCGCTTGACGATACCGGGCAACAGCACCCCGATGATGCCGATACTCGCACCCGCCAGCAGGCTGCCGGCGAACAGCCCGGCCTCACCGAATGAACTGCGCAGGATGATGCCGCCGGCCAGGGTCAGCAGAATGCCCAGCACCACCCGCTCGGCGCCAAAACGTCGGGCCAGGATCGGAGCCAGTGGCGCGAACAGGCCCAGGCACAACACGGGCAGCGTCGTCAGCAACCCGGCCTTGGCCGCCGAGAGACCCAGGCTGTGGGAGACCTCAGCGAGCAGCGGCGCCATGCTCGACAACGCCGGGCGCAGGTTCAGCGCCACCAGGATCAGGCCCAGCAGCAACAACCACGGACGGCTTACCACCGGCGGGCTGTGCTGGACCTCATCGTCATCGGCTTCGGCGTCGATCAGCAGTTCATCAAGGGCATTTTCTGAACGGGGCATGGTGGTCTCGGGTTCAAGGTTCATTGATCAACTGCCGGGACAGGGCCTTGGCGCGTTCCGGGTCCTGTTGCTCCACGGCATCGAGCAAGGCGCCGTGCAGGTCGAACACCGCTTGCCGGCGCGGCTGGATATTCAGGGTCTGGCGCAGTTGCGCGCCGACAATGCTCGAGAAGTACTGATACAGCTCGCTCAAGGCCGGGTTGTGGGCCGCGTCCACCAGGCGTTTGTGGAACACCAGGTCGCAGCTGATGTAGTGCTCAAGATCACCGTGGTAATGGTCGCCGCTGGCGTTGAGGGCCGCGCGCAAAGCGACCAGGTCTTCATCGGTGCGGCGCAACGCGGCCAAGCCGACTGCCTCGACTTCAAGAATCTGCCGCGTCTCCTGCGCCTGAGCCAGGGTGCAGTGGGACAAGGCTTTCATCGCTCCCAGCGGGTCGGTCATGGAGCGCAAATAGCTGCCGTCGCCCTGGCGGATCTCGATCAACCCGGAGAATGCCAATACGCGCATGGCTTCACGCACGGTGTTGCGGCTGATCCCCAACTCGGCAGACAACTCGGGCTCGGTGGGCAGGCGTTCGCCGATGGCCCATACGCCTTGGGTGATGCGCTGGCGCAACTGTTCGAGGGCTTGATCGACGAGGGAGCGTTTGATCAGGGGGGCGATGTCTGTCATGGGTTTCGTCCTCTCATCCAATCATAGGATGAATTTTCCCACAGCCTATTCGGAGTTGCCTACAAAGGCAACGCACTAGGGTTCTTGGGCAGGCAAAGGAGCAGTATTTTCGATTGGTAAAATTACCCTCAGAGGGTAATTATTGGACTCAGGTGTCTTATGGAAAAGTACACACCTCATTACGATTTGGCGGTGATAAAGGCGGATGTCAGGCGGCTTGGAAAGCAAGCATTTACTCAAAGCGCACGCCGTTGCGGCGAGGATCTTGATTTAAGCATCGAACAAATGCAGGCGGTCATTTTCGAGTTGAAAAACACGATGCTGTACAAGTCGATGACCACTCATGACGACCATCGAGTTTGGCAAGATGTGTATCACATTCACTCACATGATCTGGAGATCTACATCAAGGTGACCTACCGCACGGATGGTAAACCTCCGGTGATCTCCTTCAAGGAGAAAAACCCATGAAAACAGAGCAATGCTTCAGCTGCGGCAGGCATGACGGAATGCATCACTTCTCAGGACGTAGCGAAACATCGGAAGTCAAAGGTTTGCATCGCCGTATAGACGATCTGTCTGGATGGGAGTGCCAGGCATGTGGAGAGGTGATCCTGGACCCCGAAGACGCGGAACGCTATTCAGACCACTGCGATGAAATCGTTCACAGTTTCAGGCAGATGGTCGGCACCGAGATGAAGCGCATACGCCGCAAACTGCACCTTTCACAAAAAGAAACGGTACAACTGCTATCGGGTGGCGGCCACAACGCCTTATCTCGTTACGAGCGCGGTGAGGTATTGCCCCCCAAATCCCTGGTAGTCCTGATGCGTTTGCTTGAGCGTCACCCCCACTTGCTGGTCGAAGCAAAAATCCTGAGTGAAGGCGCAGATCTTCGCAATTCCGTGCATACGGTACATAAAGAGCACGAGACCCTGACGACAACTTGATTGATGGCAAAAATAAACCCGGCACCAGGCCGGGTTTATTGTTTCAAGCATCACTCATCGATCAATGCAGAATCTGGCTCAAGAACAACTTGGTCCGATCATTCTGCGGGTTGTCGAAGAAGTCATTCGGCGCCGCCTGTTCAACGATCTCGCCCTTGTCCATGAAGATCACGCGGTTGGCCACGGTGCGCGCAAAGCCCATTTCGTGGGTCACGCAGAGCATGGTCATGCCGTCTTCCGCCAGGCCGATCATGGTGTCCAGTACCTCTTTCACCATTTCCGGATCGAGCGCCGAGGTCGGCTCATCGAACAGCATGATTTTCGGCTTCATGCACAGCGCACGGGCAATCGCCACGCGCTGTTGCTGGCCGCCGGACAACTGCCCCGGAAACTTGTGGGCCTGCTCCGGAATACGCACGCGCTCAAGGTAGTGCATGGCAATTTCTTCAGCCTTGCGCTTGGGCATCTTGCGTACCCACATCGGGGCCAGCGTGCAGTTCTGCAGGATGGTCAGGTGCGGGAACAGGTTGAAGTGCTGGAACACCATGCCGACTTCGCGGCGGATCGCTTCGATCTGCTTGAGGTCGTTGGTCAGTTCCACGCCATCGACCACGATGCGGCCCTGCTGGTGCTCTTCCAGGCGGTTGAGGCAGCGGATGGTGGTGGACTTGCCGGAACCGGACGGGCCGCACAGCACGATACGCTCGCCCTGCTTGACGTTCAGGTTGATGTCTTTCAACACATGGAACTGGCCGTACCACTTGTTGACGCCCTGCATCTGAATAATGCCTTCAGGGCTCACAGGCTGTTTGATCGCTTCACTCATCACAACACTCCTAACGCTTGTGGCCTGTGTCCAGCTTGTGTTCCAAATGAATGGAATAGCGGGACATACCAAAACAGAAAATCCAGAACACCAGGGCGGCGAACACGTAGCCTTCAGTGGCCATGCCCAACCATTTCGGGTCGGCGGCGGCTTGCTTGACGCTGTTGAGCAGGTCGAACAGGCCGATAATGATCACCAGGCTAGTGTCCTTGAACAACGCGATAAACGTGTTGACGATGCCCGGGATCACCATCTTCAGTGCCTGGGGCAAAATCACCAGGCCCATGCTGCGCCAGTAACCCAGGCCCATCGCGGCCGCAGCCTCGTATTGGCCCTTGGGAATCGCCTGCAAGCCACCGCGCACCACTTCGGCCACATAGGCCGACTGGAACAGGATCACGCCGATCAAGGCCCGCAGCAATTTGTCGATGCCCATGCCTTCCGGCAGGAACAGCGGCAACATTACCGACGACATGAACAGCACCGTGATCAACGGCACGCCGCGCCAGAACTCGATGAACGTCACGCAGACCACACGAATCGCCGGCATGTTCGAACGCCGACCCAACGCCAGCACAATGCCCAGCGGCAAGGCCCCGGCAATGCCGACGGTGGCGATCACCAGGGTCAGCATCAAGCCGCCCCACTGGCTGGTTGCCACGTTGGTCATGCCGAAGATCCCACCGTGCAGCAGGAAGTAGGCAACGATCGGGTACACCACCAAAAAGCTCAGGCCGTAGACCGCCTTGCGCGTGAAGCGCGAGATGAACAACGGCGCCACACCCACGATGGCCAGCCACACGGTCAGGTCGACGCGCCAGCGCAGGTCGCCGGGGTAGTAGCCGTACATGAACTGCCCGAAGCGCTGTTGGATAAACACCCAGCAGGCGCCCTCCTTGGTGCAGTCGGCGCGGGTGGTACCGACCCAGTTTGCATCGAGGATCGCCCAGTGCAGGATCGGCGGCACGACCAGGTAGATCAGGTAGAACGCCAGCAATGTCAGCAGGGTGTTGAGCCAGCTGGAAAACAGGTTGGCGCGCATCCATGCCATCGGCCCGAACACTTTGTTCGGTGGCGGCATATCAGGTTTGAAAGTATGCGTACTCATGCAGGTTTCCTCACCGCTCGATCAGCGCAATGCGCTTGTTGTACCAGTTCATCAGCAGGGAAATGCTGATGCTGATCGCCAGGTACACGCTCATGGTGATGGCAATAACCTCGATGGCCTGGCCGGTCTGGTTGAGTACCGTGCCGGCAAACAGCGAAACCATTTCCGGGTAACCGATACCGGCCGCCAGTGACGAGTTTTTCGCCAGGTTCAGGTATTGGCTGGTCAGCGGCGGAATGATCACGCGCAGGGCTTGCGGGATGATCACCTTGCGCAGGGTCGGACCGTTGCGCAGCCCGAGGGAACGCGCCGCTTCGGTCTGGCCGTGGCTGACGGACTTGATGCCTGACCGCACGATCTCGGCGATAAACGCCGCGGTATACACGGTCAGGGCCAGGGTCAGCGCCAGCAACTCGGGAATCAGTACCCAGCCGCCGACGAAGTTGAAGCCTTGCAGCTTGGGCATTTCCCAGTGCAGCGGCGCGCCGAACACCAAAGCGCACAGCGCAGGGATCACCACCAACAGCGCCAGGCCGGCCCAGAACTTGTGGAACGGAACACCGGTGGCTTCAAAGCGTTTATTTGCCCAACGGGCCATCAGCACAATGGCGATGATTGCCACCACGACGCTGATCACAAACGGCCAGAAACCCTCCGCCATCAACGCGGCGGGCATGTTCAGGCCACGGCTGCTGACAAAGAACGTGTCGCCGAAGTTGTGGCTGTTGCGCGGCCCCGGCATCGTCAGGAATACCGCGAAGTACCAGAACAGGATTTGCAGCAGCGGCGGAATGTTGCGGAACACTTCCACATACACCGTGGCCAGCTTGTTGATCATCCAGTTGGGCGACAAGCGCGCCACACCGATGATGAACCCGAGGATGGTCGCCAGGACCACACCGATCACCGTCACCAGCAGGGTGTTGAGCAGACCGATCACAAAGACCCGGGCATAGCTGTCCGATTCGGTGTAGTCGATCAGGTGCTGAGCGATGCCGAAGCCGGCACTGCGCTCAAGAAAGTCGAAACCCGAGGTAATGCCCCGGTGTTGAAGGTTGGTTTGCGTGTTGTTGAACAGGTACCAGCCCAACGAGACCACCGCCACAATCGTGATGATCTGGAATAGCCACGCACGCACTTTTGGATCACTGAAGCTGAGCTTCTGTTTTGGTGCGCCGATTTGATTTTGCATTAAGTGCCCCAGAAATAATGGAACAGAACATCACCCGGCGGTTGGCCCACCGGGTGATAGAACCATCAGCGATCAGCGCACAGGTGGTGCGTATTGAATGCCACCGTTGGTCCACAGAGCGTTCAGGCCACGATCGATTTCCAGAGGCGTGCTCTTGCCGAGGTTTTTCTCGAACACTTCGCCGTAGTTACCGACCTGCTTGACGATCTGTACGACCCAGTCCTTCTTCACTTTCAGGTCTTTGCCGTATTCGCCGTCAGCACCCAGCAGACGGGCAACGTCCGGGTTCTTGGTGGACTTGGCTTCAGCTTCGACGTTTTTGGAGGTGATACCGGCTTCTTCAGCGTTGAGCATGGCGTAGCCAACCCAGCGCACGATGGCCAGCCACTCGTCGTCGCCGTTACGCACGACAGGGCCCAGTGGTTCTTTGGAAATGGTTTCCGGCAGTACCACGTAGTCTTTCGGCGAAGCCAGCTTGCTGCGCTGTGCGTAGAGCTGGGACTTGTCGGAGGTCAGTACGTCGCAACGACCGGATTCCAGCGACTTGGCGCTTTCATCGGAGGTGTCGAACGTGATCGGGGTGTACTTCAGGTTGTTGGCGCGGAAGTAGTCGGAAACGTTCAGCTCAGTGGTGGTACCGGCCTGGATGCAGATGGTTGCACCGTCCAGTTCCTTGGCGCTTTTAACGCCCAGCTTGTTGTTCACCAGGAAACCAACACCGTCGTAGTAGGTGATGAAACCCGGGAATTTCAGGCCCATGCCGGCATCGCGGGAGCTGGTCATGGTGGTGTTGCGCGACAGGATGTCGACTTCGCCAGACTGAAGCGCGGTGAAACGCTCCTTGGCATTCAACTGGCTGAATTTGACCTTGGTTGCGTCGCCGAATACGGCAGCGGCAACAGCACGGCACACGTCAGCGTCGATCCCGAGGATCTTGCCGCTGGCGTCCGGCACCGAGAAGCCCGGCAGACCGTCGCTCACGCCACACTGCACAAAGCCTTTCTTCTGTACGGCATCCAGAGTGGCGCCAGCCTGGGCGAAACCACTGACACCCAGTACGGTAGCCGCGGTCACGATGGCCAGGGTGGATTTCAATACCTTCATTCAAACCTCCAGTTTTGCTCTTGTTGTGTCGGAGCTCGAACCCCACCGCACCCTTATGAGGCGACATCGACCCGTGTTGGCTTTTTTTGGGGTCAAACAGCATGAGGTTTTTGCTTTAAGTCCAGTTGCTATCCCACAGGCGCCAGTCACTGATAGTGTTACCGCCTGGGGTGAGCCTTGACATCGGGTTTCACATAGCAAGCCCCGTACCAGACTGATGGCTGAGTCGTTTCAGCCCATGGTCAAGAGCAAAAGATTCAACCTTGCGACATTCTCTTAACAGATCAACCCGTCGCGCACCGTTCCGACGCACTCAATCGGAGCGCACGCACATTTATGGAGCAGACATGACCGAACCCTTGATTCTTCAGCCCGCCAAGCCCGCAGACGCCTGCGTAATCTGGTTGCATGGCCTGGGTGCCGATCGCTACGACTTCCTGCCCGTGGCCGAAGCCCTGCAGGAAAAACTCCTGTCGACGCGCTTTGTCCTGCCCCAGGCGCCGACACGCCCGGTGACCATCAATGGCGGCTACGAGATGCCGAGCTGGTACGACATCAAGGCCATGAGCCCGGCGCGTTCCATCAGTGTTGAAGAGCTGGAAGCCTCGGCAAAAATGGTTACCGACCTGATCAAGGAACAAAAAAGCAGCGGGATAGACGCCTCGCGGATTTTCCTTGCCGGTTTTTCCCAGGGTGGCGCCGTGGTGTTCCACACCGCGTTCCTGAAATGGCAGGGTGCTTTGGGTGGCGTGATTGCCCTTTCCACCTACGCTCCCACTTTCGGTGACGAACTCGAATTATCGGCCAGCCAGCAACGGATTCCGGTGATGTGCCTGCACGGCCAATACGACGACGTGGTGCAGAACGCCATGGGTCGCAGCGCCTATGAGCATTTGAAGTTGCGCGGTGTCACCGTCGCATGGCAGGAATACCCAATGGGCCACGAAGTGTTACCCCAGGAGATACACGATATCGGTGACTGGTTGGCCGCCCGCCTGGGCTGAAAACCACCCATTGTGTAGCCGCATGACCAACGCACTACGCCGCGCCCGATTCTTGCATTACACTGGCCGGCGTACATTCCTTAACCAATTGATGAGATGACCGTGCTCAAAGCACTCAAGAAGATGTTCGGTAAAAGCGAGGCTGAGCAGCTCGCGCCAGGTTCCAGTGCCCCCGCCCACGTTCAAGGCAGCCGCAATGACGGCCAGCAGCCTGGCCGGACCGCACCTGTAGCCTCGCCAAAAAAAGAGCCGGTGACCACACCCGCCACGGTTAACGTCGCTGAAGAGCCAGCCGCCGACCAACCACGCCAGGAGCCACGCCAGGAAAAGCCGCGCCGTGAACGCGCGCCCAAACCTGTGGTTATTCCCTGGAAACTGGAAGACTTCGCCGTCGAACCCCAGGAAGGCAAAACCCGCTTTCATGATTTCAAGCTCGCCCCGGAACTGATGCACGCCATCCAGGACCTGGGTTTCCCGTACTGCACGCCGATCCAGGCGCAAGTGCTGGGCTTCACCCTCGCCGGCAAAGACGCCATCGGTCGCGCCCAGACCGGTACCGGCAAGACCGCTGCGTTCCTGATCTCGATCATTACGCAGTTGTTGCAGACCCCACCGCCAAAAGAGCGCTACATGGGTGAACCCCGCGCACTGATCATCGCCCCGACCCGGGAGCTGGTGGTACAGATCGCCAAGGACGCCGCCGACCTGACCAAGTACACCGGCCTCAACGTGATGACGTTTGTTGGCGGGATGGACTTCGACAAGCAGCTCAAGCACCTGGAAGCGCGCCACTGCGACATCCTGGTGGCCACGCCGGGGCGCTTGCTGGACTTCAACCAGCGCGGCGACGTGCACCTGGACATGGTCGAAGTGATGGTGCTGGACGAAGCCGACCGCATGCTCGACATGGGCTTCATCCCGCAAGTGCGTCAGATCATTCGCCAGACCCCGCCGAAAAACGAGCGCCAGACCCTGCTGTTCTCCGCGACCTTCACCGAAGACGTGATGAACCTCGCCAAGCAGTGGACCACTGACCCGTCCATCGTCGAGATCGAGGCACTCAACGTTGCCAGCGAGAACGTCGAACAGCATATCTATGCCGTGGCCGGTGCCGACAAATACAAGCTGCTCTACAACCTGGTCAACGACAACGGTTGGGAGCGGGTCATGGTGTTTGCCAACCGCAAGGACGAAGTGCGCCGCATCGAAGAACGCCTGGTGCGTGATGGCGTGAATGCCGCGCAACTGTCCGGCGACGTGCCGCAGCACAAGCGCATCAAGACCCTGGAAGGTTTCCGCGAAGGCAAGATTCGCGTGCTGGTGGCCACCGACGTGGCCGGACGCGGGATTCACATCGATGGCATCAGCCACGTGATCAACTTCACCCTGCCGGAAGTGCCGGACGACTACGTGCACCGGATTGGCCGTACCGGCCGCGCGGGCGCGGCGGGCGTGTCCATCAGCTTTGCCGGTGAAGACGACTCGTATCAGTTGCCGTCGATCGAAACCTTGCTGGGCCGCAAGATCAGCTGCGAAACGCCGCCGACGCATTTGTTGCGTCCGGTGGAGCGCAAACGCCCTTAAGCTGGAAGACCTCAGGCCGAATTCCATTCGGCCAGGATGGGTTGGCGAACACGCGAGGCCTCCTGCGAAAAGGCCTCATGGAAAGTGAAGCTGCTGCCCGACATATCGACAAGGCGATGGGCCTGAGGCTGGGGTTGCGGCTGCCCCAGTGGCTGCTGCAAGTTCTCGGCATCGCCCCCGATAGGCGCTGCCGGCTGGCGCTTTCTGATCCGACCGTCGACCGAGCGGTACAGATTGACCACGCGCAAGCCAAAACGCGTCACCCCCCAGGCTTGGCTTGGCAGCGTAATGTCATTGAAGAACTTGTAAGAAGCACCGGTCAGCAACTTGCCAGCGGCCTGCAATCCGGCCCTTGCTTGGGAACTCAATAGACTGAAGCTTCGGACCGCCGGGCTTGCGGCGACTTCAACCGCCCGGGAAGCGCCCGTCGCCGCTATGCCTGCGCCCCCTAAACTGGCCGCGACACCCACCGCTGCAAAGGTCAGCGATGCCCAGTTCAGGACGTTGATTTGACTGGAGCGATCCCAGCCCATCTGATTGTCGACCGCCTCAACGCTCAGTGCGGCAATCCCCAACGTCCCACCTACCGAGGCCGCGCCTGAGGCCGCCAACAGCGCACTCTTGCCGGCAATGGTCAGTACAGCGGCTTGAGCGCTGATGGCAGCGAGCAAGCCCGCAGTTGCAAGCCCAGCGGTGACCACCGACATGCCCAGTGCAACACCGGTCAGTGCCCACCGGGCCCATGTTGGAAAACTGAAGAGGCCGCTGGGGTCCGACCAATTCACCGGGTCACCGCCACAATAGGCGTAGCTGTTGATCCCGCCCTCGTCAAAAGGACTGAGGGGATCAGGAGAGAGAAACACCATGAGTTCGGGATCATAGGCACGGCGCCCATTACCCAGGTGATAGAGGTTGACCGGTACGTCCAGCCGCTCGCCGTTGTAGGCGGGCAATTGCATTTCCATCATCGTGGGCGACACGTCATCCCGCAACTCGATCCTGGCGTCACCGTAGGGTGCGTAATGCCGGCGCACCTGGTCCGTGATCGGTGCCACCACACCGCGGACGCTGCCAGCGCCGTCAAGAACCAGTAGTTTCTGGTAATTACCACTATCTCGGTAGGCCACCACCTGGTCACCGTCGCGCACGTAACGTGCCCGCATGCTGACCTGCGCCAGCGTGTCGAGCCGATCCCCGGCATAGGCCAGCATCACGGGAGCTTCGTTGCCTCGCGCAGCAAGCACCTGGCGTGCTTCGCCGTCGTACTGGTAGCTGTACTTGTCTGTGGCGGTCTGTACAGCAGTGAGCTGGTCAAAACCGTTGTACGTGAAACCGCGACCGAAGGTGCCCTGTTGCAAATTACCGGCGGCGTCATAGCTCAGGGTCAGGTTTCGTACCGGGTTTGTATGGGTCAGGTGCGTCAGGCAGGCAGGGTCCTTACCCTGGAAAAACCGCTCGCTGCGGTCGCTACTGCCATCGATAAACGTTGTCCGCACTTCAGTCATATTATCGAGACCGTCATAACTGAAACGCTGTTCCTTGATCGCCCGATCCAATTTATCCATCGGGTATTGCGTGCCCTCGCACACATAGGATTTGAGTCGCGAATAACCATCGTAAGTGAACGTCTCGCCCGTGACCACGGCGTCATTCGCGTCTTTCAACGTGCGAGTGGCCAGCAGGCCATCGTCGTAATAGGTGCTGACAATGTTCTGCAGTAGCGCACCGTCCTGTTCCAGCTTGCGTTCCGACTCACGCCCCCATGCGTCAAAGGTCACCGAGTCGGTAAGACGCATTTGATAATTGAGGGTTCGCGCCGAAAGGCGGCCCAGACTATCGTAAGTCCGGATCATGCGGACGAAACCGGTGGTGGTCTGTTGGAGGCGTCCGAACTGGTCATATACGAGGTCACTGTGCTGCCCATCCGCCGCGGAGTGCCGCAACAGCCGCCCACCCGGCGAATAACTCGTCAGGCTAGTCAAGGGCTGGCTGCCCAGCGTCTGGACTTCCTTGGCGAGATAGCCGTTCTCGTCGTAACTCATCTCATGCTTGAGCCCGGCGGTGAGTGATTGTCGCATCGCTCCACTGATGGGGTCGTACTCAAGGTCTATCGGTGCATGCCCTGCCATCTTGACGCTCGTTAATGTCTCCAGCTCAGGATCATGACCGTACTCTTGACGATCACCGCGCGGCGAAGTCACCGCCACTGGCGCAACCTGGTTGGGCTTGTACTCCCAGGTCGTGGCTGTTGCGTTGCCACGCGCTTGGGAAATGACGCGGCCCAGGCTGTCGTATTCACGCGTGCCAAGCAGCTTGCTGTCTACGGTGAGGGTGCGCACCATTGGCTCGCTGGTGCCAAGCGCATACGTCGTCAACCGCTCACGGGGCGGCGTTCCGTCGGATGGGGTTTCCAGGCTGCGCACCACACGATCAAAAATGTCATAGGCGTATTCAGTCTTGGTCTTCCTGGCATCGATGCGCTCCGTGCAGCGGCCCAGCCCGTCATAAGTACGGGTTTCCACCACAATGCGCGCACCGCCAATGCTCACCCGCTCAACCCGTGCCGGTTGATTGTGTTCGTTGAACCAGGTTTCCAGTTGCGCGTCACCTTGCACCCCCGTCACCCGGCGGTTGAGGAGCGGGTCATATTCATCGATCAATACCCGACCATCGGGTTGAGTTACCGTCCACGGGTTGCCCCAGATGTTATAGGCGTGGCTGGTTTTCAATGTACGCGGCCCATCACCCAGATAATCCAGACGGGTTTGCTTCACGAGCCGCCCGAGTGCGTCGTACGCCCAGGAACCCAGAAGCCTGTCATTGTCCGCGATGCCATCAAGCGATTGCGCAGCAGAGAGCTGGCGTCCCATGCCATCGAAATACGTGAAGAGCACGGTGCCTTGTGCATCCGTGGTGACCAAATGGGCCATCTTGGCCCCGGCCGAAAAGTGATAGGCATAACGACGTCGGGCCATCTGGAGCGTGGCTGGCGCGGCGGTTTCCGATGTCAGCCGCCCACTGACATCGTACGTCATCGCCAGGCTGCCGACGGCATCACGTGTCATGTCGAGCAGACGCTGATTGGTCAGTGACCACGTGCGCGCGGACTCGAGCCATTGACCAGGCTCACGCCCCTTCAAGCTCCGGACTTCGGTGATCGAGTCGCCATTGAAGGTGCAGGTGAAATCGGAGACCAGAGAGAGTTTGTCGATCGTCGTCGTGGAGCTTTTCAAGCGACCATGCAGGGCGGGGTTGGCGGCCACAGAATGATAGGTATAAGACGTATGGGTGCCCCCTTCAAGGTTGATGGCAAGCGGCATGACGAAGTAGCCGCCCCCCGTTATCGAGACGTCGGTGTGGGAATGTTCAGTGGTCCGAGCCGCAGTGGTCGATCTGGCCGGGAAAAGCTTTTCCAGCTTCAGGTAACGTTGAAAGAGTCCATGGGGGTCGGCAGGGCATCTTCGGGGCTCGCCGGTCACCGGGTAATAAGTGTATTCGGTGCGTACGCCGGAGGCCTCGGTGCGGCTTAGTTCGTTGCCGAAGTCATCGGTGGTGATACTGACCACTTCCGCCCTTGGGGGTTTGCCACCCTGGGGATACAGCTCAAAGGTCTTGGTGATGCGGCTCGGAAGTTGGAGATTGGCGGGCTGATTTGGAAACTGGACGCCCCGAACTTCATTGTAGACAGTCTCGGTTTTGACCTGGCTGCCATTGGCTAGCATTAATTCCTCAGTCATCAGGTGAAAACGATTATAAGTGGCGCGGGTAGACCGCAGGGGCTTGCCATTATTATCAACGTAAGTTTCTTCCGCCCAATAAGCGTACTCGCTATCCACCCGATACAAATTATCCTGGCCCTGGCGGAATCCGCCATTCAGAGGATATCCCGTGAAGTTACGGTTGGGACTGAAGTTATAGGAGCGGACGACAGAGGGCTGCCCGCGCCCAGGGTTTTGCTCCCAGTGGGTGACGACCGGAATATACAAACGGGCATCGTATTGAAGCCCATTGGGGTTATACCGAATTATCTCCTGCCCCCCCATGGGTGTCATAACCTGCGAAATAGCCACCATTGCGTCAGGCAACCTGAGGTACTGAAACGAATAGGCCTCACTTGCGACTGGCCCGGCCAGGTCATAAGGAACCGTGACCTTGGTCAGTTGGTTGTCGATATGAGTATATTCAAATCGCGTACGGGCATAACGATTACCATCAATTAGTGTATCGGCGGTTACCAGCGATCCGGCGGAATACTTCAGCATCAACAGGTCGGTTTCTTTATCGTCAACAATGCTCTGCAATAAGTTATTACCGCCATACCGGAAGCTCAGCCGCTCGCCATTTTCGAACTGGATAGCACTGATCTTATAGGGACCGGGAATGCTGAGGGGACGTAGGATTTCGACAGTGCCATCCTTGTAAATTACGTGCAGCGTATTTTGCGCAACCCGTTTTATGGTGAGGTCCTTCAACTTATGGTCGGTAATAACAGCATTGTCCCCTACGGAGGGCAGCCCTTGGGTTAGGTATTGTTCACCGTTGAGTAGCGTAAGCTTGAAGCTGTTCGGGTCAAATTCGGTATTCGACAAGCTCCAGCCTTTACCGTAGCCACTGTTGCGGGTATCCATCATCGAGAACGCCAAGGCAATCTCTCGACTGACCTCTAACGGCCCTTTTGGGCTCAAGACTGCCAAACGAATCAGACACCCATACTGCCCGGTACGCAGGTCAACCGAACCGCCGAGGTGGGCACTGAAATTAAACGCGTTCGAATAGATGTCCATAGGTCCACCGCTTCGCACTTGGAGAGGGGATGAAATGCCTGGAACGTCAGGGTTTTGAAGTGGCGCGCAGCACCATCACATTGTAATTGTCGGTCTCGGTCAGGTAATAGTGATGCGAGCAGCCATAACTATCGACCATTGTCCAAATACTGGCCCCTTGTTGATCGGTGTTGGGGTTATCCAACCAGGCCTTGACTCGCGCAGCACGCATGATGGTATTGCGCTTGTTCGCAGGAATTGGGTCATTTCCCCCTGAAGATTTTTTCAGCAGGCTATTCATTGTGATGTTTCCAACAGTATTACCCCGTATGACACCGCCGATCTGTCTAATACCGTGCCCAATGTCCCGAGTGTAGTAAATATCAAAGTGATCCCCCTGAACAGATGAATCTTTTAATTTTACGGGATCAGTCGGAGGTATATTCTCGACAAATCTCAACCCAAGGGGGGGCGTCCAATAATAAATATCCACATCCACACCCTGCACTGAAAAGGCGTCGGTATCAGCCCAATGATCGAGCCGCTCAGCAGACAATGTATAGGGCTCTTGACACTTAACAGTGACAGATGATTGATAATTAACATTATCTCTCTCCATATTAGTTGTATATGTTTTACGTCCCACCGTAATTTTTGCCATAAACTGCTGATTACCACTTGATCTCAGATCACACCTCAGGTATCGCTTCTCATTTTCGAGCGGACCAATACCGGGCATCGGCTGAATAATAGGGTTAGAAGGGGCTGTAGCCATGCTGGGTTCCTCAAGCACCCCCGACCACCGACCCATGTTAAATTCGTTCCTTTTTGTATCACAATACCATCCGGCCGGAATTGTCGCTTCTGGGTTTGTGGAATACTCAACCACCGTGGCACTTTCAAGCTCCGTCGCCTCAAAGGCTGCCAGCTCCCATATACCTTCAGCGTTTCTCCTCTCCTTTTGGACAATTATATTGACTTGACATTGCTGTTTGCCACCCAGATACACCTCATTATTAACTACATTGCCACCATCGCGAGGAAATTCAATATCAAACGTTTTTAAACGAACATTGGGATCTTCCGCTTTCATTTCCTTCTCCTTATCCAACATAGAGAACAGTTATCATCAACGCCACATCTTGTACCGGCCTGATGCAAGTAAGCGCTTTATAGAAGGGACCGCCTACTGTTAGAAATAACAGTTTTTCCGGAATTTTCAGGTCAAAAGGAAATAGCGATTTCCTGCTTTATCGCCAGGCTGAATATAAATGTGAAAGCGGGCTTGTGGAGGAGCAAGCAAGCCTGCACATTTGGTTTCAGCATTTTCAAATCCAGGAGGAACACATGAACCAGGCCGACTACCTCATCATCGGCGGTGGCATCGCCGGCGCATCCGCCGGCTACTGGCTGTCACACCATGCCCGCGTCATCGTGCTGGAACGCGAGTCGATGCCGGGTTACCACTCCACCGGCCGTTCCGCCGCCCTGTACATCGCCGCCTATGGTACGCCCCAGGTCCGCGCGCTGACGCTGGGCAGCCGCGCCTTCTTCGATCAGCCGCCCGCAGGCTTTGCCGAACACCCCTTGCTCACCCCACGGGGCGAATTGCTGGTGGACTTGATTGGCGACCCCGGTGAGTTGCAGCGCCAGTACCTGAGTGCCAAAGCCCTTGTGCCAGAAACGCGACTGCTCGACGTCGAGGAGTCGATGTCCATGATGCCGATCCTGCGCCGGGAAAAAGTCCATGGCGGGATCTACGACCCGACCGTGTGTGACATCGATACCGATGCGCTCTATCAAGGTTACCTGCGCGGCATTCGGCGCAATGGCGGAGAAATCCACACCGACAGTGAGGTGCAGAAACTGACCCGTGACGGTCAGGGACTGTGGCAAGTGCGCACGGCCCAACAACACTTCAGCGCCCCGGTGATCATCAACGCCGCCGGCGCCTGGGCCGACCATATCGGCGAGTTGGCCGGTGCACAGAAAATCGGCCTGCAACCCAAACGTCGCAGCGCGTTCGTCTTCTCTCCACCCGCCGAGCTGAACATCCACGCATGGCCGGAGCTGGCGGCCCTCGACGGTTCGTTCTATATGAAACCCGACGCCGGCATGTTCCTCGGCTCACCGGCCAATGCCGACCCGGTGGAGCCCCACGATGTGCAACCGGAAGAGCTGGACATCGCCACGGGCATCTATCACATCGAGGAAGCCACCACCCTGAGCATCCGCCGGCCTGCGCGGACCTGGGCCGGGCTGCGCAGTTTCGTCAGCGATGGTGATCTGGTCTGCGGGTTCGATCCACAGGTGGAGGGATTATTCTGGATTGCGGCTCAGGGCGGCTACGGGATTCAGACCTCACCAGCGATGGGCCAGGCCAGTGCGGCGCTGGTGCGCGGCAAGCCTTTGCCGGATGCATTGGCGGCGTTCGGGTTGACCGAAGCGATGCTTTCTCCACACCGGCTGCACGCCTCGACCTGACCTGTGTGGCGGGGGAGCTTGCTGTGGGGAGGGAGCTCCCTCGCCACACGTTATTTCCAGCGGTCAGCGGCTGCGTGATCGCTGTCGCGCCCTTCCACCCAGCGTGGCCCTTCGCTGGTGTTTTCCTTCTTCCAGAACGGAGCCCGCGTCTTCAGGTAGTCCATCACAAAGGCGCAGGCATCGAACGCGGCCTGACGATGGGCGCTGGCCGCCGCAACAAACACGATCGGCTCACCCGGCTCCAGGGCGCCAATGCGATGCAACACTTCCAGCTTGAGCAGCGGCCAGCGTTGCTCGGCCTCCACGACGATTTTGCCGAGAGCCTTTTCAGTCATGCCCGGGTAGTGTTCGAGGAACATCCCCGCCACATCCAGGCCATCATTGAAGTCGCGCACATAGCCGACAAAACTCACCACCGCGCCTACGCCCACATTGGCCGCATGCATCGCATTGACCTCGGCGCCGGGATCAAACGCCTCGGCCTGCACCCGAATCGCCATGGTCAGCCTCCGGTCACGGGCGGGAAGAATGCCACTTCGTCGCCAGCTTGCAGCGGCTCTTCAAGGTCGCACAGTTCCTGGTTACGAGCGCACATCAGGCTGGCCTCATTGAGCACTGCGAATTCCGGGTCACCGGCCAATGCCTGGCGTACAGCGTCGACCGTCGCGAAGTCACCTTCCATCTCCAGGGAGTCCAGGCCAATCGCTTCGCTGTAGCGCGCAAAAAACAGTACGTTGATGCTCATGCCTGGTCCGCCTTGAAATGCCCGCTCTTGCCGCCGAGTTTCTCCAGCAGCCGAATGGTTTCGATGGTCATGCCACGGTCCACGGCCTTGCACATGTCGTAGATCGTCAGGGCGGCAACACTGGCCGCGGTCAACGCTTCCATCTCCACGCCGGTCTGCCCGGAGAGTTTGCAGCGGGCGACGATGCGCACCGCGTCCAGGCCATCGGCACTGAGCTCGACCTTGACCCCGGTGAGCATCAACGGGTGGCACAGGGGAATCAGATCACTGGTTTTTTTTGCGGCCTGGATCCCGGCGATACGGGCCACGGCAAACACGTCGCCCTTGGGGTGGGCGCCGTCGACAATCATTTTCAGGGTCTCGGGCAACATGCGCACCCGCGCTTCGGCCACGGCTTCACGGAACGTCACGGCTTTTTCAGTGACGTCGACCATGTGGGCGCGACCTTGGGAATCGAGATGAGTCAGCACAGGGATACTCCTGATCAGGAGCTCCGATTGTAAACCCAACGCCGATCAAATGTGGGAGCTGGCTTTTGTGGGAGTCGGGCTTGCCCGCGATGCAGGCACCTCGGTATGTCAGTTACACCGAGGTGATGCTATCGCAGGCAAGCCAGCTCCCACATTGACCGTGGTTACAGGTGAGATTCGGCGTATTCGGCCAGAATCGAGCGAGGGACACCTTGCAGCGCAATGTGCACGCCGTTCGGGAAGTCCTTGAAGCGTTCCGTCAGGTAAGTCAGCCCGGAGCTGGTCGCGGACAGGTAAGGGGTGTCGATCTGTGCCAGGTTGCCCAGGCACACCACTTTGGAACCGGCGCCGGCACGGGTGATGATGGTTTTCATCTGGTGCGGCGTGAGGTTCTGGCATTCATCGATCAAAATCAGGCTCTGCTGGAAGCTGCGACCTCGAATGTAGTTGAGGGATTTGAACTGCAACGGCACTTTGCTGAGGATGTAATCGACGCTGCCATGGGTGTTTTCGTCATCCATGTGCAAGGCTTCGAGGTTGTCGGTGATCGCCCCCAGCCACGGCTCCATTTTTTCCGCTTCGGTGCCGGGCAGGAAGCCGATTTCCTGGTCCAGGCCCTGCACGCTGCGGGTGGCGATGATGCGGCGATAGCGTTTGGTAACCATGGTCTGTTCGATGGCGGCGGCCAGGGCGAGGATAGTTTTCCCCGAACCTGCGGCGCCGGTCAGGTTGACCAGGTGGATGTCCGGATCAAGCAAGGCATACAGCGCCAGGCTCTGGTAGATATCACGCGGTTTCAGGCCCCAGGCTTCCTGGTGCAACAGGGGTTCCTGATGCAGGTCGAGGATCAGCAGCTTGTCGACCTGGATCTCTTTGATCCAGCCCACAAAACCCTGTTCGTCGATGATGAATTCGTTGATGTGCACAGCCGGCAGGTTGTCGATCAGCTGTACCTGGTGCCAGGTGCGGCCATGGTCCTGACGGGTTTCGACCTTGCTGACGCGATCCCAGAACGAGCCGGTCATGGTGTGATAACCACGAGACAGCATCGACACGTCGTCAACCAGTTGGTCGGTACTGTAGTCCTCGGCAGCGATCCCACACGCTCGTGCCTTGAGGCGCATATTGATGTCTTTGGTCACCAGCACCAGGCGCAGGTCCTTGTCGCGTGCGTGCAGGTCGATCAATTGGTTGATGATTTTGTTGTCGTTCAGATTTTCCGGCAGCAGGCTGTTGGGCTCGCTGCGCTTGCTCATCAGAATCGACAGCAAGCCCTTGGGCCCGCTTTTGCCACGCTGGATCGGTACGCCCACCTCGACGTCGTCGGGGGAGGCTTCGCCGAGGGTCTTGTCGATCAGGCGGATGGCCTGGCGGCATTCGGCGGCAACGCTGTGGTGCCCGCTTTTGAGTTTGTCGAGCTCCTCAAGCACGATCATCGGGATGGCGACGTGGTGTTCTTCGAAGTTGAGCAGTGCGTTTGGATCGTGAATCAGTACATTGGTATCAAGCACATAAAGGATTGGCTGGTCGGAAGAAGGGTTACGTCCATGATCATCCATACTCGGTCACCTTTGTGGGAGCCAGTCGACGCAATACCGCGACAGTGCTGCGCCTCGATTCGACCGTCGAACGCACTTGAGGGGCGTCAAGTGCGGTGCACACAAGAGGTGTCTTGGAAGACGCCACCTGTGTTGCAGGTTTCGGCTGTCTGTCTTCGTAATACCGCAAAACACATGACAGGAAAAAGCACTTTGACGCTTTTTTGAAGTTTATTTTTCAGGATGACGAATAGCACTAGGCGCGCCGGCATTGCACCGTTAAAGTCGGAAGTCCGCCTGTATCGAAATACCTCCCAAATTCCCCCCTGAAAAACCTCAGCCCCAACAGGGCCGGGCCTTTCGTGCTTTTTCAGCGAAACGCTTCGCGGCAATCCTGCCAGCCGAGTCCACTTTCTGCCGTGGCGTGTAAAAGCCAGGGTAAAGCGATGCGCGCCTTGTCCTGGGTGTCGTGGAAGACGATCACCCCGCGCCGCCACAACAGCATCAGTGTGAGCACGCGGTTCGCCGACTCATCAGCCTTAAGCTTGCCGGGTTCGTCTTCCGAGTCGATGTCCCACAAGGCCACTTGCAGCCCTTGTGACTGGAAAAATCCCTGGCTGTCGGACCGGCGCTGACCGTACGGCGGGCGGAACAGCGGCAGGTAGTTTTCCGGCATCAGGTTTTGCGCCAGGGAGGCGCTGCGGGTGATGGACGACTGCCAGTCGACCCAATGGCTATGGGAGCGGTACTGCCAGCCCTGGATGCCGACGCACTGGCCCTGGTACAGCGCCTGCACATCGGTGGCCGAGCTTTTCTCGACGCGGGTTTGCAGGCTGTTGCCCAGCACGAAGAAGAGGCTGTGCATTTTCTGTTTGCGCAGGTAGTCGGCGAGCCAGTCGGTATTGCCGCTGACCGGGGACGGTCCGCTGTCGAAGGTCAGCAGGAACATCCGGTCGTTGAGTTCGTCGCCGTTGCGTTCGTGGTCGCCGAAGCGCGCGATTTCGCTGCTGATCTGGGGGAACAGGGCGGCCTTGCGCAACTGTTCATCCAGGTAGCGCTCGTGGAATGCGCGGCTGGGGCCGGCCCAGCCTATATAGAAGGAGTTGTCGCTGACTTCGAATTTGGCGGCTTGTTCGCGCAGGTCGTCCATGTTTTCCACCAGGTAGCAGAAGGAGGCGTCCTGTTCGCAGCTTTGTTGGGCGAAGGTGTAGTTTTCCAGTAGCCGTTGCCAGAGTTGGCGGCGCAGGTCGTCGATCGAGGCCTGGTTGATGATCTTCAGGCCCAGGCGCTGCTTGAGGGCGGGCTCGTCGAGGGATTCGCTGGCGAGCAGGGTGTGGGCGAACATCAGGATTTCTGCGCGTGAGGCGACGTCGAACAGGGCGGGGCTGCTGAGGCGTTCGGGCCAGGTGCCGCGGTCCAGGGTCGCGACATCCACAGGGGCGGCTTGGGCGCCCAGGCAGATGAGCCAGGCTGACAGTAAAAGCGCAATTCGCACGAAGGGTCTCCCTTTCCAGAGTCGTCGGGCACTATAGCCGATCGTGTGGGGGCGCTATTGGGTTGGTGTGTATATGCGTTATTTGAGTGATGGCTTGTATTGGTTCCGCTCTTACAGCGGCTCACTTTTGAACGCTTTTGCAAAGTGACTCGCTGTAAGAGCGAAACCATAAGCCGCCGTAACCGCAGAAACGGATATGCCCCCCCAACGACCGCACAGCTATCTATCACCATCATAGGTGGAGTCAAACCGCCCTACCCCCTAGAATCCCCCCACGATTAAAGGAGACGACTTCATGCTGACGGTGATTTCCCCCGCCAAAACCCTCGATTTCGAGTCAAAGCCGGTCACCCCGCGCTTCACCCAGCCGCAATACCTCGACCACTCCCAGGAGCTGATCGAACAACTGCGCGAACTCAGCCCGGCGCAAATCAGCGAACTGATGCACGTCTCCGACAAAATCGGCGGCCTCAACGCCGCACGCTTCGGCAGCTGGACCCCCGCCTTCACCCCCGCCAACGCCAAACAAGCCCTGCTGGCATTCAAGGGCGACGTCTACACCGGCCTCAACGCCGAAACCCTCAAGGACGCCGACTTCACCTACGCCCAGGACCACCTGCGCATGCTCTCCGGCCTGTACGGCCTGCTGCGGCCGCTGGACCTGATGATGCCGTACCGCCTCGAAATGGGCACCAAACTGCCCAACGCCCGTGGCAAGGACCTGTACGCTTTCTGGGGCACCCGCATCAGCGAGTGGCTCAACGAAGCCCTGGCCGAACAAGGCGATGACGTGCTGCTCAACCTCGCGTCCAACGAGTACTTCTCGGCAGTCAAACGCCCGGCATTGAAAGCGCGGATCATCAACACCGAGTTCAAGGATCTGAAAAACGGCCAGTACAAGATCATCAGCTTCTACGCCAAGAAGGCCCGGGGCATGATGAGCCGCTTCGTGATTGAAGAACGCATCAACGACCCGGCCAGGCTCAAGGAGTTTGACGTGCAGGGTTATCGCTTCAATGCGGAGCAGTCGAAGCCGGATAACCTGGTGTTCCTGCGGGATCACGCCCCGGAATAACCTGACAACGAAGATCCAAATGTGGGAGCGGGCTTGCTCGCGAAAACGGTGGTTCAGTCGATGCCTTTATTGCCTGACACGCCGCTTTCGCGAGCAAGCCCGCTCCCACATTTTGTTTGCATTCCAATTCCGAATTCGTCATTTATTTGGCGTCAAAAATAATTCTTCAGATTCCCTAACATTTATTTCACTCGACATTCGTCAATTTTTTTCGTAGTGGCACCACTTTTTTAAAACAGTAGTGGCACAAAACTATTTACCCCTCGCAACTCCCCGCAACTACTGGCCTAAATAGCAAGTGCTATCAGAATAGTACTAGTGCCATCTTTCCTAATATTTCAAGAAATTTCCGGAAACAGGATGAGTGGACAGGAACTATGTCCTAAAGCACCGCTCATACCACCGGTAACGATTATCTCTGAAGATGTAAGAGATGACTTACGTGGCGACCAAGGGAAGTAGCAAAGTTGTCATATAACTTTGACTCAATGGTCAAATCATCAACTGATTAGTTGAAGGCGGACGCAAAGGTTTCACTACTTTCTCCGACAAGGCCAAGGCTGAGCTCACCTGTATGGGTCAGTGAGACAACCCAAGCCGTTGATATATAAGGGCTCAAAGCCCCTGTCAACGCCTTGCGGCACTGGCGCCAGGCCCTTCCCCAGGAAGGCTGGCTGCATTTCAGGGCAAGCCCCAACAATAAGGCCAAGTTGCGCACAACTTGAGTGCATTAGTTAGTCACTCGACTTTTAGTATGCCTGCACTGGATATACCGACGTTTATTCGTCGCACTTCCCAGTGCCTGGGTGACGCTTCAAAACATGAACTCCGGCCATCTAGTGGCACGATTAACAATGAGGTAAATGCGATGCGCATCAGCATATTTGGTTTGGGTTACGTCGGCGCGGTATGTGCCGGTTGCCTGTCTGCACGGGGCCATGAGGTCGTTGGCGTAGACATCTCCAAGGAAAAGATCGACCTGATCAACGCGGGTAAATCCCCCATCGTTGAACCGGGTCTGGGCGAGCTGTTAAGCCAGGGCGTTCAAACCGGCCGACTGCGCGGCACCACCAATTTCGCCGAGGCAATCCGTGATACCGACCTGTCGATGATTTGCGTCGGCACGCCGAGCAAGAAGAACGGCGACCTGGAACTCAACTACATCGAATCGGTGTGCCGCGAGATCGGTTTTGTCCTGCGTGACAAGACCTCCCGTCACACCATCGTGGTCCGCAGCACCGTGCTGCCAGGTACCGTGGCCAATGTGGTGATTCCGATTCTCGAAGACTGCTCGGGCAAGAAAGCCGGCGTCGACTTCGGCGTCGCCGTAAACCCTGAGTTCCTGCGTGAAAGCACCGCCATCGCCGACTACGACCTGCCGCCGATGACCGTCATCGGTGAATTCGACACCGCTTCCGGCGATGTTCTGCAGTCGCTGTACGAAGAACTCGACGCGCCGATCATCCGCAAGGACATCGCCGTCGCCGAGATGATCAAGTACACCTGCAACGTCTGGCATGCGACCAAAGTGACCTTCGCCAACGAGATCGGCAACATCGCCAAGGCGGTGGGTGTCGACGGTCGCGAAGTGATGGAAGTGGTCTGCCAGGACAAGACCCTCAACCTGTCCCAGTACTACATGCGCCCGGGCTTTGCCTTCGGCGGTTCCTGCCTGCCCAAGGACGTGCGCGCCCTGACATACCGCGCAGGCTCTCTGGACGTGGATGCGCCGCTGCTCAACTCGCTGATGCGCAGCAACGAGTCCCAGGTGCAAAACGCTTTCGACATCGTTTCCAGCCACGACAAACGCAAAGTCGCCCTGCTGGGCCTGAGCTTCAAGGCCGGCACCGATGACCTGCGCGAAAGCCCGCTGGTGGAACTGGCAGAAATGCTGATCGGCAAGGGTTTCGACCTGAGCATCTACGACAGCAACGTCGAATACGCTCGCGTGCACGGCGCCAACAAGGACTACATCGAAGGCAAGATCCCTCACGTGTCGTCCCTGCTCAACTCGGACTTCGACGAAGTGATCAACAACTCCGACGTGATCATCCTGGGCAACCGCGATGAGAAGTTCCGTGCCCTGGCGCACAACGCACCCCACGGCAAGCAAGTGGTCGACCTGGTGGGCTTCATGTCCAAGGCCACCAGCGTGAGCGGCCGTACCGAAGGCATTTGCTGGTAACAGCAACGGCAAGTTTCAAGCGGCAAGCGTCCTGATCCCCGGCGCTTGCTGCTTGAAGCCTCCTTCACCTGCGGAATGACGCCTATGTCCAAGTTAAAACACGTACTCCTCCAATCTGCCGGCTGGCTGTTTTTCCTGAGCCTGCTGATGGGACTCGCCCTGCTGTTGCCGGCGAGTACGTTCGACTCAGAGTCGAAGAATTTTATTTTCCTGATTGGCGCCGTCGGTATCTGGCGCTACTCGATGGGTGCTACGCATTTCTTTCGCGGCATGCTGTTCCTGTACGTGGTCTACCCGCACCTGCGGCGCAAAGTGCGCAAGCTGGGCAAGGCGGCAGACCCGTCCCACGTATTCCTGATGGTTACCAGCTTTCGGATCGACGCGCTGACCACGGCCCAGGTCTACAGCTCGGTGATCCGCGAGGCCATCGAATGTGGCTTCCCTACCACCGTGGTCTGCTCCCTGGTGGAAATGTCCGATGAGCTGCTGGTCAAGAGCCTGTGGGCCAGGATGAACCCGCCCGACCACGTCAAACTGGACTTCGTGCGCATCGCCGGTACCGGCAAGCGTGACGGCCTGGCCTTCGGTTTTCGCGCCATCTCCCGCCACCTGCCGGACGACCGTGCCGTAGTGGCCGTGATCGATGGCGACACCGTGCTCGCCGAGGGCGTAGTGCGCAAGACCGTGCCGTGGTTCCAGCTGTTCGGCAATGTCGGCGGCCTGACCACCAACGAGTTCTGCGAAGTGCGCGGCGGCTACATCATGAGCGAGTGGCACAAGCTGCGCTTCGCCCAGCGCCACATCAACATGTGCTCCATGGCCCTGTCCAAACGCGTGCTGACCATGACCGGCCGCATGTCGGTATTCCGCGCCAACGTGGTCACCGACCCGGGCTTCATTGCCGATGTGGAAAGCGACTCGCTGCAACACTGGCGCCTGGGCCGCTTCAAGTTTTTGACCGGTGACGACAAGTCCAGCTGGTTCAGCCTGATGCGCCTGGGCTACGACACCTTTTATGTGCCGGATGCCGCGATTCACACCGTGGAACACCCGCCGGAAAAGAGCTTTATCAAGGCCAGCCGCAAACTGATGTTCCGCTGGTACGGCAACAACCTGCGCCAGAACTCACGTGCCCTGGGCCTGGGTATGCGTCGCCTGGGCCTGTTCACCAGCATCGTGCTGTTTGATCAACGCGTGTCGATGTGGACCTCCCTGCTGGGGCTGACCGTGGCGATCATCGCCACCTTCAAATACGGCGGCGCGTTCATCCTCGCCTACCTGCTGTGGATCGGCATCACCCGCCTGATTCTGACCCTGCTGCTGTCGTGCTCCGGCCACAAGATCGGCCCGGCTTACCCGGTGATTCTCTATTACAACCAGATCATGGGCGCGCTGGTGAAGATCTACGTGTTCTTCCGCCTTGATCAACAGTCCTGGACCCGCCAGGACACCAAACTGACCCGCGATTTGGCCAGCTTTCAACGTTGGTTCAACACCTGGTCGTCTCGGACCATGACCTTCTCCGCCGGCAGCATTTTCGTCGCCGTGTTGCTGATGATGGTTTGACCCTGCCAAGCCTGAATTAACTAGGAACTAAACACCATGAATAGCCCAGTAAACGCCAACGTTGTCCACGAATCCGAAGCCCAGCGCCAACACGCCCGGGTCAAAATCCCGGCCAAGCTGCGCTTCTTCGGCGCCGATCAAACACCGATGGAAGTGCGGGTGATCGACCTGTCAGCCGGCGGCCTGGCCTTCAACGCCCCGCAGCAGCCGCTGAAAGTCGGCGATGTGCACAAGGGTCGCTTGCAGTTCGTGATCGACAACCTGGGCCTGGCGATGGACGTCGAGCTGCAGATTCGCTCCTACGACCGCCAGACCGGCCGCACCGGTTGCCAGTTCCAGAACCTCGATGCACAAGACATCTCCACCCTGCGCCACCTGATCACCTCGCACCTGGCCGGTGACATCGTGACCATGGGTGACGTGCTGGCAACCCTGCAACGCGACAACTTCACCAAGGCGCGCAAGGTCAAGGACGGCGGCAGCAACATGAGCGTCGGTGGCCGCCTGCGGGCGGTGACTTTCAGCCTCGGGATCTTCGTGGTGGGCCTGGCGGCATTCGGCTTCGTGGTCAAATCGGTGTACGGCATGTACTTCGTCAGCCACGCCACCTCCGGCCTGGTGAGCGTGCCCGGGATGAACGTGACCATGCCCCGCGATGGCACCGTGCAAAGCCTGATCAAAGGCGATGCGGTCGCCGCCAAAGGCGCGCCATTGGCAACCTTCAGCACCAGCATGCTCGACGTACTCAAGGGCCATCTGGACGAAGACCAGCTGCAACCGGCCAAGGTCGAAGAGCTGTTCGGCAAGCAAATGACCGGCACCCTCACCTCCCCTTGCGACTGCGTCGTGGCCCAGCAACTGGTCGCCGACGGTCAGTACGCCAGCAAGGGCGACGTGATCTTCCAACTGGTGCCACGCGGCAGCCAGGCCAACGTTGATGCACGTTTCTCCTATCGCCAGTTTGCCGACGTTCGCCCGGGCACCCGCGTGAACTTCCAGGTAGCGGATGAAGAGCAGGTACGCACCGGCACCATCGTCAGCAGCACCAGCCTGAACAGCAGCGAAATGTCCTCCGACATCCGCGTGCAGATCAAACCCGACGCCCCGCTGGACAGCACCTACGCCGGTCGCCCGGTTGAAGTGACCAGCGATCGCGGCCCGTCCCTGAACTGGCTGATCGACAAAGCCATGGCCAACGGTCTGTAAGCAGAGGACATGCCTGTGATGACTCTCTCAAAAACACCGCAATCCCTGTGGGAGCGGGCTTGCTCGCGAAAGCAGTGTGTCAGCCAACACATGCATCAACTGACAGGGCCCCTTCGCGAGCAAGCCCGCTCCCACATGGGAACTGTGGCGTTGCTGGCTGTTGCGGTCAGCCTCGCCGGTTGCGCCGGTCTGCCCGACCAACGCCTGGCCAATGAAGCGCTGAAACGTGGCGACACCGTCACTGCCCAGCAGAACTACCAGCAGCTCGCGGATTTGGGCTACAGCGAGGCCCAAGTGGGCCTGGCGGATATCCAGGTCGGCACCCGCGACCCCGAGCAAATCAAGCAGGCCGAAGCGACGTACCGCGCGGCCGCCGATACCTCGCCCCGTGCCCAGGCACGCCTGGGCCGCCTGCTGGTGGCCAAGCCCGGCGCGACCGAAGCCGAACACCATGAAGCCGAAGGCCTGCTGAAAAAAGCCTTTGCCAATGGCGAAGGCAACACCCTGATCCCGCTGGCAATGCTCTACCTGCAATACCCGCACAGTTTCCCGAACATCAACGCCCAGCAGCAGATCAGCAAATGGCGCGCCTCGGGTTACCCGGAAGCCGGTCTCGCCCAGGTGCTGCTGTATCGCACCCAGGACACCTACGACCAGCACCTGGATGAAGTGGAAAGCATCTGCAAGGCGGCGCTGAACACCACCGATATCTGCTACGTCGAGCTGGCCACGGTCTACCAGAAAAAAGCCGAGCCGGAAAAACAGGCCGACCTGCTCAAGCAGATGGAAGCCGGCTACAGCCGCGGCACCGTCACCGCCCAACGGGTCGACAGCGTGGCTCGTGTACTGGGTGATGCAAGCCTGGGCAAGACCGACGAAAAAACCGCCCAGGCCCTGCTGGAAAAAATCGCCCCCGGCTACCCGGCCTCCTGGGTCAGCCTGGCGCAACTGCTCTACGACTTCCCGGAACTGGGCGACGTCGACCAGATGATGAAGTACCTCGACAACGGCCGCGCCGCCGACCAGCCCCGCGCCGAACTGTTGCTGGGCAAGCTCTACTACGAAGGCAAGTGGGTCCCGGCTGACGCCAAGGCCGCCGAAGAACACTTCCAGAAAGCCGTCGGCCGCGAAGTCGCCGCCGACTACTACCTCGGCCAGATCTACCGCCGTGGCTACCTGGGCAAGGTCTATTCGCAAAAGGCCCTGGACCATCTGTTGACCGCTGCGCGCAACGGCCAGAACAGCGCCGACTTCGCGATTGCCCAGCTGTTTTCCCAAGGCAAGGGCACCAAGCCCGACCCGCTTAACGCCTATGTCTTCAGCCAGTTGGCCAAGGCCCAGGACACGCCGGAAGCCAACGACCTGGCGACCCAGCTCGAAGCGCCGCTGACCCCGGAACAACGCGCCGAAGGCCAACGCCTGGTGCAACAGGAACTGGCCGTGCGCGGCACCCTGGCCCAAAGCACGCTGCAATTGCACGCCCTGCAAGAAGAAGACGGCGAGGAATCCCTATGAAGCTCAACCCATTCGTCAAGGCCGGCATCGGCCTGACCTTCGCCCTGCTGTGGTCGTGCCCGACCCTGGCGGCGCTGACCGAAGCCAAGAACTTCGGCCTGGAAGTCAAAGTCACCGGCCAGTCCGAAGATGACCGCGACCTGGGCACCCAGAAAGGCGGCGACGTCAACGGCATCGGCCTTGACCTGCGCCCGTGGATCTACGGTGAAAGCGGCAACTGGAGCGCCTACGCCATGGGCCAGGCCGTGACCTCCAGCGACATCATCGAGACCGACACCCTGCAACAGTCCTCGGATGACGCCACTCAACAGACCAGCAATGACGACCGCAAGAGCAAGAAGAACTACCTGGCGATGCGCGAGTTCTGGGTCGCCTATGGCGGCTTCACGCCCTACCCCGGCGAGATCCTCAAGCTCGGTCGCCAACGCCTGCGCAATGACGACGGCCAATGGCGCGACACCAATATCGAAGCGCTGAACTGGACCTTCGACACCACCTTGCTCAAGGCCAATGTCGGCGTCGCCGAGCGCTTCAGCGAATACCGCACCGACCTCAAGGAACTGTCGCCCAAGGACAAGGACCGTCAGCACCTGTACGCCGACGCCGCCTACCAGTGGACGCCAGGCCAGTGGATCGGCCTGCGCGCTCACCACACCCATGATGACGGCAAGCTCGACTACCCGGAACCGGGCGTGGCCACCGACTCGCTGGACAAGCGCGAGAACGGCGACCTGACCTGGCTCGGCATCGAAGCCAACAGCGACGCCTACAACTGGCGCAACACCAACACCGTCAACTACTGGGCGAGCGTCACCGGCATGCAGGGCGACCGCGACACGGTCAACGCCTTGAACGCCGACGGCACCCGCCCGGCCAACGCCAAGCGCAGCGATGACGTGAATGGCTGGGCCACCGATTTGGGTGTACGCCTGCGCCTCGACCCGCAGTGGCAAGTGGGCGCCGCCTACTCCCGCGCCAGTGCCGAATACGAGCAGAACGGCCTGCAAAGCAACCGTTCAAACTGGACCGGTACCCAGTCCCGCGTCCACCGCTTCGGCGAAGCGTTTCGCGGCGAGATGAACAACATGCAGTCCATGAGCCTGTTCGGTTCGTGGCAGCTGCGCGAGGACTATGACGCAAGCCTTGTGTACCACAAGTTCTGGCGCGTCGACGGCAACAAGCCGGTGGGCAGCAACGGCATCGATGCCGTGCAGAACAACACCGATGACGTGACCGGCGCGATCCTGTCCAGCACGTCCCTGCCGCTTGAAGACGGCAAGAAAGATCTCGGCCAGGAGATGGACCTGGTGGTCACCAAGTACTTCAAGAAAGGCCTGCTGCCGGCCGGGCTCAGCCAGTCGATCGACGAGCCGTCGGCCCTGGTGCGCTTCCGTGCAGGCGTGTTCAAGCCGGGCGACGCCTATGGCAGCCAGGTCGACTCGTACATGCATCGCGCCTTTGTCGACGTGATCTGGAAGTTCTGATGGGAGCCTGCGCAATGAAGTCTCAAAGCCTGCTCGTCGCGGCCATGCTGTTGGCCAGCGCCTCGGCCTTCGCCGACAAAGCGCCGACCATCGCCAAAGAGCTGCAACAGGCCAAGACCTACACCATCTCCAGCCCGCCGACCGAGCCGCTGGAGATGGCCAAGCCTGCGCTGCCGGACGTGTCCGGCTACACCGCGGCCAATATCGCGAAAAAGATCGTGCGTACCAAGCCAGGCAAAATCAGCATCCGCCGGATGATGCAGGAAGACGCCCTGAAGGACTTCATCGGCGGCGACAACAAGATGGCCGAATGGGTAGTGCGCCAGCACGGCATTCCCCAGGCGATCTTTGTCGACGACGGCTACATGAACCTCAAGGACCTGCTGAAGAAAGTGCCCAAGCAGTACTTCAGCGAAACCTCGCCGGGGGTGTTCCTGGCCAAGTTGCCGATCGTGGTGGGCCGTAAAGGCATCCTCGAAATCGACAAGCAGACTCAAGAGCTGCGCCTGTCCCAGGAAGCCGGTTCGTTCCTGATCAACGACGGCCAGTTGTTCGTACGTGACACCAGAATCACCGGCTGGCGCGAGAAGACCAACGGCCCGGCGACCTTCCAGTCGCCCAAGGAATTCCGCCCGTTCCTGCTGGCCTGGGGCGGCACCGAGACCTACATCGCCAACAGCAAGATGGCCAGTTTCGGCTACGCCAACAGTAAGTCGTATGGCGTGAGTATTTCCCAGTACACGCCGAACATGGCCAAGGTGCTCAAGCGTCCTGAACCGACGGGCTGGATCGTCGACTCCGAGTTCTCGGACATGTGGTACGGCTTCTACTGCTACGAAACCACCGGCTTTGTGCTCAAGGGCAATATCTACAAGGACAACATCGTCTACGGCATTGACCCCCACGACCGTTCACACGGCCTGATCATCACCGACAACACCGTCTACGGCACGAAGAAGAAGCACGGCATCATCATTTCCCGGGAAGTGAACGACAGCTTCATCTTCAACAACCGCAGCTTCGACAACAAGCTCTCGGGCCTGGTGATCGACCGTAACAGCGTCAACAACCTGATCGCCGACAACGAGATCTACCGCAACCACACCGACGGCATCACCCTCTATGAGAGCGGCGATAACCTGCTGTGGGGCAACAAGGTGATCAGCAACCGTCGCCACGGCATCCGCGTGCGTAACAGCGTGAACATTCGCCTGTACGAGAACATTGCCATGGCCAACGGGCTGACCGGCGTGTACGGCCACATCAAGGATTTGACCGACACCGACCGCGACATCGCCCTCGACCCGTTCGACACCAAGGTCTCGCTGATCGTGGTCGGCGGTGAACTGGCCGCCAACGGCAGCGGGCCGCTGTCCATCGACTCGCCGTTGAGCGTCGAGCTGTACCGCGTATCGATGCTTGCGCCGACCAAATCCAGTGGCATCAGCTTCTCGGGCGTTCTTGGCGATCGCCAGGAAGAGATCCTCGACTTGCTGGTACGCCAGAAGAAAGCCGTGCTGATCGACCCTGTCGAACGCCAGACCGAAATGCAGGACTGAGGATGACCTTTATGCACCCACACATGATCAAACTGCTCAGCCTTTCGGGTTTGACCCTCGGCCTGCTCGCGGCCAGCCAGGGCGTGCGCGCCGACGAAATCAAGGCGCCAACCTTCACCGCCGAACCGTGCTGCAGCCTGTGCCCGGCCGCCCACGACGCGAAGAACTACACCACCCGCTACCAGCAGAACTTCACCACCCTGGTGCAAGCCCAGGGCGACTGGCTGTTCCGGACCCAGGAAGACCTGCGCACCGAATTCGACACCAGCCCCGCCGGCTACAAACGCATGCAGCAGCTGCACGATGCGTTCAAGAGCAAGGGCGTGGAACTGGTGGTGGTCTACCAGCCGACCCGTGGCTTGGTGAACCGCAACAAGCTCAACCCTGAAGAGAAAGCCAGGTTCGATTTCGACAAGGCCCTGGGCAATTACAAGACCATGCTCGGGCGCTTCGCCAAGATGGGCTACGTCGTACCGGACCTGTCGCCGCTGACCAACGAGCAACTGCCGGATGAATTGCCGGCCCACGATTTCTACTTCCGCGGCGACCAACACTGGACGCCATACGGCGCCCAGCGCACCGCCAAAATCGTCGGCGCGAAAGTGCGGGCGATGCCTGAATTTGCCGGCATCCCGCAGCGCGAATTCGAGACCAAACGGTCCGGGCGCATGGGCAAGACGGGCACCCTGCACAACATGGCCGGGCAACTGTGCGGCACCAGCTACGCGATCCAGTACATGGACCAGTTCACCACCGAGCCCAAGGGCGAAGCGGCAGACGGCGACCTGTTCGGTGATTCCGGCAACCCGCAGATCACCCTCGTGGGTACCAGCCACAGTGGCAAGAACTACAATTTCGCCGGCTTCCTGGAACAGGAAATCGGTGCCGACATCCTCAACGTCGCCTTCCCCGGTGGTGGCCTGGAAGGCTCGATGATCCAGTACCTGGGCAGCGAAGAATTCCAGAAGACCCCGCCGAAGATCCTGATCTGGGAATTCTCGCCGCTGTATCGCCTGGACCAGGAGACCATCTACCGCCAGATGATGTCGCTGCTGGACAACGGCTGTGAAGGCAAGACCGCCCAGATGAGCGCCAGCACCACGCTGAAACCCGGCAAGAACGAATTGCTGGTGAACAGTTCGAACAAAGACCTGCGCAACAGCAGTCACCAGGTCGACATCCGCTTCGCCGACCCATCGGTGAAAACCCTGCAAGCCACCCTCTGGTACATGAACGGGCGCCACGAGGACATCAAGATCGAGAAACCCGAAACATCCGATACAGACGGGCGTTTCGCCTTTGAACTGCGCACCGATGAAGACTGGGCCACGCAAAACCTGCTGGCCGTGGAAGTGCAGGGCCCTGAAGCGGGCCAGGCCGCGCAGAAAGTCGAAGCGAAAATTTGCACACGCAACGTATTCCCCGCCGGTGGTCAACAGACTGCTTCAACGGGGCAATGAGGTTACTTATGCAGAAGTTATTGATTCCAACGCTGCTGGGCCTGGCGATGTTTGCCGGCCAAGTCAACGCCGCCGCACCACTGCGTCCGCCCCAGGGTTATTTCGCCCCGGTGGAAGCATTCAAGACCGGCGACTTCAAGAATGACTGCGACGCCATGCCGGCGCCGTACACCGGCTCGCTGCAATTTCGCAGCAAGTACGAAGGTTCGGACAAGGCTCGTTCCACCCTGAATGTGCAGTCCGAAAAAGCCTTTCGCGACAGCACCGCCGACATCACCAAGCTGGAAAAAGACACCAGCAAGCGTGTGATGCAATTCATGCGCGACGGCCGTCCGGAGCAGTTGGAATGCACGCTGAACTGGCTCACGAGCTGGGCCAAGGCCGATGCATTGATGTCCAAGGACTTCAACCATACCGGCAAGTCCATGCGCAAATGGGCACTGGGCAGCATGGCGTCGGCCTATGTGCGCCTGAAGTTCTCCGACTCTCATCCGCTGGCCAACCACCAGCAGGAGTCGCAGTTGATCGAAGCCTGGTTCAGCAAAATGGCCGACCAGGTGGTGAGCGACTGGGACAACCTGCCGCTGGATAAAACCAACAACCACTCCTACTGGGCTGCCTGGTCGGTGATGGCGACCTCCGTCGCCGTGAACCGCCGCGACCTGTTTGACTGGGCCGTGAAGGAATACAAGGTCGGCGCCAACCAGGTGGATGCCCAAGGCTTCCTGCCGAACGAATTGAAGCGTCAGCAACGGGCCCTGTCGTACCACAACTACGCCCTGCCGCCGCTGGCGATGATCGCCAGTTTTGCCCTGGTGAACGGTGTGGACCTGCGCCAGGAAAACAACGGCGCGTTGAAACGCCTGGGTGACAAGGTGCTGGCCGGGGTGAAAGACCCGGAGATTTTCGAGCAGAAGAACGGCAAGGAACAGGACATGAAGGACCTCAAGGAAGACATGAAATTTGCCTGGCTTGAGCCCTTCTGCACCCTCTACACCTGCGCCCCGGATGTGATCGAGCGCAAGCACGGGATGCAGCCGTTCAAGACGTTCCGCCTCGGGGGTGACCTGACCAAGGTCTACGACCCGGCGCACGAGAAAGGCAACAAAGGCAGCTGACGAAACGCACTTCAAATGTGGGAGCGGGCTTGCTCGCGAAGGCGCTGTGTCAGTCGCCCTCTGTGTTGAATGACACACCGCATTCGCGAGCAAGCCCGCTCCCATATTTTGAGCCGGTTTCGTCAGTGGGAATGTAATACCGCCCCTCTCCGTTTTCGGTGGGGGGTTTGGGGGGGCCGTTGGCCCTTGACTGTTGGTTAAACATGGAGAGATCGGGATGGTTTTCTCGTCCAATGTGTTCCTGTTCCTGTTCTTGCCGATCTTCCTCGGCTTGTACTACCTGAGCGGGCAACGCTATCGCAATCTGCTGCTGCTGGTTGCCAGTTATGTGTTCTACGCCTGGTGGCGAGTGGACTTCCTGGCGCTGTTCGCCGCCGTGACGCTGTGGAACTACTGGATCGGCCTCAAGGTCGGTGCGGCAGGCGTGCGCACCAAGCCGGCCCAGCGCTGGCTGCTGCTGGGCGTGGCGGTCGACCTGTGCATCCTCGGCTACTTCAAGTACGCCAACTTCGGCGTCGACAGCATCAACCTGATGATGAAGTCGGCCGGCCTTGAGCCTTTCATCCTGACCCACGTGCTGTTGCCAATCGGGATCTCGTTCTACATCTTCGAGTCCATCAGCTACATCATCGACGTGTACCGCGGCGACACCCCGGCCACCCGCAACCTGATCGACTTTGCGGCGTTCGTGGCGATCTTCCCGCACCTGATTGCCGGCCCGGTGTTGCGCTTTCGCGACCTGGCCGACCAGTTCAACAACCGCACCCACACCCTCGATAAATTCTCCGAGGGCTGCACGCGGTTCATGCAGGGTTTCATCAAGAAGGTGTTTATCGCCGACACCCTGGCGGTGGTCGCCGATCATTGCTTCGCCCTGCAAAACCCCACCACCGGCGATGCCTGGCTCGGCGCACTGGCGTACACCGCGCAGCTGTACTTCGACTTCTCCGGCTACAGCGACATGGCCATCGGCCTGGGCTTGATGATGGGTTTTCGCTTCATGGAAAACTTCAAGCAGCCGTACATCAGCCAGTCGATCACCGAGTTCTGGCGGCGCTGGCACATCAGCCTGTCCACCTGGCTGCGTGACTACCTGTACATCACCCTGGGCGGCAACCGTAAAGGCACGCTGACCACCTACCGCAACCTGTTCCTGACCATGCTCCTCGGTGGCCTGTGGCACGGTGCGAACATCACCTACATCGTGTGGGGCGCCTGGCACGGCATGTGGCTGGCGATTGAAAAAGCCATCGGCCTCAACACCGCACCGCGCAGTTTCAACGTTGTGCGCTGGGCCTTCACCTTCCTGCTGGTAGTGATGGGTTGGGTGATCTTCCGCTCGGAAAACCTGCACGTCGCCGGCCGTATGTACGGCGCGATGTTCAGCTTCGGCGAGTGGTCGCTGTCGGAACTCAACCGCGCCAGCCTCACCGGCCTGCAAGTGGCAACCCTGGTGGTGGCGTACGCAACCCTGGCGTTCTTCGGCCTGCGGGACTTCTACAGCAACCGCCCACCGGAAAAAACCAAGCCTGCGGTGAACACCCAGGCCGATGGCCCGGCGACTGCGCAACCGGGCTTGATCAAGGCCGTACCGGGCGACAACCCGGGCAGCATCCATGAGCCCGGCTACACCTTGGGCACCGAGGCCACCGTGCAACCGGCCTACTGGAGCGCCACCTGGCCACGCTACGCCATGCGCGCCGCAGTACTGCTGCTGTTCGTGGCGTCGATTCTCAAACTTTCGGCGCAGAGCTTCTCGCCGTTCCTTTACTTCCAGTTCTGAGGGAGCCGACCATGACCCGTTCATTACGCGTCCTCTACATCGCCTTGTTCCTCGCCGTGCTGCTGGCGTTGGGCGCCTGGTCGATGCGCAGTTTCTTCGGCTTCAGCACCAACGCCGACGCCACCGTGCTCAACGGCCGCTGGACCAAGGCCGTCGAGACCCACTACGACGACCAGTTCCCGATCAAGCGCCTGGGCACCAACCTCTGGGCAGCGCTGGACTACAAGCTGTTCAACGAAGGCCGCCCTGGCGTGGTGATTGGCCGCGACCACTGGTTGTACAGCGACGAGGAATTCAACCCGATCGTCAACGAAGACCAGAACCTGCAAGGCAACTACGCCTTGGTGGAAGGCGTGCGCCAGAAGCTCAAGGCCCAGGGTATCCAACTGGTGATGGCGATCGTGCCGGCCAAGGTGCGGCTGTACCCGGAACACCTGGGTGAAGTGCAGCCAGCGAGCATCCGCGCCGGTCTGTACCAGGACTTCCATGCCCGCATGGCCGCCGACAAGATCGTCGCCCCTGACCTGATGGGTCCGCTGCAACAGGCCAAGCTGCACGGCCAGCAAGTGTTCCTGCGCACCGACACCCACTGGACCCCGGACGGCGCTGAAGTGGCGGCCAAAGAATTGGCCAAGACAATTGCCAACAAAACGCCCCTGAGCGGCGAGCCTCAACGCTTTGTCACCGAAGCCGAGAAGACCGAGCCACACAAGGGCGACCTGCGCCTGTTCCTGCCGCTGGACCCGCTGTTCGAAAACCTGATGCCGCCCAAGGAGCCACTGCAAAAACGCGTGACGCACCTGGCTGAAACCAAAGGCGACGATGCGCTGTTCACCGACAGTGAAACCCCGGTGGCCCTGGTGGGCACCAGTTACAGCGCCAACCCGAACTGGAACTTTGTCGGCGCGCTGAAGCAAGCCCTGGGCAGCGACGTCATCAACTACTCCGAAGACGGCCACGGCCCGATCCTGCCGATGCTCAGCTACCTGAAAAGCGACGACTTCAAGAACAGCCCGCCACAGGTGCTGATCTGGGAGTTTCCCGAGCGTTATCTGCCTGTGAACAACGAAATCGGCGATGCCGACCCGCAGTGGGTTGCGCAGCTCAAACAAGCCGGTATGCGCCAACAGAACATGGCTATCAACACCCCCACCGTTAAAAACATGAACTCCGAGACGCCCGACCGGGCGCAAAACTGAAAGAGAGGTAACTCACATGACTTTCACTACTAACCTCGCAAAGACTTTTGCCCTCGTCGCCGGCATGAGCGTTGTTTCGATGTCCGCCTTCGCCGGTGGCGACGCCGCCCTCTACGGTCCCGTCGCGCCAAAAGGCTCGAGCTTTGTGCGGGTGTACAACGCCAGCAACCAGGAAGTCAGCGCCACCGTCGGCAGCACCAACCTCAACGAGGTTGCACCGCTGGCCAGCAGTGACTTCAGCTTCATGCCGGGCGGTGACTACAGCGCCAAGGTCGGCAGCCAGACCCTGCCGGTCAAGCTCGCCGCCGACCACTACTACACCCTGGTCAGCAGCGGCAGCGGCCAACCGCAACTGATCGAAGAACCGCCGTTCAAGAACAAGCAGAAATCCCTGGTGCGCGTGCAGAACCTCAGTGACAAGTCGCTGACCCTGAAAACCGCCGATGGCAAGACCGACGTGGTCCAGGCCGTGGCCGCCAAGGGCCGTGGCGAGCGCGAGATCAACCCGGTGAAGGTCAGCCTGGCGCTGTATGAAGGCGATAAAAAAGTCGGCGACGTGAAGCCGGTAGCTCTGGAACGCGGTGAGGCCGCAGTGCTGTACGTCACCGGCACCGGCGCCAACCTGTCGCCAGTGTGGGTGAAACGCCCTGTGTCGACCCGCTGATTAGATTTTCAGATTGACGCTGCCCCCTGTGGGAGCTGGCTTGCCTGCGATGCGGACAACTCGGTGTATCAGGTACACCGAGGTGATGCCATCGCGGGCAAGCCCGGCTCCCACAGGCTCTAACCAAATTTGATTCAAGGAGAAACACCATGATCCCAGTAATCCTTTCCGGTGGTAGCGGCTCACGTCTTTGGCCGCTTTCGCGTAAACAGTTTCCCAAGCAGTTCCTGGCCCTGACCGGCGAGCACACCTTGTTCCAGCAAACCCTGGAGCGCCTGGTGTTCGACGGCATGGACGCGCCCATCGTGGTGTGCAACAAGGACCACCGCTTTATCGTCAACGAGCAACTGGCTGCCCGCAAACTGGAAACCCAGCGCATCCTGATGGAGCCGTTCGGCCGCAATACCGCGCCGGCCGTGGCCCTGACGGCGATGATGCTGGTCAACGAAGGCCGCGACGAACTGATGCTGGTGCTGCCCGCCGACCACGTGCTGGATGACCAGAAAGCCCTGCAACGCGCCCTGGCCCTGGCCACTGTGGCGGCTGAGCGTGGCGAAATGGTGCTGTTCGGTGTACCGGCCACCCGTCCGGAGACCGGCTACGGCTATATCAAGTCGACCAACGATTCGCTGCTGCCCGAAGGCGTCAGCCGCGTGCAACAGTTCGTGGAAAAACCCGATGAAAAACGCGCCGCCGAATTCGTCAAGAGCGGTGGTTATTTCTGGAACAGCGGCATGTTCCTGTTCCGTGCCAGCCGCTTCCTCGAAGAGCTGAAAAAACACGATCCGGACATCTACGACACCTGCCTGCTGACCCTGGAACGCAGCAACCAAACCGCCGACACCATCGACATCGACGAATCCACCTTCGCCTGCTGCCCGGACAACTCCATCGACTACGCCGTGATGGAAAAAACCCAACTGGCCTGCGTGGTGCCATTGACTGCCGGCTGGAGCGACGTGGGCTGCTGGGCATCGCTGTGGGACGTGAATGAAAAAGACGCCAACGGTAACGTCAGCAAGGGCGACGTGGTGATCCAGGACAGCAAGAACTGCATGATCCACGGCAACGGCAAGCTGGTGTCGGTGATTGGCCTGGAAAACATCGTGGTGGTGGAAACCAAGGACGCGATGATGATTGCCCACAAGGACAAGGTCCAGGGCGTCAAGCAGATGGTCAACACCCTCAACGAGCAGGGCCGCAGCGAAACCCAGAACCACTGCGAGGTGTACCGTCCATGGGGCTCGTACGACTCGGTGGATATGGGCGGGCGCTTCCAGGTCAAGCACATCTCGGTGAAACCGGGCGCGTGCCTGTCGTTGCAGATGCACCACCACCGCGCCGAACACTGGATCGTGGTCAGCGGCACCGCCGAAGTCACCTGTGACGAGAACGTGTTCCTGCTCACCGAAAACCAGTCCACCTACATCCCGATTGCCTCGGTGCACCGTTTGCGTAACCCGGGCAAGATTCCATTGGAGATTATCGAGGTGCAGTCCGGCAGCTACCTGGGTGAAGACGATATCGAACGCTTTGAAGATATCTACGGTCGATCCACGCCAATCGAGCGTGGCGTTTCGGTGAAAACCATCGCGCAGTAAACAGAGCAGCACAACAAGCCCCCGCCCCACCGACTGCGTCCCCTATCCGCAGCCGGTGGGCCGGGGGCTTTTTCTTTGGGGCCGGGGAACCCGAAGATGGTCAACTCCACCTACGCTTGGTTAGGATGCCCGTTCCGTTTTCGAGGTTGTTGCCATGTTCTTTGGTGTCTTGCTGATTATCACCTGGCTGATCCTCTTGCTGCGCTACCCCGCCAGGGCGTTGCCGGTTTCCCTCGCGGCCGCCGTCGGCCTGGGCCTGGTGGCGGTATGGGTGGTGTGGCTGGACAACCGCGAGGCCCAGCAATTGGCACGCCTGGAACTGCGTACCGTCTACGCGCCGAAAGAATGCCCGGCAGACCGCCCGCTCAAGCTCACCTTGAACAACGGCAACAACGTACCGCTGACCGAACTGCGTTGGCGCATCGCCGCGTATGCGCCGGGCGATACGGTCAACCTGGCAGACAACGTGTACGCTGCCCCGCGCTATCGCGGCCCCGGCGAACTGCAGGCCGGCGCCACCTGGGAAGACTGCCTGCCAGTGCCGCCGCTGCGCCCCGGCTACCGCCCGCAAACCCTGGAATTTCGTGCCGAGCATTTGCAAGGCAGCTTCTCTGACTGATAACGACAAAGGACTGATCCATGCCCAACGTACTGATCACCGGGTGCTCCAGTGGCATTGGCCGTGCCCTGGCGGACGCCTTCAAGCAAGCCAGCTTTGACGTGTGGGCCAGCGCCCGGCGCAGCGAGGATGTGGCGGCACTTGCCAGCGCCGGCTTTAACGCGGTGCAACTGGACGTCAACGACAGCGCTGCACTGGCGCAGTTGGCCGGGCAGGTCGGCGAGCTGGATGTGCTGATCAACAACGCCGGCTATGGCGCCATGGGTCCGTTGCTCGACGGCGGCACCCGGGCGATGCAGCAGCAATTCGAGACCAACGTATTCTCAGTGGTCGGCGTGACTCAGGCGCTGTTCCCGGCCCTGCGTCGCCGTAAAGGGTTGGTGGTGAATATCGGCAGCGTGTCCGGCGTGTTGGTCACACCGTTCGCCGGTGCGTATTGCGCCTCGAAAGCCGCAGTGCATGCCTTGAGTGATGCGTTGCGCATGGAGCTCGCACCGTTCGGCGTGCGGGTGATGGAAGTGCAGCCAGGCGCCATCGATACAAGTTTTGCAAAAAACGCCGGCACCCAGGCCGAACTGTTGATCAATGAAAAGTCGCCCTGGTGGCCACTGCGCGAAAGCATCCGCGCCCGGGCCAAGGCCTCCCAGGATCGGCCTACGCCCGCTCGCGATTTTGCCGCGGACGTGCTCAAGGCCGTGCAACAGGGCACGCCGCCGCGCCTGTTGCGCTCGGGTAATGGTTGCCGGGCATTGCCGTGGATGGCGGCGCTGTTGCCCAAGGGCTTGCTGGAGACTGTCTTGAAAAAACGCTTTGGCCTGAGCGGCCAGCTCTAAGAGCCCCCGCCTCCCTGTGGCGAGGGAGCTTGCTCCCGCTGGGCTGCGCAGCAGCCCCAAAACCATCCGCCCAAGTTTCCTGAAAGAATGCGCTGACCTTTTCAGGGGTGCTTCGCCCCCCAGCGGGAGCAAGCTCCCTCGCCACACGGTTTCTCGGCTGATCAGCCTTTCATGAAATCAATGAAGGCCCGCACTTTCAGGGGCAAATGCCGGGTATCCGGGTACAACGCGTACACCCCCTGCGGCGCAAATCGATACCCCGGCAGCAACCGCACCAAACGCCCCGCATCCAGGTCTTCCTGCACCAGCCACTGGGGCAGGATCGCCACGCCATGCCCGCGCACGGCAAACGCCTGGAGAATGGCGGCACTGTCGGCAACCAGTGAAGCCTTGCCGGGGCCTGGACGGTACAGGTGCTCATGGCCGGCCGGGTCGAGCACCGTCAACTCCGTCAGCCGCCCGTGCCCCAGCTTGGGCAGTTGCTCCAGCTCTTCCAGCGTGGCGACCCCGGCAAACCCCGGTGCAGCCACGGCGAGGATTTCGTAGCTCGACAGCTGCACCGCCCGATGATTGGAGTCGAGCATCCGCCCCAATCGAATAGCCACATCGAAGCGCTCGGAGATCAGGTCGGCGTGGCTGGAGGAGGTGGATAACTGGATGTTCAATTCCGGGTGCAGGCCGCGAAAGGTTTCCACTGCCGGCACCACCACCGCCAATCCGTATTCGACGGTGGTGGTGATCCGCAATGTGCCCTTGAGCTGGCTGTGCTCCGAACGGGCCTCTTCCACCGCCAGGCGCGCTTCTTCCAGCATGCGCGTGCAGCGCAGGTAAAAGCGTTCGCCCGCATCGGTCAGTGCCAGTTGCCGAGTACTGCGGGTCAGCAGGGTCACGCCCAGCTCGGCTTCCAGGCGCTTGAGGTTGAAGCTCACCACCGCTCGCGTCTGCCCGAGGACATCAGCGGCTGCCGTCAACGATCCGGCCTCGACCACGGCCTTGAAGGTGTCGAAACGATCCAGGCTGACCATATGCCACGCGCTCCTTTGTCAAAATATTTTTGACAAACTAACAGTCAAACCGCTGTTTCCCAAGTGCCCGCACCCGCCTACCCTGCCGCCATCCACAGCAGGAACTGCGCAATGACCTACCGCTCGAAAGTCACCTGGATCTTTCTACTGGGCTTCGCCCTCGACCTGGTGAACATGTTTGTCGCCACCATCGCTTACCCGGACATCGCCCGCGAGTTGCACGCCTCGGTCACGCAACTGGCATGGATCGGCAACGCCTACATGCTCGGCCTGACCGTCGTCATTCCCCTGAGCGTTTGGCTGGCGGCGCTGCTGGGTGAGCGCCGGTTGATTGCCGTCAGCCTGTTGCTGTTCGGCGTAGCCTCGGTGCTGGTGGGCCAGGCCGCCTCGATTGAAGCGCTGATCGGCTGGCGCCTGTTGCAGGGCTTGGGTGGCGGCTTGTTGATTCCGGTGGGGCAAGCCTTGGCCTATCGGCATTTTCCGCCGGCAGAACGCAGCCAACTGACAGCCAGGGTCATGCTGGTGGCGCTGCTGATTCCGGCGTTGTCGCCAGCATTGGGCGGCCTGGTGGTGGACAGCGTGTCGTGGCGCTGGATCTTTTTCGCCAACCTGCCGCTGGCGCTGATCACCGTGATGCTGACCTTGCGCTGGCTGGTGGCAGACACGCCCGCGTCCACACGCCCGGCGCTGGAGCTCGGTCACGTATTGGGCCAGGCTCGCCGCCCGATGCTGCGGGTCGCGATGCTGGTTTACCTGTTCATCCCGGGGGTGTTTATCGGCACCAGCCTGTTGGCGATTCTTTATCTGCACGGTCTTGGCTTTACCGCCAGCCTCATCGGCGCGCTGATGCTGCCGTGGGCGATGGCCTCGGGGCTGGCGATTGCCTTGAGCAAAAAACTGTTCAATCGCTGCGGGCCGAGGCCGCTGCTGCTGGCGGGCATGCTGCTGCAAGCCCTCGGCATCCTGTTGCTGATCGAGCCGCACCCGGTTGTCGTGGTGCTCGCCTACCTCCTGATGGGCCTGGGCGGCAGCCTGTGCAGCAGCACCGCGCAAACCCTGGCCTTTCTCGACATTCCGGCCGAGCGCATGGGGCATGCCAGCGCCTTGTGGAACATCAATCGGCAATTGAGTTTTTGCCTCGGTGCCGCCGTGCTCAGTGGGGTGCTGGCTGCGCTGGACTCGTTCACCGTCACCTTCGCGATTGCCGCGGCGTTGACCCTGTTTCCATTATTTGCCGTACTGTGCCTGGATGCGTCCAAGGTATGGACACTGCTTCACCCTGCCAGCGAGCCCACACGATGATTGACTACCGCGATTTTTTTGATGAAGTGATCCAGGCCCATGTCGAAATCGAACAATGGTTTGCCGGCACAGCCCCCGAGGGAACACTGGAGGTTTTGCTGAAGCGTTTTTCGCCGGACTTTTCCATGATCACCCCGGCGGGCAAACAACTGGATTTTGCACTGCTCAACCAGCTGTTCAGCCAGGCTGGCGGCAAGCGGCCCGGGTTCAAGATCAGCCTCAGCGAGTTTGCAGGGATTGACCGACATGCCCGTGGCGCGACGGTGAGTTATCGCGAGCAGCAGGTGGATGGCAGCGGTGCCCAAACCGATCGGCGATCGACCGTGGTGTTTGAAAAGCAGGCCAGTGGCGCCCTGCTGTGGCGCCACTTGCACGAGACGTTTCTACAGGCCTGACACGGTCAAAATGTGGGAGCGGGCTTGCTCGCGAATGCGGTGGATCAGTCGATATTTTCGTTGACTGACAAACTGCCTTCGCGAGCAAGCCCGCTCCCACATTCAGTTCTGTGTTTGGTTGACGATCACGGTGCAGGTGATCCCCGCCGCCAACAGCACACCTTCCGGCACTTCATCGATATGAATCCGCACCGGCACCCGCTGGGCCAGGCGCACCCAGTTGAACGTCGGGTTCACATCGGCGATCAACTCGCGGCTCTCCGGGTTGTCCCGGTCGTAGATGCCGCGCGAAATGCTTTCCACGTGCCCCTTGAGGGTTTCGCCGCTCATCAACTGCATGTCGGCCTTGTCCCCGACTTTGACGTGGGGCAGCTTGGTTTCTTCGAAGAAGCCGTACACCCAGAACGAGTTCATATCCACCACCGCCATCTTCGCCTCGCCAATACGCGCGTAGTCGCCACGGTGCACGTTGAGGTTGGTGACGTAGCCGTCGACCGCCGCCACCACCTGGGTGCGCTTGAGGTTCAGTTGCGCCGCTTCAAGCTGGGCCAGGGCATGTTGGTAGTCGGCCAGGGCCGAGTCGGCGATGTTACTGGCGTCGTCGCGGTTTTCCTTGGAGATCACCAGGGCGTCGAGGTCGGCGCGGCGGTGGGCGTTGACCTTGCGCATCTCCCAGGTGGCCTTGCGGGAAGCCACCAGGGATTGCGCCTGCTTGACCGCAATCTGGTAATGCTCGGGGTCGATCTGCATCAGCAGGTCGCCCTTTTTCACCAACTGGTTGTCACGCACCGGAACGTTGACCACTTCGCCGGTGACGTCGGCGGCGACGTTGATGATGTCGGCGCGCACCCGGCCATCGCGGGTCCAGGGAGTTTCCATGTAGTGCACCCACAACGTGCGGCCAATCCAGATCGCCAGGGCCAATACCAGCAAGGTCGCGAGCAGGCTGAAAAACTTTTTCATCGGGGCATTCTCAACGGTAGACGGTCAGCGCCAGGGCGCCGAACAAGCAAGCGAACAGGCTCAGGCGCAGCAGCGCCGGGTGCCAGAAAAAACGGTACAGGTCAAAGCCGGCCAGAAACCGGTCAAGGGCCCAGGCCAGGCCCGCCGCGATCAGAAACATCAGGGTCATGGTGGGCATGTAGACGCCGTGGAAGGCGATTTCACGAGGCATGGGCGGGTCCTTCGGGCTTGAGGGCAGCCAGGGGTGATTGCGGGTCCAGCAATGAGGTGCGGATAAAGTGCAGGTAGCTTTTCACCCGGCGCAGGGCCGAGGTGTCGAAGTGCGGGGCGAAGGGTTCGTCGGTGGCCTGCACGCGGCTGATGGCATGGTCCACGGCGATCAGGCTGCGCTCCAGGTTGCTGGCGCTGGGTTGCAGGAACAGCCGCACCAGCGAGCGGCCCATCACCCGGATCGCCTGGCGCCACGGCTGGGACTCGGCATACGCCGGGTGCACCGGCAGGATCGCCTGTTCCTTGCGCAATTCGATGATCGCGTGGCCGACTTCCAGCACCACGAACATCCAGCGCAGCAGGTTGCGTTGCACCTGGGGTTGCCCGGCGGCAAAGCCGTAGGCCTGGTGCAGCAGGTCGCGGGTGCGGCTTTCGAAACCCGACGCCAGGCCCTTGAGTTTGCCGCTGATGGCGAACACCACTTGCTCGCGCAAGTCCTGCTCCAGCCGACGCCACAACCAGCGGCTGTTGGGCGGCAGGATGATCGCGCCCGCCGCCGCACACACCAGCATGCCGATGACCATGGCGATGTAGTCGTTGATGAAGGTATAGGGGTTGTAGATCGTGAGGTTGTCCGGCACCGAGCCGGTGCTGAAGAAGATCAGCAACCCGACGCCGACTCCCGCGTACTGCGGGCGCGAAGCCAGGAACGAACCGAAGATGATCACCGGCGCGAGCATCACGCACAGCAACGGGAAACCGTCGATCCAGGGGAACACGAAGAACATTTCGACAAAGCCCACCAGCGCCCCGATCAAGGTGCCGCAAGCCATTTGAAAGGCCATGCGCTTGGGGTTGGGGGTGGCGGCCGACAAACCCACCGTCGCCGCGGCGATCAGGGTCATGGTGGCGCCACTGGGCCAGGCCGTGGCCACCCAGTAACTGCCGAGCACGATCAGGATAAACGAGGCGCGAATCCCCGAGGCGGCGCAGGCCAGCCAGTTGGTTTTGGGGGTGTAGGGTTCGTCCCAGTGTTCGCGCTCGTGGCTGTGATCCGCCAGGGAGGCGTGGGTCTGGGCGTAGTTGTGCAAGTCGTCGACGAAGCGGTACAGCAGCTCATAGGCGGTGTGAAAGTCCAACAGTTCGGCGTCGCTGGGGGCGCTTTCCTGGAAGCGGGTGCGCAGGCTGCGCACCTTGGCGGGCAGGCCTTCCTTGTAGGCGTTCAACTGATTGGCCAGGCGCGCCGCATCGGGGCTGGTGAGCGCACGGCCGGAAAAACCGTCGAGCAGTTCCGCCAGGTCTTGCAGGCCCGGCTTGATCGCAGCCACCACGTGATCGGCCTCCTGGCTGCGCAGGCGCTCGAGCAATTGGTGCAAGGCGTTGAAGCGCGTGGTGATGCCCATGAACTCGCTGTTCAAGCGCGTCAGCCGGCCATTGCGCCGACGCATGTGCGGGTCTTCGAACACGGTGATGCTGCGCAGCCCTTCCAGGCCCACGGCTTCGGCGATAAAGCGCACGTTGCTGCGTTCAAAGCCTTCGCGCTCGCTGCGACCGCGCAGGCCGTCGGTGACGAACAGCGCGAACACACCGAAGCGCTGGTACAGGGCGTTGCGCATCGCAGCGCTGGAGGTTTGCGGCAGGATCGCGGCGCTGACCAGCGTGGAGCAGACAATCCCCAACGAGATTTCCAGGACTCGCCACACCGCCGCCATAAACGCGCCGTCGGGATGGGCCAGGGCCGGCAAGCCAACCATCGCCGCGGTGTAGCCGGCCAGCACAAAACCGTAGGCGCGAAAGTTGCGATTGCGGGTCGCGCCAGCAGTGCAGATGCCGACCCAGATCGCCAGCGAACCGAGGAACAGTTCAGTGTTCTGCGCAAACAACGCGATCAGGAACACCATCACCGCCGAGCCCGCCAGGGTGCCCAGGAAGCGGTAGAAACTCTTGGCGAACACCTGGCCGCTTTGCGGCTGCATCACGATAAACACCGTGATCATCGCGGTACGCGGTTGCGGCAATTCCAGGCGCATGGCCAGCCACAACGTCAGGAAGGCCGCGATCAGCACCTTGAAGATATAGACCCAGGTCACGCCATCACTGCGTGCCCAATCGAAGAAACCGCGGCGCCACTCAAGCGAGTGCAACCAGCGCAGCGGTGCAGGCAAGGGAGTCATCGCATCCTACTCAGTGATCAAACACGGCGAGGGCCGCCGGGGTCTTGCTCGGTAAAGTCTGGCTGTCCTGAGGTACATCGCTGCCGGCACCGAGGCCACCGCCCAACGCGGTCACCAGTTCGGCGTGGGCACTCAGGCGTGCGGCCTGGACCTGCTGCTGCACCTGCTGCTGGCGGAACAACAGGCTCTGGGCATTCAGCACGTTGAGGTAGTCGGTGAGGCCGCGCTGGTAGGCGATCATCGCGATGTCATAGGTTTTCTGCGCCGAGGCCACCGATTCGGCGGCGAAGGCTTGCTGCTTGTCCATCGACTCGCGGCGGATCAACTGGTCGCTGATGCCCTTGAGCGCGTTGACCAGGGTCTGGTTGTAGTGCGCGACGGCGATGTCGTAGCCGGCGCTGGCTTCACCCAGTTGCGAGCGCAGGCGGCCACCGTCGAAGATCGGCAGGCTGATGGCAGGGCCGGCAGTGTAGTTGAGTTTCTTGCCGGTCAGGAAACTCAGCATTCCGCCGCCGGTGGCGACGTAGCCGAGGCTGCCCACCAGGTCGACGTTGGGGTAGAAACCGGCGTGGGCCACATCAATGCCACGGGCCTGGGCCGCCACTTGCCAGCGGCTGGCGACCACGTCCGGGCGCTGGCCGAGCAGTTCGGCGGGCAAGCTCGACGGCAGTTTCAGCGGTGCCGCGAGGGACAGGGTGGGCCGCTGCAACTGCGCGCCCGCCCCCGGCCCTTTGCCCGCCAGCGCGGCCAACTGGTTGCGACTCAGGGCGATCTGTTCATCCAGGGCGTCCAGCTGGCGATGGGTTTCCGGCAGCGGCGTCTCGGCCTGGCTGACTTCGAAGTGGGTGCCGATCCCACCATTCAAACGCTTTTGCGCAAGGTCGAGAATCTGTTGTTGCTGCGCCAGGGTGGCGGCCACGATATCGCGCTGGGCGAAGTGCAACGACAGCTGGATATAGGCGCGCACCACGTTGTTCTGCAATTCGAGCTGCGCCTGGCGCGCTTCGGCGGCGCTCATGTGGGCCATGTCCACGGCGCGCTCGGTGGCGTTGCTTTCGCGGCCCCAGAGGTCGAGGGCATAACTCAGCCCCAGGGACGCGTTGTTGTCCCAGGTGGTGGAATTGTCCAGCGCGCCCGGGCCGTAGAATTGGTCGCTGGGCCAGTTATGGCGCTTGAGCGTGGCATCACCATTGATCTGCAACGACTCGGCCGACTCGGCGATCCCGGCCATGGCCCGGGCTTCACGCACACGTGCAGCGGCCATGGCCATGCTCGGGCTGCCTTGCACGGCGAGGTCGATCCAGTGGTTGAGTTGCGGGTCGCCGTAGGCTTGCCACCATTGCGCGGTGGGCCAGTGGGCGTCCTGAGCGGCGCTTTTGATCGCCTCGTCGGTGGCCAATGAATTGGCGACGAGTGACTGGCCTTGAGGGGCAATTCCTCCGGTTCCGATGCAGCCGCTGATTGCTAACGATAAGGCCCAAACACTGAGAGTCTTCAGCTCTCTGCTGATGCGACGCGGCACTGCTGCGAATTCCTGAGAGGGTGTTGCGGGGAAGGTGGCGCAATTCTAAGGGGCGGGCCGGATGGCGATAAGGTGGGATTCTTGTGAATCTTTGTTACCGTTCAGGCGATAATCCGTTCGTAGGGATCACTGGATCCTGCAACTTCGTGTCACAATTTGCCATCTCCCCTGAGAGCACCTTAATGGACACCTTGCAAAACATGCGCGCCTTCAGTTGTGTGGCCGAAGCCGGCAGCTTCACCGCCGCCGCCGTGCAGCTGGATACCACCACTGCCAACGTCTCGCGCGCGGTCTCCAACCTTGAGGCCCATCTGCAAACCCGTTTGCTCAACCGCACCACCCGCCGCATCGCCCTGACCGAGGCCGGCAAGCGCTATTTGCTGCGTTGCGAGCAGATCCTGGCGTATGTCGAGGAAGCGGAAGCCGAAGCCAGCGACGCCCACGCCCGCCCGGCCGGGCAGTTGAAAGTGCACACCATGACCGGCATCGGCCAGCACTTCGTGATCGATGCGATTGCCCGCTACCGCCGCACCCACCCGGACGTGACCTTTGACCTGACCATGGCCAACCGCGTGCCGGACCTGCTGGATGAGGGTTACGACGTGTCCATCGTGCTCGCCAGCGAGTTGCCGGATTCGGGGTTTGTCTCGCAGCGCCTGGGGATAACTTACAGCATCGCCTGTGCCTCGCCGGCCTACGTCAAGGCCAACGGCTGCGCGCAACGGCCCAGCGACCTGCTCAACCACGCGTGCCTGCGCCTGGTCAGCCCGGTGATTCAGCTGGATAAATGGTCGTTCAATGGCCCTGAAGGCCAGGAAAGTGTGGCGATCAACAGCTCACCGTTCCTGGTGAACTCGGCGGATGCGATGAAGACCGCGATCACCAGCGGCATGGGCGTTGGCCTGTTGCCGGTGTATGCGGCGATTGAAGGGCTGCGCAACGGCACCCTGGTGCGGGTGATGCCCAACTACCGCTCCCAGGAGCTCAACCTGTACGCCATCTACCCGTCGCGCCAATACCTGGATGCGAAGATCAAGACGTGGGTGGAATACCTGCGCAGTTCCCTGCCGGAAATCATGGCCGCGCATCAGGCGGAACTGGCGGCCTATGAGCTAAGTGGCAGTTTGGGCGGGGTACGACTGAGTAACTGAGGGGGGGCGGCCGCTACACCGGCAGCGTAATGCCAAAGGTGTTGCCGCCGCCCTCGCTGCGCACAAACACATCTCCGCCGTGCATCAACGCGATCGCCTTGACGATCGCCAGTCCCAACCCGTGATTCGCCCCACTATTGCTGCGGGACGCGTCCACCCGATAGAACCGCTCGAACAACCGGGGCAGATGCTCGCTGGCAATCTCATCGCCCGGGTTGGTCACCCCGATCGCCACGTGATTCGCCAGCACTTCGATCTTCACCTCGATCACCTGGCCAGGCGCCGTATGCTGCACCGCATTGCTCAACAGGTTGATCAACGCCCGGCGCAAGTGCGCCTTCTCGATCTGCACCTGGGCATCGCCGGTCACACGCACCTGCACCTGGGCGTCCTCGAGGATAAAGTCCAGGTAATCCAGGGTGGTCGCCACTTCATCCGCCAGCGAACTGGTGATGAGCTTGGTGGCCTTGCTGCCCTGGTCTGCACTGGCCAGGAACAGCATGTCATTGATGATCGAGCGCAGCCGTTCCAGCTCTTCGAGGTTCGATTGCAGCACCTCGAAATAATGCTCGGCCGAACGCCCACGGGTCAGCGCCACCTGGGTCTGGCCGATCAGGTTGGTCAGCGGCGAGCGCAGCTCATGGGCCACATCGGCGTTGAATGACTCCAGGCGCGAATAGGCCTGTTCCACCCGGTCGAGGGTCGAGTTGAAGGAGTTGACGAACTGCTTCAGCTCCGGCGGCAATGGCGACAATTGCAGGCGCCCGGAGAGTTTCGGCGGTGCGAGTTTCTGCGCCTCGTCCGAGAGCTTGATCAGCGGCTTGAGACCGATGCGCGCCACCCAGAACCCCAGCAGCGAGGCCAGCAGCACGCCGACAAACGCCAGGCCGATCAGCGCCACCAGCAGTTGATGCTGGGTGGCGCGGAAGTTCTCGGTGTCGACCGCGATCAGGAAACGCAGCGGCGGGCGCTGCTCCTTGGCTGGAAACTGGCTGACCAATACTTTGAACGGGTAGGCATGGCCCGGCAGGCGCAAGTCGCGCTTGCCGGTCGGGCCGGCGGCAAAGGCGCGAATCTGCGCGTCCGGGTTGCCGTATTCGTAGGTCGGGTCGCTGCTCACCACCCAGAAGCGAATGCGCTTGTCTTCCTCTCCCAACAACTTGAGCTTGGCGGTGATCTTCGCCCAATGGTCCGGCGTACCGAAGCGATTGACCGAAGACTCCAGCACGCTGTAGCGCGCATCCAGCTCGGCCCCGGGCAGCAGGCCCAGGCCTTTGTCCACCTGCTGGTACAGCGCGCCGCCGATCAACAGGAAGATCAGCAGCGCCACCAGGGTGAACATGCCGCTCAGGCGCAGGGCGATGGAGTTAGCCGACACTGCGGTTCTCCAGCACGTAACCCATGCCACGGATGGTGTGCAGCAGTTTCTGTTCGAACGGCCCGTCGAGCTTGGCCCGCAGGCGTTTGATCGCTACTTCCACCACATTGGCGTCACTGTCGAAATTGATGTCCCAGACCATTTCCGCAATCGAGGTCTTGGACAGGATTTCACCCTGGCGCCGGGCCAATACGCTGAGCAGCGAGAACTCCTTGGCGGTCAGGTCCAGGCGAACGCCGTTGCGACTGGCCTTGCGGCTGATCAGGTCGATCCACAGGTCGGCGATGGTCACCTGCACCGGCTCATGCCCGCCACTGCGACGGGTCAGGGCTTGCAGGCGCGCCACCAGTTCGAGGAACGAGAACGGCTTGCCGAGGTAATCATCCGCGCCTTCGCGCAGGCCGCGAATACGGTCTTCCACGCGCTCGCGGGCGGTGAGCATGATCACCGGCGTCTGCTTGCGCGCCCGCAGCGCGCGCAAAACACCAAAGCCATCCAGGCCGGGCAGCATCACGTCGAGCACGATGACCGCGTAATCGTTCTCCAGGGCCAGGTGCAACCCTTCGACGCCTTCACGGGCGACGTCGACGGTATAGCCTTGCTCCGTCAGGCCGCGGTGCAGGTAGTCGGCGGTTTTTTCTTCGTCTTCAATAATCAGTACACGCATGAGCCTTTTGTTCCAGGACGGGGCCTCAGCCTCAGTGTGTGATTGCCAGCTGGGGAGCTGGTTTGGGTCTGTGGAAAAACTTCTCGAGGTACAAGTATATGACCGGTGTGGTGAACAGCGTCAGCGCCTGGCTCACCAGTAACCCGCCCACCACCGCGATACCCAGCGGCTGGCGCATTTCCGCGCCGGGGCCGGAGCCCAGCATCAGCGGCACCGCACCCAGCAGGGCGGCCAGGGTGGTCATGATGATCGGCCGGAACCGCGTGACACACGCCTCATAAATCGCTTCCTCGGGCGGCAGGCCGCGTACGCGCTGGGCGTCCAGGGCGAAGTCGATCATCAGGATACCGTTCTTCTTCACGATCCCGATCAGCAGCACCAGGCCGATCAACGCCATGATCGAAAAGTCCTGGCCCATCAGTGACAGCATGATCAGCGCCCCCAACCCCGCCGATGGCAAGGTGGAGATGATCGTCAGCGGGTGCACGAAGCTCTCGTACAGCACACCCAGGATAATGTAGACCGCCACCAGTGCCGCGAGGATCAGCCAGGGCTGGCTGGCCAATGAACTCTGGAACGCCTGGGCCGCGCCCTGGAAGTTGCCGATGATGGTGGTCGGCATGCCGATTTCATTCTTCGCCTGGTTGAGCAGGATCACCGCATCGCCCAACGCGACGCCCGGTGCCAGGTTGAACGACAGGTTGGCCGCCGGGAACATGCCGTCATGGCTGATGGACAAGGGCCCGACGGTGGGCGGGTCGACCTTGGCCACCGCCGACAGCGGCACCATCTCGTTGGTCAGCGGCGAGCGCAGGTAGAAGTAGTTCAGGCTTTCGGCCTTGCCGCGTTGCTGGGTGTCCAGTTCCAGCACCACCTGGTACTGGTTGATCTCGGTCTGGAATTCGTTGATCTGGCGCTGGCCGAAGGCGTCGTACAGTGCCTGGTCCACATCGGTGGCGGTGAGGCCAAACCGCGCGGCGGCCTGACGGTCGATGCTGATGTGGGTGATGCTGCCGCCCAGTTGCAAGTCGTTGGACAGGTCGCGGAACGCCGGGTTGGCCCGCAGCTTTTCGGTGAGGCGCTGGGTCCAGGTATTCAGGGTCGGGCCGTCATTGCTCTTGAGCACGTACTGGTACTGGGCGCGGCTGGGGCCGGAGCTCAAGTTGATGTCCTGGCCGGCCCGCAGGTACAGGACGATGCCCGGCACTTTCGCCAGTTTCGGGCGGATCCGGTCGATAAACTGGCTGGCCGACACGTCGCGATCCCCGCGATCTTTCAAGGCAATCCAGAACCGGCCGTTGGCGATGGTCTGGTTGCTGCCGGTCACACCCACCGAATGGGAGAACGCTTCCACCGCCGGGTCATCCTTGACGATCTCGGCGATTGCCTTGTGCTTGGCGACCATGTCCGGGAACGACACGTCGGCCGCCGCTTCGCTGGTGCCGAGGACGAAGCCGGTGTCTTGTACCGGAAAGAAACCCTTGGGGATAAACACGTAGCCGACCACGGCCAGGGCCAGGGTCACCATGAAGATCGCGGCCATGGTGCGTTGATGGGCCAGGGCGCGGCGCAGATTGCGCGCATAGCCGGCCAGCAGGCGTTCGCTGAAACCGGGTTTGTCGTGGGCATGATGGGTTGGTGCGCGCATGAACAATGCGGCCAGGGTCGGCGCCAGGGTCAGCGAGACCACCACCGAAATCAGGATGGTCGAGGTGGCTGTCAAGGCAAACTCCTTGAACAACCGCCCCACGACACCGCCCATGAACAGCAGCGGGATAAACGCCGCCACCAGCGAGAAGCTGATGGAGACCACGGTAAAACCGATTTCACCCGCGCCCTTGATCGCGGCTTCGCGCTTGTCGAGGCCCGCTTCCAGGTGGCGGTGAATGTTCTCCACCACCACGATCGCATCGTCCACCACAAACCCCACGGCGATCACGATCGCCACCAGGGTCAGGTTGTTCAGGCTGAAGCCCATCAGGTACATCAGGGCAAAACTGGCCACCAGCGACACGCCGAGCACGCTGGACACGATCAACGTGGCCGACAGCTGGCGCAGGAACAGCGCCATCACCGCCACCACCAGCAGGATGGCGATCAGCAGGGTCACTTCCACTTCATGCAGGGACGCGCGGATGGTCTTGGTGCGGTCGGTCAACACGCTGACCTGCACCGAGGCCGGCAGCATGGCTTGCAGGCGCGGCAGTTCGGCTTGAATGCGGTCCACGGTCTCGACGATGTTCGCGCCGGGCTGGCGGGAGATCACCAGGTTGACGCCTGGGGTGTCGCCGGACCAGGCCTGCACGTATGCGTTTTCCGAGCCGTTGATGACTTTGGCGATATCCCGCAGCTGTACAGGTGCCCCGTCCTTGTAGGACACGATCAGTTGGGCGTAATCCTCGGGGTGGAACAACTGGTCGTTGGTCGAGAGGGTCGACACGCTGTTCTCGCCGTAGATCGCGCCCTTGGCCAGGTTCAGGCTCGATTGCTGGATCGCCAGGCGCACGTCCGCCAGGGTCAGGCCGATGGCCGCGAGTTTATCGGCCGACGCCTGCACCCGGATGGCCGGGCGTTGCTGGCCGGTAATGTTGATCTGGCCGACCCCGTCGATCTGGCTGATCTGCCGGGCCAGCAGGGTTTCCACGTAGTCGCTCAGCTCGGTGCTGGGCATGCTGTCGGAGCTGACGCTGAGGATCAGCACCGGGCTGTCCGCCGGGTTGACCTTCTTCCAGGTCGGCAGGCTAGGCATGTCGCTGGGCAGTTTGCCGGACGCGGTGTTGATCGCCGCCTGCACTTCCTGGGCGGCGGTGTCGATGCTCTTGGTGAGGGTGAATTGCAGGGTCAGCAGGCTGGAGCCCAAGGCACTGCTGGAGGTCATCTGGGTCATGCCGGGGATGGCGCTGAATTGCACCTCCAGCGGCGTTGCCACGGATGAAGCCATGGTGTCCGGGCTGGCGCCGGGCAGCGTGGCACTGACCTGGATCGTCGGAAATTCCGCTTCCGGCAGTGGGGCGATGGCCAGGCGTGGAAAGGCAATCATCCCGAGCAATACCAAAGCGAAGGTCAGCAGCAAGGTGGCGACCGGGTGGTCGACGCACCAGGCCGACGGCGAACGACTGCCACTCATGGCTGCACCTTGGCATCAACGGTCTGGATCACCTGAGGCGGCTCCTTGAGCACATCGACCTGGGCGCCCGCCTTGAGCCGGGACTGGCCGTCGCTGACCAGTACATCGCCGGCCTGCACACCCTGGAGGATGTTCATGTCGCTGTTCTGGTACAGCACCTGCACCGGCACCACCTCAACCTTGTCACCCTTGAGCCGGTACACGAAGTGCGAATCCAGGCCGCGTTGCACCACGGTAGGCGGCACCACCAGGGCATTTTTGTGCAGGGCGGTCTGGATGCGGATCGTCACCAACTGCCCCGGCCAGAGTTTTTGCGCGCCGTTGCTGAACTCGGCCTTGGCGCGGATGGTGCCGGTGGTGCCGCTGATCTGGTTGTCGATCAGGCTCAGGCGGCCCTCCCCCAGCAGGTCGCCGGTCTGGCCGTCGGTGTCGGCGCCCATGTAGGCGTTGACGTCGGCGGGCAGTTGCGCGGCGATCAGGCCTTGCAGGGTCGGCAGCATCTGTTGCGGCAGGGAGAACTCGACGGCAATGGGGTCGATCTGGGTCACGGAGAACAAGCCCTGGGTGTCGCTCATGCGCAGGAAGTTGCCTTCATCCACTGTGCGAATCCCGACGCGACCGGTAACCGGCGAGCGAATCTGTGTGTAGGAAAGCTGCACCTGAGCCGAATCAATCGCGGCCTGGTTGCCTTGGGCCGTGGCCTTGAGCTGGTTGACCAGGGCTTGTTGCTGGTCATAGGTCTGCTTGGACACGCCGTCGTCGATGCTCAGTTCCTTGTAGCGCTTGAGGTTGACCAGCGCGACTTGCAGTTGCGCCTGGCTTTCCCCGAGCTGCGCCTTGGCCTGGTCCAGGCTGGCGCGGATCGAGCGGTCATCAATGGTCGCCAGCAGGTCGCCGGCCTTCACCAGTTGACCTTCCTTGACCAGCAATTTGGTAAGGATGCCGTCGATCTGCGGGCGAATCACCACGCTGTGCAACGACAGCACCGAGCCGATGCCGCTGACAAACCGCGGGATGTCCTGCTGTTTGACGCTGATCACCCGCACCGGGATCGCCGACGATGCGGTCAGTTTGGTCTTGGCCGGGCGGGTCACCACCCAGGCAACCACGGCCAGTACCACAAGGACGCCCACGATCAAGGCAGGTTTTCGTTGAATGTGCATGGGGTGAGGCGCCAGGGCAAAGGATCGGAAGAATGAAGGCTCTTTATAGCCCGCCAACCGGGTCAGCAAAGTGACTGCTAACTGACAGCGCCGTCAGTAAAGTCCGACCATTCGTACGAGCAGTGGTTAAAGATCCGAGGCGCGCAGGTATACTGCGCGGCGGTGTGGCCTGCAAGTCGGGCCCGCGTCATTTTCAGTACTCCCCGGAGCCACCATGAATTCCCCGACACAACCCGCTGTTGAAGCGGTCGACATCGACCAACAGGCCAACCCTGACAGCGTCGAAGGCGAAACCAAGGCCGAGATCCCGGCGTTCAAGTTTCCGTTCAAGCCGGGCGAACTGGCCGGGGCGAAAAACGCCAGCCAGCCGTGGTACAAAAACGGCGCCAAGAACGGCCACACCAAGAGCCCGGGCATGGCGCCTCCCGGCACCCGTCGCTCGATGGGCAAGCGCTGACCGGTAATAAATCCTCCGTAATGGAGATTTATGCCTACAACAGTTACTGACGTTTCGCCTTGTAGGCCTGCGGCCAATTCTTGAAAGCTTGCATGACACCCGCTTGCCCCGACTCTTTCGCTCGGGGCTGGACGTGGTAAAGCTGGTTTTCTGGAAAAGGACGTCCCCTGTGGTTCTGATACGCACCTGTGTCGTGCTGTTGTTGTCGCTGATGGCCAGCGTTTTCTCCACCACTGCGGCCAGCGGTCAACCACGGCATGAAATTCGTTTCGCCGTTGCTGCGCAATTTCCACCCTTCCAAAGCCGCAATCAACATGGCCAGCTTGCAGGGCTGAACATCGAGCTGGGCAATGCCCTGTGCATACAGCTCAATGTGCGGTGTACCTGGGTCGACCAGGTCCTTGTGGAAAACTTCCCCGCCCTTGAAGCCAGGCAATTCGACGCGATCATGGGCATGGCCCCTACACTGAAACGGCGCCAGCGGGTGAATTTCACCGATAACCTTTATCCGATCACCACGCGCCTGGTGGCCCGCAAGACATCAGGGTTGAAGCCGACCCCACGGTCACTGAAGGGCAAGCGCGTGGGCGTTCTGGTGGGCAGCAACCGCGAAGCCTTCGCCCTGTCGAAGTGGGCGCCCAAGGGGGTCATCGTCAAGGCATTCTGGCGCAATGACGAGTTGATCCGCAGCCTGCTGGCAGGCGACATCGATGCAACATTGCAAGGCACCGTGGAAATCCGTGAGGCGCTGCTCGACACCGCTGATGGTCAGGTTTTCGACTTCCTCGGCCCTCACGTCTCCACCGAACTGCTGGGTAACGGCGTGGCGATCGCACTGCGCAAGCCCGACACCGCCTTGCGCAGCGCCCTCAATCACGCCCTCGAGCAACTGAAACAGAGCGGCGAATACCAACGCATCATCGAGCCCTACCGGCTGGACGCGCCGCTCTCCAGACCGTAATGGCCAATTAATTGCGCGGAACATGAGCTGGATCAGTATTTGCCCAACCGGTGCGCTTAGAGTCGACGCCCTGCCGACTCCTCCAACAATCACGAGCGCGCTTTTCCATGAAGATCAATCTGCCGGTCACCGGTCGAAATGTGGATTTTGCCCCCGACGCCAATATCCTCTCGACCACCGACCTGACCAGCGCAATTACCTACGCCAACCAGGACTTCATCGATATCAGCGGCTACACCCGCGAGGAGCTGCTGGGCACGCCGCACAACCTGCTGCGTCACCCGGACATGCCGGCCGCGGCGTTTGCGCACATGTGGCAGGTATTGAAAAGCGGTCGCTCGTGGATGGGCATGGTGAAAAATCGCTGCAAGAACGGCGATCACTATTGGGTCAGTGCCTATGCCACGCCGGTCACCCGGGACGGCGTGACGGTGGAGTATCAATCGGTGCGCACCAAGCCCGATGCACGGCGGGTGCATCGGGCCGAACGGGCCTATGCCCGCCTGCGTGCCGGCACTCGGCGAGCACGGCCCGTGGTGGGCATGACCTTCAAGCTGTCGGCATGGGTCCTGGGGGCTTGCGCCGCAACCTGGGCATTGGGCCTTGAGCTGGCGACTTATCCGCTGACCTGGCAACTGCTGGCGGGAACGGCGGCCTGCGCCGTGGGGGTAGCGGGTGTGCATGGCTTGTTACGGCCCCTGGCACAGTTGAACCAGCGGGCACGGCTGATTGCCGATAACCCGCTGAGCCAGGCGATCTACACCGGGCGCAAGGACGAGTTCGGGCGTATCGAGTTTGCCATGCAGATGCTGGAGGCCCAGGTGGGCGCAGTGGTCGGCCGGATTGGCGATGCGTCGCAACGTCTGTCCGGCCATGCCGCGGCGCTGGTGCAACAACTGGACAGCAGCCACACCAGCAGCCTCGGCCAACAGACCCAGACGGATCAGGTCGCCGCCGCGATCAATCAAATGGCCGCCAGCGTGGCGCAAGTCGCCGAGCACGCGCTGCAGGCGTCCAGGGCCGCTGACCAGGCCGGCAGCGAAACCCGCGAGGGCCATCAACGGGTGGATGAAAGCCGCGACGCGGTGCTGCGTTTGTCCGAGGAACTGGCGCGGGCCACCGCAGTGATCCATCAACTGGAAAGCCACAGTGGCGATATTTCCGGGGTGCTGGAAGTGATCCGGGCGATTGCCGAACAGACCAACCTGCTGGCGCTGAATGCCGCCATCGAAGCGGCGCGGGCCGGGGAGCAAGGACGCGGGTTTGCTGTGGTGGCCGATGAGGTACGAGGCCTGGCCCAGCGTACGCAGGATTCGACCAATGAGATCCAGCGCATGATCAGCACCCTGCAAGGCGGCGCCCGGGATGCGGTGCAGGCGATGGCGCAAAGCAGCCAGCATGTCGAGGCCAGCGTCGATCAGGCCCAGCGCGCCGCTGCCGCACTGGATGGGATCAGCCAGCGAGTGACCCGAATTACCGCCATGAGCCAGCAGATTGCGGCGGCGGTGGAAGAACAGAGTGCGGTGAGCGAAGACATCAATCGCAACATCATCGGCATTCGCAATGCCGGGGAAGTGACGGTCAGCGCTGGCCAGCAGAGCCAGCTCAGCTCAGGGGACGTGGCGGGGCTGGCGGATGACTTGCGGCGGTTGGCGGAGGAATTCTGGGGCAAGCGGCGCTAGCGCTTAAGCCGCCCGCAATGAAATGAAGGCATAGTTCGCCGGCACCTCGGTGGCAATCCGGGCGCCGGCATCCAGCAGTTGCTCGGCAATGTCCATCCCGGACACATGAAACACCCACTCATTGGCCTGCACGACTTCTTGCGTCGCCAACTCGATCGCCTGGGCAAACAGGCCCATGTCGGGCAAGTACGCGGTAAACCCATCGCCCTTGAGCGCCGTGGTATGGATGCCCAGCAACCCGCACACGGCTTCCTTGGCCTGGATATCATCGCGGTCAGCCTGGCGTGAGCGGCGGATCAACTCGGCCAGCTCCTTGTCCATCAACTCGCCCCCCACGATCAGCGCCGGCCCCTGCTCCCAGGATTCCGGCGGGCAGTCCTTGGCTGCCGGGTTCAACGGGATGTGCGGATTGATCTCCATCGGGTAGATGCGGCACACCAACGGCCGCCGCTCGTAAATGCGGCAACGGTCGTCTTCGTCAAGATTCCGGCAGCGCCCGGCGTTATAGGCGGCAAACGTGATTGCCACATACGCCTCGGTATTGCCGCTGGGCACGATGGCGGAACGGCGTTGTGCGTGGTCACGTTGCAACTCGGGCAGCCCCAGGCCACTGCCCAGGAAACCTTCCACCAGCACGATGACATTACCGCCGTCAGCCGCCCAGCTGCGGGCTTCTTCGAGGGTCAAGGGCACATGGTGGTCGGTGCAGCATTTGCCGCAACCGACGCAGGAAAAATGGGTATTCATGGAGGATCTGTCACCAGGCAAGGTCAGAAGGCACTCATGAACGGTGGCGGGTTTTTGCCTCTGTTCACCGTTCTGCCTCTGTGCAAAGCAAGTTATGCGCCAGCGCCGTCAGTCCTCGGGGACAAGGTCGCGAAGCACAAACACCATGCCCACACGTTCATACAGCCGCCGTGCCCGCAAGTTGGACTCCAGCACCTTGAGGTCGACAAACGCTTCGCCGCGTTGCTTGAACACCTGGAAGGTGTGCAGCAATAACGCACGGCCCAACCCCATGCCCTGGGCACAGGGGTGAATGGCCAGGTTCTTGATGTAGGCGCTGGTCCAGCATTGGGACACACCCAGAATGCCGCTGGCGTTACTTGCCACCAGGCACAGTTTTGGGTCGAACTCGGCATCGGTAACGAACTGCTGGCGCCAGTGCTCAAGGGAGCCGACCCGTCCGCCGCCTTGTTCCTGGGCCAGGCTCAATACCGCATGGATCGCCGGGGCCATGGCTTCGCGGTAATGATCCAGCTGGATATCCGCCGGCCACTGCGGGGCGGGCAGGCTGCCGGTGAGGTCGCGGCGCAGCAGCTGGAAATATTCACCCACCGGTCACAGGCCCTGTTGCGCCACGGTCTGGGCGGCTACCACCAGGCACTTGGTCAGTTCCGGCGAAGAAAACTTGGTGAGTACCGCATTGGCGCCGGCCAAGCGGGCTTTTTCGCTGTTCATCGCACTGTCCAGGGAGGTGTGCAGCAGCACATAAAGGTCCTGGAAGTCCGGGGTTTCCCGCAGGGTTCGGGTAAAGGCGTAGCCGTCCATTTCGGACATTTCGATGTCCGAGACCACCACGTTGATTTGCTCGACGGTGCCTTGCAGCTCCAGCAAACGGTCAATGGCTTCCTTGGCGCTGCGGGCGGTGTGGCACGTGAGGCCGAGGTTGCGCAGGGTGTGCACCGACTGCTGCAGGGCCACCTGGCTGTCGTCCACCACCAGGATTCGGGCGTTGCCCAGCACTTCGGCTTCTTCCATGGTCAGGTCGGTGGGCGCCGCTTCGATCTGCGCCGGGGCGATGCCGTGGATGACTTTCTCGATGTCCAGCACTTGCACCAGGGCGCCTTCGACCTGGGTCACACCGGTGATAAACGAACGCGTACCGCCGGAACCAAACGGCGGCGGGCGAATGTCGGTGGTCAGGCAGTGCACGATCTTGCTTACCGCCTGCACATGCAGGCCCTGCTTGGAACGGCTTACATCGGTGACGATCAGGCAGCCGCCGTCCGGGTCTTGCAGGGGCATTTCCCCCAGGGCGCGGCTCAGGTCGATCACCGACAACGCGGTGCCGCGCAAGGTGGCGATGCCTTTGACGTGGGGGTGCGACTCCGGCAGCCTGGTCAGCGGCGGGCAGGGAATGATTTCACTGACTTTCAGCAGGTTGATCGCCATCAGCTTGCCGCTGCGCAAGGTAAAGAGCAGAAGCGAGAGTGAATCTGCGCGGGCTTTGGTGGTGGACATAAAAACCTTCTGTGGATCAGGGATGACGATCTATAGACCGTTATCGACTTGCACGCGAAAAACTGTAGGAGCGAGCTTGCTCGCGAAGAACCTGAGGGCGCTGTGTTTATCCAGGCTGCCCGCGTTATCGTTGACGCTTTTCGCGAGCAAGCTCGCTCCTACCTACAACAAGCAGTCGTCAGCCCTTCCACACCTGCGGGTTTACCAGATCCTGCGGACGCTCGCCCAGCAAGGCGCTGCGCAGGTTTTCCAGGGCGCGATTGGCCATGGCTTCGCGGGTCTCGTTGGTGGCCGAGCCAATATGCGGCAGGGTCACCGCATTGCTCAGCTGGAACAGCGGCGACTCGGACAGCGGCTCCTGCTCGTACACATCCAGGCCGGCACCACGGATGGTCTGGTTTTGCAGGGCCTGGATCAGCGCCGGCTCATCCACCACCGGGCCACGGGAGATGTTCACCAGGATCGCACTGGATTTCATCAGGCCCAGCTCGCGATGGCTGATCAGGTGGCGGGTTTTCTCGCTCAGTGGCACCACCAGGCAGACGAAATCGGCTTCGGCCAGCAACTGGTCGAGGCTGCGAAACTGCGCGCCGAGTTCCTGTTCCAGTTCGGTCTTGCGGCTGTTACCGCTGTATAGAATCGGCATATTGAAACCCAGGCGACCCCGACGCGCCACGGCCGCGCCGATGTTGCCCATGCCGACGATACCCAGGGTCTTGCCGTGTACATCACAGCCAAACAACGGCGCGCCGACGCTGGCTTTCCACTGGCCGGCCTTGGTCCAGGCGTCCAGTTCGGCGACGCGGCGGGCGCTGCTCATCAGCAGGGCGAAGGCCAGGTCGGCGGTGCTTTCGGTGAGCACATCCGGGGTGTTGGTGAGCATGATCCCGCGCTCATTGAAGTACGCCAGGTCGTAGTTGTCGTAGCCCACCGACACGCTGGAAACCACTTCCAGTTTGCTCGCACCTTCCAGTTGCGCGCGGCCCAGTTTGCGGCCTACGCCGATCAGGCCGTGGGCATGGGGCAAGGCTTCGTTGAACTGGGCGTTGATGTCGCCCTGCTTGGGGTTGGGGGCGATGACATCGAAATCCTGTTGCAGGCGTTCGATCATTTCCGGGGTGACGCGGCTGAAGGCGAGGACGGTCTTTTTCATGGAAGGCGGGCTCATCGACTACGTGGGAATGGCAAGCACGCTAACATTCTTGGGTAGGGCTTGTCAGGCCGCCCCTCACACCCCACTGCCAGACTGTTGCGATTTGGGCAACAGTCATTATCTTGTTACACTCTGTATCGCACCGCTCACCTGCGCTAATTTGTCGCATCGATGAGCGCAGCGGTTAAGACCGACCCGCTCTCCCCCGATTTCCCTCGACTTATTTCCAGGGCTCTACACTGGGGATCTGTCTTAAAGCCGCTGAGTTCAGCGGCTTTTTTTTGCGCTGAAAAAAGGCCAGGAACCCCAACAACACTGGCCGGTTTCGATTGACCCAAAGGAGCTCCACCGGTGAAAACCTCGCTGACGTTCACCCCGTTATTCCTCGCGATTGCTGCAACGATCGTTCCCCTTGCCCACGCGGCAGACACCCCGGCCACCGACGGCTTCGTCGAAGGTTCCAGCTTCAAGATCAACACCCGCAACTACTACATGAACCGCGACCGTCGCGACATTCACACCGATGACAGCAAGGAATGGGGCCAGGGCTTCATCGGCATCTTCGAATCCGGCTACACCCCCGGCATCGTCGGCTTCGGCCTGGACGCCAACGCCATGCTCGGCCTCAAGCTCGACGGCGGTGGCGGCACCGATGGCTCGAGCATCCTGCCGGTAAGCTCCGGCAACGGCAAAGCGCCCGGCTCGTTCTCCACCGCCGGCGCCACCCTGAAAATGCGCGCCTTCGACACCGAACTGAAAGCCGGCGACCTGTTCCTCAACAACCCGGTGATTGCCGGCGGCATGACCCGCATGCTGCCCCAGACCTTCCGCGGCGTGAGCCTGACCAACCACAGCCTGGACGGCTGGATGTTCGAGGGCGGCCAGGCCAGCTTCACCAAGCTCTACAACCAGAGCGGCCGTCGCCGCATCGGCACCAGCTACGGCGCATTGCCCAATGGCGAAGACAGCCGCCACCTGGACTGGGCCGGCGTGTCCTTCAGCGGCGTGCCGGGGCTGACCAGCAACCTGTACGCGTCCGAACTCAAGGACATCTGGAACCAGTACTACTACGACCTGGACTACACCTGGCAGTTGAACGAGCTGGTCAGCCTGAACCCGGGCCTGCACTACTACCACACTCAGGAGACCGGCAAAGCCTTGCTGGGCAACATCGACAACAACACCTACAGCCTGCATTTCACCGTGGGCGTGGGCAATCACAGCGTTACCGCCGCCTACCAGCGGGTCAACGGCAACACGCCGTTCGACTACATCAGCCAGGGCGACAGCATCTACCTGGACAACTCCCAGCAATACTCCGACTTCAACGGCCCCAACGAGCGCTCGTGGAAGCTCAAGTACGCCTATGACTTCGTCGGGCTGGGCCTGCCGGGCCTGACCTCGGCGGTGTCGTATATCAGCGGCAAGACCGACCTGACCACGGTCGATCCGGACAGCCGTGGTTACTCATCCTGGTACAGTGCCGACGGCAAGAACGCCAAGCACTGGGAACGGGACATCGACCTCAAGTACGTGGTGCAAGGCGGCAAGGCCAAGGACCTGGCCGTGCGCCTGCAATGGGCGACCAATCGCGGCGGCAATGGCTACGCGGCAGTGGACCGGGACGTGGATGAGTACCGCGTGATCGTCGACTATCCGATTGACGTTTTTTAACCTTCAGGCTTTCTTTTAGCGGCGACGACTTATTTTTCACAGCATGGAACTAAACTGCCAGCATCTTGAGTGCCGAAGCCAGTCCCATGAGTCAACGCCGCGCCTTCACCCTGCCTGCACGCCCGGAGCTTTTGCTGATTCTGGGCAGTGGCCTTACTGTCGTGCTGATCGTGGTCATCGTTGCCGTACTGCTGATCCGCGAACACGCCAGCGCCTTGCAGGCAGCCAAGCGCTCCACCAGCAATATCACCCAACTGATCAATGCCGATGTGCTGCGCAACGTCGAGCTCTACGACCTGGCGCTGAACGGCCTGATCACCGCAACCACTCGCGATGACCTGCCCCAGGTTTCCGCCGAAGTCCTGCATATGGTGCAGTTCGACCAGTCCACGGCCGCCCCTTTCAAAGGCGAAGTCCTGCTGCTGGACAAAACCGGCGCGGTCACCGCCGACTCTTCCACGCTGGCGCCCACACCCCGCAACTTCGCCAATCGCGATTATTTCCAGGTTCACCAGCAGAACCCCGATGCCGGGCTGTTCATCAGTCGGCCCTTCAGGATTCGTTGCGACTGCGATCAAGTCTGGCGCATCGCCTTCAGCCGCCGGGTGCCCGGGCCCAATGGCGAGTTTGCCGGTGTGGCGGTGGCGACCATGCGCCTGGCGTATTTCGACCAGTTGTTCAATAGCCTGACCATCGGCAGCGGCAGCAGCATCAACCTGCTGAATAACGACGGCATCCTGTTGGCCCAGCAGCCGCTGCTCGAAAGAGACATGATCAACAAGGACTTGAGCGCGCGGCCCAACTTCAAGCGAATGCTGCGCGAAGGCAGTGGCAGTTTCAGCGCCATCTCCGCCATCAGTGGCGCGCAACGGCTGTACACCTTCACCAGCGTCGGCGGGTTGCCGCTGATTGTGGTGGTGGCGTTGTCGAGCGATGACGTGTTTGCCGCCTGGAAGCGCGCCGCCCTGCTGATCAGTGGCGCCACCGGCGTACTGTGTGTGGGGCTGTTGTGGCTGACCTGGATGCTGCGCCTGGAACTGCGCCGCCGCTATCGCGCCGAGAAGGTGTTGTCGGAACTGGCGGCCACCGACGGCCTCACCGGCCTGGCCAACCGCCGCACCCTCGACCAGCGCCTGCGCCTGGAATGGGAGCGCGCGCAACGCTCAGGCGAGCCACTGGCCTTGCTGATGATTGATGTCGACCACTTCAAGGCCTTCAACGACCGCCATGGTCACCAGGGTGGCGACGAGGCCTTGCGCAACGTGGCCCGGGTCATCGGCAGCAATATTCGTCGCCCCGCCGACCTGGCCGCGCGCTACGGCGGCGAAGAGTTCGCGGTGATCCTGCCGGATACCGACGGCGAGGGCGCAAGCACCATCGCCGAACATATCCGCAGTGCGGTGGAGCACTTGCCACCGGCGGACGGCGACGCGCTGTCGGTCACCGTCAGCGTCGGGCTCAGTACCTGGGACAAACGCAGCCGTGGCTCGCTGGAAGAGCTGCTGCTGAGTGCCGATCGGGCGCTGTATGACGCCAAGCATTCCGGGCGCAACCGCATCGTTCACAGCCAGGCCACATAAGCCGTTATCAGCAACTACGCTAAGGGCATCCTCGAAGCAGAAGTACGCCCGATGAGCCCAGGCACTACCCGCCCGCCCCGCCCCACCCACCGTCCGGAGCTGCTGCTGATCATCGGCAGTTGCGTCACGGTGCTGCTGATCATGCTGGTGGTCGCGGTGCTGCTGATTCGCGAACACGCCAACACGTTGCAGGCGGCCCAGCGCACGGCCAATAACATCACCCAACTGATCGACGCCGACGTGCTGCGCAACGTCGAGCTGTACGACTTGTCGATCAAAGGCCTGATCGCCGCCACCGAACGCACTGATTTGGCTGGGGTATCGGCCGGCATCCGTCACCTGGTGCTGTTCGACCGTTCGGAAGCGGCGCCCTACAAAGGCGACATCCTGTTGCTGGACAAGGATGGCAACGTGATCGCCGACTCAGCCCTGCAGACGCCCAAATCCGCCAACTTCGCCGACCGCGACTACTTCCAGGCCCATCGGCAGAATCCCGACCTGGGGCTGTTCATCAGCCGGCCCTTCATGGCGCGCTGCGTGTGTGATGACCAATGGCGTATCGCTTTCAGCCGCCGGGTTTCCGGGCCGGATGGGCGATTCCTCGGCGTGGCCGTGGCCACCATGCGCCTGTCGTACTTTCAGCAACTGTTCCGCAGCCTGAATATCGGCAGCGACAGCACCATCAACCTGATCAACCAACAAGGCATCCTGCTGGCCCAGCAGCCGTTGCTGGAACGGGACATGATCGACAAGGACCTCAGCCAGCGGCCAAACGTCGCGCGCATATTGCACGAGCGCGACGGCAACTTTCGCGGCACCTCCAGTGTGGATGAGGAGCACCGCCTGTATACCTTCTCAACGGTGGGCGATTTACCGCTGATCGTCGTCGTGGGGCTGTCCACGAATGACATATTCGCCCCCTGGAAGCGCGCAGCACTGGTGATCAGCGGCGCCACCGGGATTTTGTGCATCGGCCTTTTGTGGCTGACCTGGATGCTTTGCATGGAACTGCGCAGGCGCCACCGTGCCGAACAGGTGCTGTCAGAACTGGCAGCCACCGACGCGCTCACCGGCCTGGCCAACCGCCGCACCCTGGACCAGCGCCTGCGCCTGGAATGGGACCGCGCCCAGCGTTCGGCCGAGCCGTTGACGGTGCTGATGATTGACGTGGACCACTTCAAGGCGTTCAACGACCGACATGGCCATCAAGGTGGCGACGAGGCACTGCGCACGGTGGCGCAGGTGATCGAGGGCAATATCCGCCGCCCGGCCGACCTCGCGGCTCGCTATGGCGGGGAAGAATTTGCAGTGGTGCTGCCGCATACCGACAGCCAGGGTGCACGCGTGATTGCTGAACATATCCGCAGCAGTGTCGAACACCTGCCGCGAGTGGGCGGGGATACGGTGCCAATTACCGTCAGCATCGGCCTCAGTACCTGGACCAAAAACAGCCGCACCACGCTGGAGGAATTACTGCTCAACGCCGACCAGGCGCTGTATGAGGCCAAGCATACCGGGCGTAATCGCGTTGTTGATGCCGGCGCTTTAAAGCCGTGACGCGAAGCGTCACAGGAGGCGTTACCACGCAGAGCGTGGGAACGATCAAAAAAAAGGCCACCCGAAGGCAGCCTTTAAAAACAAAAGGAAAGAGAGTTGTTACTTACACCGCCGCGACGGGACGCATGTAAGAGATCGGTGCGGTGCTGGCATCTTCGAAGGTCACGACTTCCCAGGCATCTGTCTGTGCAATCAGCTTGCGCAGCAGTTGGTTGTTCAGGGCGTGGCCAGACTTGAAGCCTTTGAACTCGCCTATCAGGCTATTGCCCAGCAGGTAGAGGTCACCGATTGCATCGAGGATCTTGTGCTTCACGAATTCGTCTTCATAGCGAAGGCCGTCTTCGTTCAGTACACCATCCGCGTCGACCACAATGGCGTTTTCAACGCTGCCGCCGAGTGCGAGGTTGTGCTTGCGCAGGTACTCGATGTCACTCATGAAACCAAAGGTACGGGCGCGGCTGACTTCTTTTACGAACGAAGTGCTGGAAAAATCCACGCTTGCACTTTGGGTGCGGTCACGGAATACCGGGTGATCGAAATCGATCTCAAAGCTCACTTTAAAGCCTTCGAACGGGACGAAGGTGGCGCGCTTGTCGCCGTCTTCTACTGTCACTTCCCGCAGAATGCGAATGAACTTCTTGGCTGCGTCCTGTTCTTCCAGGCCGGCAGATTGAATCAAGAATACGAAGGGTCCGGCGCTGCCATCCATGATCGGGACTTCGGACGCGGAGAGCTCGACGTAGGCGTTATCGATGCCCAGACCGGCCATGGCCGAGAGCAAGTGCTCCACCGTGTCCACTTTGACGTCACCGTTGACCAACGTGGTCGACATCGTGGTTTCGCCAACATTTTCCGCGCGAGCAGGTATCTGCACCACAGGGTCCAGGTCGGCACGAACAAACACGATGCCGGTGTCGACAGGTGCGGGCTTGAGGGTCAGGTATACCTTCTCCCCGGAGTGCAGACCTACACCTGTGGCACGGATAATATTCTTCAGGGTGCGTTGTTTAATCATGGCTTGGACCGCTTCAGCGCAAATTGCGAACTGGTATCAACAAAGGCTGGCGATAATAGCAGACCAGACCTTTGCTGAACACCAATCACCTTCATAGCCCTGATACATTCCATTAATCGGCCTGACGACGCAGGAAAGCCGGGATGTCCAGGTAGTCCAGGTCATCTTGCGGATTCGGGCTGCGGGATGCAGCAGCACCGGCCTGAGCCTGGTTGCGCATCACGGTCGGACGATCCAGGTCACGATAGTTCACAGACGGCAGTTCCTGGCGCGAAGGCGCTGGAGCGGCAGCTTGCTGGCTGGCGTGGCTGGTATGGACGGTGTTGTCGATGACCTTTACAGGCTTCTCGATTTTCGCACCCAGGCCGGTCGCAACAACGGTCACGTGCAGTTCGTCGCGCATGTCCGGATCGATAACGGTACCGACCTTGACCATGGCGTGCTCGGAAGCGAAGGCTTCGATGATGCTACCCACGTCGGAGTACTCACCCAGGGACAGGTCAGGACCGGCGGTGATGTTCACCAGGATGCCGCGTGCGCCTTGCAGGTTCACGTCTTCCAGCAACGGGTTGCGGATGGCCGCTTCGGTAGCTTCACGTGCACGGTTCGGACCGCTGGCGCAGCCAGTGCCCATCATCGCCATGCCCATTTCGCTCATCACGGTACGTACGTCGGCAAAGTCGACGTTGATCATGCCCGGACGCTTGATGATGTCGGAGATACCGCGAACGGCACCGGCCAGTACATCGTCAGCCTTGGCAAACGCAGACAGCAGGCTTGCGTCCTTGCCGAGGATGGTCAGCAGCTTCTCGTTGGGAATGGTGATCAACGAGTCGACGCTTTCGGACAGCAGACGGATGCCTTCATCGGCGATCTGCATGCGCTTGCGACCTTCGAACGGGAATGGACGGGTCACGACGGCAACCGTCAGGATCCCCATTTCCTTGGCCACTTCGGCAATGATCGGCGCAGCACCGGTACCGGTACCACCGCCCATGCCCGTGGTGATGAACACCATGTTGGTGCCTTGCAGCACTTCAGCGATGCGCTCGCGGTCTTCCAGGGCGGCTTGACGGCCGACTTCCGGATTCGCGCCGGCACCCAGGCCCTTGGTCACGGCTGTGCCCAATTGCAGGATGGTGCGTGCACCGATGCTTTTGAGGGCCTGGGCGTCAGTGTTGGCGCAGATGAATTCAACGCCTTCAATGTTGCTCTTGACCATGTGGTTGACAGCGTTGCCGCCGCCACCGCCGACGCCGATCACTTTGATGACCGGGCTTGCGGGGATGTTGTCTACGAGTTCGAACATTTTCCCTCTCCTTTCATTTCTCTAGTTTTTTCGCCTACTACTTGAAACGGTGTTGCGGTAAATCTTTAGAAATTGCCTTTCACCCAAGCCTGCAACCGCTCGAACAACGGCGCTTTCGCTTCGTCGTCGCTTCTGTAGCTGTCGCGGTTGCTCGGGCCCGACAGGGAAATGCCGTCGGTCTGCTTTTGCAGCCCGTACAACAGCAAGCCCACACCGGTGGAATAAATCGGGTTGCGCACTACGTCGCCCAGGCCTTTCACGCCATGGGGCACGCCCAGGCGGACCGGCATGTGGAAGATTTCCTCGGCCAGTTCGACCGCGCCTTCCATCTTCGAGGTGCCACCGGTCAGCACGATGCCGGCCGGGATCAAATCTTCGTAGCCGCTGCGACGCAGTTCAGCCTGGATCAGGGTGAACAGTTCGTCGTAGCGCGGCTCGACCACTTCGGCCAATGCCTGGCGCGACAGTTCGCGCGGTGGACGGTCGCCCACGCTTGGCACCTTGATGGTTTCACCGGCACCGGCCAGCTTGGCCAGGGCGCAGGCGTAACGGATCTTGATTTCTTCGGCGTACTGGGTCGGTGTGCGCAACGCCATGGCGATGTCGTTGGTCACCTGATCACCGGCAATCGGGATCACGGCGGTGTGACGAATCGCACCCTCGGTGAAGATCGCGATGTCCGTGGTGCCGCCGCCGATGTCCACCAGGCACACGCCCAGTTCTTTTTCGTCGTCGGTCAGTACCGAGTAAGCCGAAGCCAACTGCTCGAGAATGATGTCGTCGATTTCCAGGCCGCAGCGGCGCACGCATTTTTCAATGTTCTGTGCAGCGTTGACGGCGCAGGTCACTACGTGAACCTTGGCTTCCAGACGTACGCCCGACATGCCCAGGGGCTCGCGAACGCCTTCCTGGTTATCGATCACGTAGTCCTGCGGCAGGGTGTGCAGCACGCGCTGGTCAGCCGGGATCGCCACGGCTTGCGCTGCGTCGAGTACCCGCTCCAGGTCAGCCGAGCTGACTTCGCGGTCGCGAATCGCGACGATGCCGTGGGAATTCAGGCTGCGGATGTGGTTGCCGGCAACGCCGACAAATGCCGAGTGAATCCGGCAACCGGCCATCAGCTGCGCTTCTTCGATGGCGCGCTGGATCGATTGCACGGTGGATTCAATATTCACCACCACGCCCTTCTTCAGGCCCCGGGACGGATGCGTGCCGATTCCGACGATTTCCAGCGTGCCGTCGTCCGCGACCTCGCCTACCAGCGCCACCACCTTGGAGGTGCCGATATCCAGACCGACGATCATTTTGCCGCTTTGCACGTTTGCCATGGGTCCTGCCTCTTCTTAATTCTTCGCGACAGCAGGTTGCGCTGCCGTGGGCGCCGCAGGGGCCCGCCAGCCGACGGCAAGGCCGTTGGCGTAACGCAGGTCGATGCTCGCAATGTTCGTAATCTGTTCTTTCAAGGTCTTTTCATAGATGGCGATAAAACGGCGCATCTTTTCCACCAGGTTGCCGCGTCCCAGCAACAACTCGATGCCCGGGCCGGAACTGCCTGCACCCGTGGTCAAAAACCAGCTGCCCCGCTCGCGCAATTCCAGTCGCGCAATCGAGAAGCCCAACGGCCGCAGCATCTGGCTCAACGCCTGGTACTGCTGCATCACTTGCTGCTGCGCCCGCTGCGGTCCGAACAACTGCGGCAGGTGCTCGTAATTCGCCACTTCGCGAGGTGCAAACGCCTGGCCCTGGTTGTTCAACAGCGCACCATCACCCCAACGGGCCACGGGCAGTTGTTCTTCCAGGCGGATCGTCACTTGATCCGGCCACACGCGACGTACTTCGGCGTGGGCAATCCATGGCATCTGTTCCAGCTCGGAGCGCATGCCTGCCAGGTCGATGGTGAAGAAGCTCGACGCCACAAACGGGGCGATTCGCTGCTGCACGGCTTGCTGGCTGATGTAGCTCAAGTCACCCTGCACGCTGATCTTGGTGATCGGCCGGTCGGCATACGGCAGCAGGCGCTGGGCGCCTTCATACGTACCGAACCCCAGGGCCACCAGGATCACCGGCCAGAACAGCGCCTTGAGAAAACCAAAGTTGGCTTTCGGCATGCGCGCCGACATCGGCTCTTTAGCCACCATTCGGCTGGCACCACGCGGCACCGGCTTGCGGCCGGGAGCGGGTTGCTGATGACGAAGCGATGCGCCGTTCATGGTCTTAGCCTCGTGGCTCTATGCTTGCTGCCAGGATCGCCAGCACCAACTGCTGGAAATCCAGGCCGGCGGCACGAGCGGCCATGGGTACCAGGCTGTGGTCGGTCATCCCGGGTGCAGTGTTGACTTCCAGGAACCAGAAGTTCCCCTGGTCATCCTGCATCACGTCTGCCCGCGCCCAACCGGCGATACCCAGCGCCTCACAGGCTTTCGCCGTGAGGTCCATCAATTCCTGTTCCTTGGCTGCGTCGAGGCCGCACGGGATCCGGTACTGGGTATCGGAGGCCACATACTTGGCGTCGTAGTCGTAAAAGGTGTGGGGCGTGCCCAATGCGATGGGCGGCAATACCTGGCCACGCAGAGTAGCGATGGTGAACTCGGGACCTTGAATCCACTGTTCCACCAACACTTGCGAATCGTAGGTACTGGCCGCTTTCCATGCGTCAATCAATTCGGCGGCTGAGTTCACTTTAGCCATGCCGATACTGGAGCCTTCATGGGCTGGTTTGACGATCAAAGGCAGGCCCAGTTCCTTGGCTGCAGAAATACAATCGTCTTCGCTGCACAGCACGCTGTGACGCGGAGTCGGAATACCCAGGCTGTGCCACACCTGCTTGGTGCGCAACTTGTCCATGGCCAGGGCCGAAGCGAGGATGCCGCTGCCGGTATACGGAATGCCCAGGCACTCCAGCAGGCCCTGCATGCTGCCGTCTTCACCGCCACGGCCGTGAAGAATGATGAAGGCGCGGTCGATCTTCTCGGCCTGCAGGCGCGACAGGAAGTCATCACCCACGTCGATGCCGAACGCATTCACACCGGCACTTTGCAGCGCTTCCAGCACGGCATTGCCGGACTTCAGCGACACTTCACGCTCAGCGCTCTTGCCACCGAACAGCACCGCAACCCGGCCGAAGTCGGCAGGTTGAATGGTCGAGAACAGGGAGCCGTAGTCAGTGGTCATTTCGACTTCCCCTGTGCGGCGGCAAACAGCGGGCTTGCCAGCAATTTAGGGGCGAGGCCACCGATGTCACCGGCACCCTGGCACAGCAGGATGTCGCCGGCACGCAGCAGCGGCTTGACGATCGGCGCCAGGTCCACACCACGCTCGATGTAGATCGGGTCCAACTGGCCGCGTTGACGGATGCTGTTGCACAGCTTGCGGCTGTCGGCACCCGGGATCGGTTCTTCACCGGCCGGGTAGACTTCCATCAGCAGCAACACGTTGGCATCCGCCAGTACATTGACGAAATCGTCGTACAGGTCGCGGGTACGGCTGTAGCGGTGCGGCTGGTACACCATCACCAGGCGGCGTTCCGGCCAACCACCGCGTACGGCCTTGATCACCGCTGCGACTTCGGTCGGGTGGTGACCGTAGTCGTCCACCAGCATCACGTTGCCGCCGTCCACCGGCAGTTCGCCGTAGACCTGGAAGCGACGACCCACACCGGCAAAACCCGACAGGCCTTCGACAATGGCTTCATCGCTGACGCCTTCGTCGGAGGCGATGCAGATGGTCGCCAGGGAGTTGAGTACGTTGTGGTTGCCCGGCATGTTCACCGAGACATCCAGCGGCTCGCGGTCAGGACGCAGCACGGTGAAGAAAGTCTGCATGCCTTGCTGGCGCACATTGATCGCGCGCACGTCGCAGTCTTCGCTGAAGCCGTAGGTCACGGTCGGACGCTTCACCAGCGGCAGGATTTCGCGCACCACCGGATCGTCCAGGCACACCACGGCCAGACCGTAGAACGGCAGGTTGTGCAGGAACTCGACGAAGGTTTTCTTCAGTTTGTTGAAGTCACCGTCGTAGGTCGCCATGTGGTCGGCGTCGATGTTGGTCACCACGGCCACCAGCGGTTGCAGGTGCAGGAAGCTGGCGTCGCTTTCATCGGCTTCGGCGATCAGGTAACGGCTGGTCCCCAGTTGTGCATTGGTGCCGGCTGCATTCAGGCGGCCACCGATGACGAACGTCGGGTCCAGGCCACCGGCGGCGAACACCGAGGCGATCAGGCTGGTGGTGGTGGTCTTGCCGTGGGTACCGGCGACGGCGATGCCGTGGCGGTAGCGCATCAGCTCAGCCAGCATTTCGGCACGCGGCACTACGGGAATGCGGCGTTCAAGGGCGGTGGCCACTTCCGGGTTGGAGGTGTTCACAGCGCTGGAGACCACCAGTACGTCGGCTTCGGCAGCGTTCTCGGCGCGGTGGCCGATAAAGATTTTTGCGCCAAACGATTCCAGGCGCTCGGTGACCGGCGACATTTTCAGGTCGGAGCCGGACACCTGGTAACCCAGGTTCAGCAACACTTCGGCGATCCCGCACATGCCCACGCCGCCGATACCGACGAAATGGATGCGACGGATGCGGCGCATTTCCGGTTGCGGCATGGCTTTCTGATTCTCAACCATGGGCCACCTCCAGGCAGATATCGACCACGGTGCGGGTTGCGTCAGGTTTGGCCAGGCGGCTTGCGGTGCTCGCCATGCTGTTCAGTCGTTCCGGTTGCATCAAAACCTCGGTCAGGCGTGCGGCCAAATCGGCGGCGCCAGTCGTTCTTTGCGGCAGCAGGAAGGCAGCGCCCTCCCCGGCCAAATATTCGGCGTTGCGGGTCTGGTGATCGTCGATCGCGTGGGGCAAAGGCACCAGCAAGGACGGCAGACCGGCGGCGGCCAGTTCACTGACGGTCAACGCACCTGCGCGACAGACCACCAGGTCGGCCCAGCCATAGGCTTGGGCCATGTCTTTGATGAAGGGCTGCACATTCGCCTCCACACCCGCATCGCGGTAGCGCGTGGCGGTCACTTCATCGTGGTTCTTGCCGGCCTGATGGAAGATCTCCGGGCGCAGCTCCACGGGGAGTTGCGACACCGCTTCAGGCAGCAATTTGTTCAACGGTTCGGCGCCCAGGCTTCCGCCCAGGATCAACAGGTGCGCCTTGCGACCGGCCAATGGCTGGCGGGCGATGTCCATGAACAGTTCGGTACGCACCGGGTTGCCGGTGGTACGCAGCTTGTCCGCGGCACCAAAGGTCTTCGGAAACGCCTCGCATACCCGTGCAGCCAAGGGCACCAGCAGGCGGTTGGCAGTGCCGGCCACGGCATTCTGCTCGTGGACGATCACTGGCACGCCGGCGAGTCTTGCCGCAACACCGCCCGGGCCGGTCACGTAGCCACCAAAGCCCAGCACGCATACCGGCTTCACTTCGCGGATCACCTTGCGCGCTTGCCACACGGCCTTGAGCAACACGAACGGCGCCTTCAGCAGGGACAATTTGCCCTTGCCACGCAAGCCGGTGACGTTGATCAAATGCAGCGGCAAGCCGGCATTCGGTACCAGATCATTTTCGATGCCGCGCGGCGTACCGAGCCAATGCACGGTGTAGCCACGGTTCTGGAACTCACGGGCACAGGCCAGCGCCGGGAACACGTGGCCACCGGTGCCGCCTGCCATGATCAGCACGTTAGCGCCCATGGTTCGGCTCCTCGGCGAAGTCGCTTTCGCTGAACTCCATCTCTTCGCTGCCCAGGTGGGTCCGACTCTCCCACTCGATACGCAGCAACAACCCGAGACAGGCGCAGCAAATCACCAACGAGCTGCCGCCGTAACTGAGGAACGGCAAGGTCAGGCCCTTGGTCGGCAGCAGGCCGACGTTCACCCCGATGTTGATCAGGAACTGGCCGATCCACAGGAACGACAAGCCGTACGCCACGTAGGCGGCGAAATATTGCTTGGCCTTTTCGGCCCACAAGCCGATGTACATGCCGCGAACACACACGAACACGAACAGCGCGACGGTGCACAGCGAACCGACCACGCCCAGCTCTTCGGCGAGTACCGAGAACACGAAGTCGGTGTGGGCTTCCGGCAGGTAGAACTGCTTCTGCACGCTATTGCCCAGGCCCACGCCCAGCCACTCACCCCGACCGAAGGCGATCAACGCCTGGGTCAACTGGTAGCCGGAACCGAACTGATCGGACCACGGGTCGGTAAAGGTAATCAGACGGGCCATCCGGTAGGGTTGCGCCTGCACCAGAATCGTCACGGCCGCCACCGCCAGCACCACCATCAGGGTGAAGCGGAACAGGCCGACGCCACCGAGGAACAGCATCGCCGCCGCCGCGCCCATCATTACAACGGTGGCACCGAAGTCCGGCTCCATCAGCAACAGGCCGGCCATGGGCAGCAGCACGATGAACGGCTTGAAGAAGCCCATCCAGCTTTCGCGTACTTCTTTCTGGCGCCGCACCAGGTAGCCGGCGAGGTAGATCACCACGAACACCTTGGCGATTTCCGACGGCTGCACGTTGAACGCACCGAAGCCGATCCAGCGCATCGAGCCGTTCACCTCACGCCCGATGCCGGGCAGGATCACCATCACCAACAGGCCGAAGGCGCCCACCAGCATCAGCCAACCCAGGCGCTGCCAGGTGGCGATCGGGATCATCATGGTGACGATGCATGCGCCAAGGCCAATCACCAGGTACACCAGGTGACGGATCATCATGTACAGGGTGTTGCCCGATTGCACCGCGGCCACTTCCGAGGAGGCCGAGGTGATCATCACCAGGCCCAGGCCCAGCAACGCGAGGCAACCGGCAAGCATAGGGAAATCAAGGTCGATACCGCGCCCGGTAATGATCGGCGACGGGTACGGCTTGATGATGTTACGGAAATTGATACTCATGCCAAGGCCTCCACGGCGCGGGCGAACAGCTGGCCGCGCTCTTCGTAGTTCTTGAACATGTCGAAACTGGCGCAGGCAGGCGACAGCAGCACCACGTCGCCCGGCTGAGCCAAGGCTTTGGATTGGGCGATGGCATCGTCCAGGGACTGCGCGCGCACCTGCGGTACGGCGTCGCCCAGGGCATCGGCGATCAGGCCGGAATCACGGCCCATCAACACCACGGCGCGGCAGTTGGCGGCGACCGGGCCTTTAAGGTCCTTGAAGTCGGCACCCTTGCCGTCGCCACCGGCGATCAGCACGACCTTGCCCTGAATGTCGGCACCCAAGCCTTCGATGGCAGCGAGTGCCGCACCGACGTTGGTGGCCTTGGAATCGTTGTAATAGCCAACACCAGCCAGCTCGCGAACCCACTGGCAGCGATGCTCAAGGCCGGCAAAGCTGCGCAGGGCCGAGAGCATGGCGTCGAACGGCAAGCCAACTGCGTGACCGAGCGCCAGCGCCGCCAGGGCGTTGGCCTGGTTGTGGGCACCACGGATTTTCAGTTCGCGCACCGGCATCAGGTTCTGGAATTCGAAGGCCAGGTATTTCTCGCCGTTCTCTTCCCGAAGGCCGAAGGCCTTGAAGTCAGGCTTGTTCAGGCCGAAGGTCCAGCACGGCAGACCTTCGCCGATCAGCGGACGGCTCAGGGCATCCTGACGGTTCACCACCACTTGCCGCGCGCCACGGAAGATCCGGTGCTTGGCCAGGTGATACGCCGGCAGGCCGCTGTAGCGGTCCATGTGGTCTTCGCTGACGTTGAGCACGGTGGCCACTTCGGCGTTGAGCTGGTCAGTGGTTTCCAGCTGGAAGCTCGACAGCTCCATCACGTACAGCTCGACGTCGTCGTTGAGCAGGTCCAGCGCCGGCGTGCCGAGGTTGCCGCCCACGGCCACGCGCTTGCCGGCCGCAGCCGCCATCTCGCCCACCAGGGTGGTCACGGTGCTTTTGGCATTGGAACCGCTGATGGCCACGATCGGCGCCTTCGCGTTACGCGCGAACAGCTCGATATCGCCGGACAACTTCACGCCACGGGCCGCCGCCGCTTGCAGGGCCGGGGTCGCCAGGGCCAGGCCGGGGCTCACGTAGAGCTCATCGGCACGGCATAGAAACTCAACATCCAGCTCGCCACAACGCACTTCCACGTGCGGGTAGTCACGGCGCAGCGTGACCAGCTCCGGTGGATTTTCCCGCGTATCGGCCACGGCAAACGACGTGCCCCGGTTCGCCAGGAAGCGAACCAGGGACATGCCGCTCTTGCCGAGGCCGACAACGATGCGGAAGTGGTCTGAAGCGATCAGGGACACTCGTTTCTACCTCAGTTTCAGGGTGGCAAGGCCGAACAGAACCAGAATCACGGTGATAATCCAGAAACGGACAATCACCCGCGGCTCAGGCCAGCCCTTGAGTTCAAAGTGGTGGTGAATCGGCGCCATGCGGAATACGCGGCGCCCGGTCAATTTGAAGGAGGCAACCTGGATCACCACCGACAGGGTTTCCATCACGAACACACCGCCCATGATGAACAGGACGATTTCCTGACGGACGATCACCGCGATGGTGCCCAGGGCCGCGCCCAGCGCCAGTGCGCCGACGTCGCCCATGAAGACTTGTGCGGGGTAGGTGTTGAACCACAGGAAGCCCAGGCCCGCACCGATCAACGCACCGCAGAACACAATCAGTTCGCCCGCGCCCGGTACATAAGGGATCAGCAGGTATTCAGCGAATTTCACGTTACCCGACAGGTAGCAGAAGATGCCGAGGGCACCGCCCACCATCACCGTCGGCATGATCGCCAGGCCGTCGAGGCCGTCCGTCAGGTTGACCGCGTTGCTGGAGCCGACGATCACGAAGTAGGTCAGCACCACGAAGCCGACGCCCAGTGGAATGCTGGCGTCCTTGAGCATCGGGATGATCAGGGTGGTTTCCACCGCGCTTGGCGCAGTCATGAACAGGAAGATCGCCGCGCCGAGGCCGAACACCGACTGCCAGAAATACTTCCAGCGGCTTGGCAGCCCCTTGGAGTTCTTCTCGATCACCTTGCGGTAGTCATCTACCCAACCGATGGCGCCGAACAACAGGGTCACCAGCAGCACGGTCCAGACATAACGGTTATGCAGGTCAGCCCACAGCAGCGTACTGATGCCGATGGACGACAGGATCAACGCGCCGCCCATGGTCGGGGTGCCGGATTTGGACAGGTGCGACTGCGGGCCGTCGTTGCGTACCGACTGGCCAATCTGCAGGTTTTGCAGGGTACGGATCATCCATGGCCCGAGGAACAGCGACAACGACAGCGCGGTCAGCACACCCAGGATCCCGCGCAGGGTCAGGTACTGAAAGACCGCGAAGCCTTTGTGGAACTGTTGCAGATACTCAGCCAGCAGCAGCAGCATTAATGTTTCTCCGTACTTGAGCCACACAAGGCCGCGACGACGTTTTCCATCACCGCGCTGCGCGATCCCTTGATCAAAATAGTGGTGTGTTTGTCTTGTTCAGCCGCACTCAGTGCCTGGATCAGTTCGGCCTGGCTGGCGAAATGCCTGGCGCCCGGCCCGAAGGTGTCCACGGCGTGCAGCATGTTCGGGCCAACGGCGTACAGGGCATCGACCTTGCCAGTTGCGTACGCGCCGACTTCACGGTGAGACTGTTCGGCCCACTCGCCCAGCTCGGCGATATCCCCCAGCACCAGCACCTTGCGACCGGCGAAACCGGTCAGCAGGTCGATGGCGGCACAGATCGAGGACTGGTTGGCGTTGTAGGTGTCATCAATCACGCGCATGCCGTTGCTGGCCAGTTGCGCGACGGTGCGCCCCTTGACCGGTTGCACGGCGCCAAGGCCGGTGGCAATGCCAAACAACGACACGCCCAGCACGTGGGCGGCGGCGGCGGCAGCCAGGGCATTGGCGACGTTGTGGTTGCCCAGCAGGTTCAGTTGTACGTGCTCGTCACCTTGCGGGGTATGCAGGGTGAAGGACGGGCAGCCACGGGCGTCGGCCTTGATATTCGAGGCATGGAAATCGGCAGCGGCGTTGTGCACCGCGAAGCTCAACACCTTGCGACCGGCGGCACGGACACGCCAGGTTTCGAAGGCCTTGTCATCGAGGTTCAGCACGGCAGTGCCGGATGCGTCGAGGCCTTCGATGATTTCGCCCTTGGCTTCGACGATCTTTTCAGGGCCGCCAAACTCGCCGACGTGGGCAGTACCGGCGTTGCTGATCACCGCGACATGAGGCTTGGTCATGGCCACGGTGTAGGCGATTTCGCCGATGCGCGAAGCACCCAGCTCAATGACGGCCGCCGTGTGTTCCGGGGCCAGTTCGAGCAGGGTCAGCGGAGCGCCGAAGTCATTGTTCAGGTTGCCACGGGTCGCCAGGACCGGGCCGCGCGTGCGCAGGATGCCGGCCAGCAGTTCCTTGACCGTGGTCTTGCCGCTGGAACCGGTGATCGCCGCAACAGGCTTGGTGAAGGCGGCACGGTTCAGCGCCCCCAGTTGGCCGAGGGCCAGGCGGGTGTCGGCGACCAGCAATTGTGGCAGCGTCGAGTCAGCGACTTCGCGCTGCACCAGAGCGCCGACAGCGCCTTTGGCAGCGACGTCATTCAGGTAGTCATGGCCATCGAAACTCGGGCCGGCCAAGGCGACAAACAGTTGCCCGGGCTTGATCGTCCGGCTGTCGATGCTGACGCCATCAAAGCTGCAATCAGCCGACAGCACACGGGCCGACAAGGCCTGGGTCAGTTCGCTGAATTTAAGCGGCTTAAGCATGAGCCACCTCCCACGCGGTCAGGGCATGATCAGCCTCGACCAGATCGGAGAAGGCGTGGCGTTCGCCGTTGATTTCCTGATAGTCCTCGTGACCTTTACCGGCCAGCACCACCACGTCGTCAGCACTTGCGCCGGCGATCAATTGGGCGATGGCTGCACCGCGACCGGCGACGAACGTCGCCTTGGACGCATCTTTAAAGCCGACACGAATGTCATCGAAAATCTGGCTTGGGTCTTCGCTGCGCGGGTTGTCGTCAGTGACGAGCACACCGTCGGCCAGGCGCTCGACGATTTCCGCCATCAGCGGGCGCTTGCCGCGATCGCGGTCACCGCCACAGCCGAACAGGCACAGCAATTTACCCTTGGCGTGGGGGCGCAGGGCCTGCAGGATTTTTTCCAGGGCGTCCGGCGTGTGGGCGTAATCGACCACCACCAGCGGCTGGGTGCCGCCGCCGAGGCGTTGCATGCGACCGGCCGGGCCTTCCAGCTTCGGCAACACCCGCAGGATTTCGTCGAGGGCGTAATCCAGGCCAAGCAAGGCACCGACGGCGGCCAATACGTTGCTCAGGTTGAAACGCCCGAGCAAGGTGCTGCGCAAATGGTGCTCGCCCTGTGGCGTAACCAGCGTGGCGCGCACGCCTTCGTCATCAAAGGTGGCTTCACGGCAATACAGGTAGGCGCTGGAGTCTTCCAGGCTGTAGCTGATCAGGCGACCGTCGCCTTGGGCGGCGGCCAGTTGGCGACCGAATTCGTCGTCCAGGTTGACCACCCGGCACTTCAGGTCATTCCAGGCAAACAGCCGGGCCTTGGTGGCGGCGTAGGCCTCCATGGTCCCGTGGTAATCCAGGTGATCGCGGGACAGGTTGGTCATCACCGCCACGTCGAACGCCAGGGCAGTCACGCGCCCCTGGTCCAGACCGTGGGACGAGACTTCCATGGCAACCGCCTTGGCACCGGCCTTTTTCAGGTCGGCCAGGGTCGCTTGCACGGCAATCGGGTTAGGCGTGGTGTGCAGCCCGCTTTGCAGCGCGCCGTAGAAACCGGTGCCCAGGGTGCCGACGATGCCGCAATGCTGACCCAGCAGGTCAAGCGCCTGGGCAACCAATTGGGTCACGCTGGTCTTGCCGTTGGTACCGGTCACGCCCACCAGGTTCAGGGTGCGGCTCGGGTCGCCATAAAAGCGCCCGGCGATGTCCGACAATTGCGCAGCCAGGCCCTTGACCGGAATCAAAGGCACGTCGGTGATCGGCAGCACGGTGGCGCCTTCCACTTCATAGGCTACTGCCGCAGCGCCGCGTTGCAGCGCGTCGGCGATATGGTCACGGCCGTCGAACTTGCCACCCGGCACTGCCAGGAACAGGTCGCCGGCACGCACATTACGGCTGTCCAGGGTCAACTCGCGAATCAGCAGATCGCGGCCGGCGTGGGCAAAAATCTTGTTCAGGCTCAGAGACATCAGCCGCGCCCTCCATTGGCTTTTACAGCAGCGGCCGGCGGGCCGGCGTTCGCTTGTTGGGTAGCCGGCAGGTTGTCCGGCGTGATGTTCATCAGGCGCAACGTCCCGGACATCACCTTGCTGAACACCGGCGCCGATACCAGGCCACCGAAGTAACCGGCTTTGCTCGGCTCATCGATCACCACGACGATGGCGTAGCGCGGATCGCTCATCGGGCCGAAGCCTGCGAACAGCGAGCGGTAGGAGTTTTCGGCGTAGCCCTTGGTACCCACGGCGGTTTTACGCGCGGTACCGGACTTGCCTGCCACGTGATACGCCGGCACCTGGGCACGGAACACGCCACGTGGTGCTTCGATCACTTGTTGCAGCATGCCTTGCATGGTCTTGGCGACGTTTTCCGGGATCACCTGGGTCGCAGGCGGCGCCTCGTCCAGGTGGATCAGGCTCAGCGGCACCATGCGGCCGTTGTTGGCCAGCACCGAGAAGGCGTGGGCCAGCTGGATGGCTGTCACCGACAGGCCATAACCATAGGAAAGCGTGGCGGTTTCGGCCTTTTTCCAGTCACGGTAGTTCGGCAGGTTGCCCACACGTTCGCCCGGGAAGTCCAGGCCGGTGGGTTGCCCCAGGCCGACTTTCTGCGCGAGGTGGTAGATGGCTTCGCCGCCGATATCGAAGGCGACTTTACTCATGCCCACGTTACTGGAGTTGATCAGGATACCTGTCAAATCCAGCACCGGACCTTCGGTGCGCGACACGTCACGAATGGTGTATTTGCCCAGCTGCAATGTGCCCGGGTAAACCTCGACCTTATCGGCCGGTTTCCAGCGCCCGGTTTCCAGGGCGGCACTCATGGAAATGGCTTTCATGGTCGAACCCGGCTCGAACACGTCGATCATGGCGCGGTTGCGCATCATCGCCGGCTGCAGGTTGCGACGGTTATTCGGGTTGTAGGTCGGCTGGTTGACCATGGCGAGAATCTCGCCGGTCTTCACGTCCATGATCACCAGGCTGCCGGCTTTCGCACCGTTCTCGATGATCGCGTTACGCAGCTCACGGTTGGCCAGGTATTGCAGGCGCAGGTCAATCGACAACGCCAAGGGCTTACCGGCCTTGGCGTTTTTGGTGACCTGGACATCCTTGATCAGTCTGCCGCGCCGATCCTTGATGACCTGTCGCTTGCCGGGAACCCCGGCCAGCCATTCGTCGTAGGCGAGTTCCACGCCTTCGCGACCGTGATCATCAATGTCGGTGAAACCCACCATATGGGCAGTGGTTTCGCCGGCCGGGTAGAAACGCCGAAATTCCTCGATGCCGTAGACACCGGGGACTTTAAGGTCGAGTACTTGCTGGCCTTGTTCGGGGGTGAGCCCGCGAACCAGGTAGATGAATTCTTTATTGGCCTGGGCTTCGAGGCGTTCGCTCAGGGCTTTCGGGTCCTGGCCCAAGGCAGCAGCGAGTTCCGGCCATTTGTCTTTGGCGGTCTGCATTTCCTTGGCGTTGGCCCACAGGGTGGTCACCGGCGTACTGACGGCCAGGGGCTCGCCGTTACGGTCGGTGATCAGGCCGCGGTGTGCAGGAATCGGGATATGCCGCAGGCTACGGGCATCGCCCTGGCCGATCAGGAAGTCACGGTCCACCACTTGCAGGTCGATAATCCGCCAGGCAATCGCGCCCACCATCAGTGCCAGCAACCCCAGCACTACGCGGAAACGCCACGGGTAGAGTGCGCCCTCGAGTTTCATCATGGCGCCACCATGCGAACTTCTGCAGCGCCCGGGATGTGCATCTTCAGTTGTTCAGTGGCCAGCACTTCGATGCGGCTGTGGGCCGTCCAGGTACTTTGCTCGAGGATCAACCGGCCCCACTCCGCCTGCGCCTTGTCGCGCACGCTCAATTCCCCGTACAGGGTATTGAGCAGTTGACGGTTGTAGTGGGCGCTGTAGGACACCGCAATCGCGGACACCAGCACGCCAACAAATAGCAGCAACATAAAGAAGCTGCCGCCCGGGAGGGGCTTGGCGAAAAGCTTGCTCACCGCAACTTCTCCGCAACGCGCATGACAGCGCTACGGGCACGTGGGTTGGCCTTGAGTTCGGCTTCGGAAGCGAACTGCGCTTTGCCATGGATTTTGATTTTCGGCACAAAAGCTTCGTAACGCACCGGCAGGTTGCGCGGCAGGTTGTCGGACTCGCCCTTGACCAGGCGACGCATGAACAATTTGACGATACGGTCTTCCAGGGAGTGGAAGCTGATCACCACCAGGCGACCGCCCACTTCCAGAGCTTCCAGGGCGGCTTCGAGGCCGGCTTCCAGGTCGCCCAATTCGTTGTTGACGTGAATACGCAGGCCCTGGAACGCACGGGTTGCCGGGTTCTTGCCCTTTTCCCATGCAGGGTTGGCGACTTTCAGCACCTCAGCCAGGTCGGCCGTGCGCTCGAACGGCTGGATTTCCCGGCGTTCGACCACGGCACGCGCCATGCGGCCAGCGAAGCGCTCTTCGCCGTATTCCTTGAACACACGGGTGATTTCTTCGTGGGGAGCGGTAGCGATGAACTGCGCGGCGCTGATGCCACGGCTTGGGTCCATGCGCATGTCCAGCGGGCCGTCGTTCATGAAACTGAAGCCACGCTCAGGGTCGTCCAGCTGTGGGGAAGACACGCCCAGGTCCAGCAGAACCCCGGCCACCTTGCCCGCCATGCCACGTTCGGCGACTTCTGCACCGAGCTCGGCAAAGCTGCGCTGCACAACGACAAAGCGGCCGTCTTCGGCCGCTAGCGCTTGCCCGGTGGCAATCGCTTGAGGGTCTTTGTCGAACCCGAGGAGCTTACCGTCCGGACCCAGCTGGCTGAGGATCAGCCGACTGTGCCCGCCCCTGCCGAAGGTGCCATCCAAATAGCAGCCATCCGCGCGTACGGCGAGAGCCTCAACGGCTTCGTCAAGCAGTACGGTGATGTGGTTAAAGCCGCTATCAATAGTCACAGGATCAAATCACGCAGTTCATCAGGCATGGCGCCCGGTTGTTGAATAGCAGCCAGGTCAGCTGCAGAAACAGCATCCCAGGCATCTTCGTCCCACAATTGGAACTTGTTCAGTTGGCCTACCAGCATCGCGCGCTTGTCCAATTTGGCGTATTCGCGCAGACGCGGTGGAACCAGGAAACGACCACTGCCATCGAGTTCGAGGTCGACGGCATTACCAATCAGCAAGCGTTGCAGGCGGCGGTTCTCTTCACGCAGTGAAGGCAGTGCACGCAACTTGGTTTCAATCAGCTCCCACTCATCGAGCGGGTACACACATAAACAGGGATCAACGGCATCGATGGTGATGATTAATTGCCCGGAACTTCGCGAAATGAGCTCGTCACGATACCGGCTCGGCATGGCGAGACGGCCTTTTGCATCGAGACTGATAGCGTTAGCTCCGCGAAACACAGATGCGTTTCTCCAAATTTTAGCGTTTTACGTTCAAAAAACCCACTTTGTGCCACTTTCCGCCACTTGCGCACACTATAGGAATGCGCCCACCACACCGTCAAGGCGCGGATTCAAGGAAAAGCCTTACAGAACGGAGATTTAGGAAGGTAAAGGGAGGAGAAACGAGAGTTTGACGGCGATTTTGACTCAACAACACCAAATAGCTCAAAGAGCTAAGGCTTAAAGTTAAAGTAATTTATTAAGAGTAAGATTTTTTCGGTATTACGAAGACGCATCTGCTGACGATTCAGCAGGGAGGGATTCTCGCGTTACTACCAGGTTCCTGCCCGAGATTCGGACAGAAGGAAAAAAGGTGGAGAGTCGATCTGTAAGCCGGGTTCTGTCTTGAACAGTCATTCGTCTACGATGGCCATCACTGGACATCTTTAGCAACCTACCCGGTCCCAGCGCGGGCCACGCCTTGGGACCCTATTTGGTCTTGCTCCAAGTGGGGTTTACCTAGCCACGAACTGTTGCCAGTCGTGCGGTGCGCTCTTACCGCACCTTTTCACCCTTACCGGTACCGAAGTACTTAGGCGGTTATTTTCTGTGGCACTTTCCGTAGGCTCACGCCTCCCAGGCATTACCTGGCACTTCGCCCTATGGAGCCCGGACTTTCCTCCCCCCTCTAATTTTCATAGAAGGCAGCGACTGTCCAATCGACTCTCCGCCGCGCAGGTTAACGGCACGGCGGCGTTAGAACAAGTATTAAAAGACACTAATGCCATCATGTTCAGACGGAGTGCAGGCTGGAACCCGGAACTATTCGCCCTTTTGTTTATCCAGCGCCACTTGATACAGGACGTTCTTGCGTACGCCGGTTATTTCCGCGGCCAATGCAGCGGCGCGCTTCAATGGCATCTCCTTGAGCAGCAGGTCAAGAATGCGCATTGCCTCGCTGCCCACGGCATCTTCGCTTTCCGGCGCCGACCAGCCGGCTACCAGCACCACGCACTCGCCGCGCTGCTGATTGCTGTCGCCCTCGACAAATTCGCGCAGTTCCTGCAGCGGCAAGCCCTTGAGGGTTTCGAAGGTCTTGGTGATTTCCCGCGCCAGCAGTGCCAGGCGATCGCCGCCGAACACCAGCTCCATATCCTGCAGGCACTCAAGGATGCGGTGCGGGGCTTCGTAGAAGATCAGCGTGCGTGGCTCTTCCTTTACCAGTTCCAGGCGCGCCCGGCGCCCGACGGCCTTGGCAGGCAGGAAGCCTTCGAAGATAAACCGGTCCGACGGCAAGCCGGCAGCAGACAATGCAGCAATCAGCGCGCACGCTCCCGGAACAGGCACTACATTGATACCAGCCGCCCGCGCCTGGCGAACCAGATGATAGCCAGGGTCGGAAATCAGCGGCGTACCCGCATCCGAGATCAACGCCACGTCATCACCCGCCAACAAACGAGTGATAAAACGACTGCCTTCTTCACGCTCGTTGTGTTCGTGACAGGCGGCCAAGGGGGTCGGAATACCGAAATGCTGCATCAACCGCTGGGAGTGCCGAGTGTCTTCAGCCGCGATCAGTTTTACGTCGCGCAACACTTTCAGCGCACGCGCACTGATGTCGTCCAGGTTGCCAATGGGCGTCGCCACGACAAAAAGCGAGCCTGCAGTGGAATTCAAAGGACCTGGAGCAGTCAAAACGCACACCTCGATGGTTGGCAAAAGCCACATTGTAGCGCGTAGACGCCTTGAATATATGCCCTCGGGGCGGGTTCGATTTCAGCCGCGTATTGGGTCCTGCAACATTTACACGACCTAAATAGACGGTTTCACGCCAGTAACATCGCGCCCCGGCCAGTGCTTGGGTACAATTCCACGCTAATTTGATCGGTATCAGGAACACTTACATGATCGCTTGCCTGCGGCTGTTCTCTGCCCTCTGCCTCGCTGCCCTGTTGGCGGCTTGCGCCAGCTCGCCCTCGTCCAGCCTTGGCGACCTCCCCCGGACTCCGGATGCCAGCATCGAGCAACTGCTCGAACAGGCGACTTCGGCCAAGACTCCGGAAAAAGCCGCGCTGTTGCGCTTGAGTGCGGCTGACCTGGCGTTTCACCAAAACAATCCGGGACGCTCGGCGCAGATTCTTGCCCAGGTGCCACTGGACGTCCTGAAACCGGCGGCGCAGGTATTTGCCAGCACCCTGTCGGCTGAACTGGCGATGGCCCGCAACCAGCCCAAGGCAGCGTTGACGGCCTTGAATCACCCGAGCCTGCAAAGCCTCAAGGAACTGCCGCCTGAACAGCAGATCCGCACGGGCACCGTGCATGCCCGCGCCTATGAGGCCGACGGCCAGACCCTGGCCGCCGCCCGCGAGCGCGTCGCCATGGCCCCGCTGCTGACGGGCGATGCCTACAACAGCAACCACGAAGCCATCTGGGCACTGATTGCCGCCTTGCCTGCCGATCAGCTGCAAGCCAGCGGCAACCCGACGCTGGACGGCTGGATCAGCCTGGCCCAGGCAGTCAAGGGCGCCGGCACTCTGGAGCAACAGCAGGCGGCCATCGACACCTGGCGCGCCCAGAACCCTGGCCACCCGGCAGCCTCGCAATTGCCGCAGCCGCTGACCAAGCTCAAGGAACTGGCCAGCCAGCCGCTGAACAAGATCGCCCTGCTGCTGCCGCAGGAAGGTCCGCTGGCCGGCGTTGCCAAGGCGCTGCGCGAAGGCTTCATGGCCGCGCACTACCAGGCTGAACAAGCCGGGCAGAAGCCGCCGGTGATCGAGTTCTACGACAGCTCGCGCCTGACCTCCATCGACGACTTCTACGCCAAGGCCCAGGCCGCCGGCGTGCAACTGGTGGTCGGCCCGCTGGAGAAACCGCTGGTCAAGCAACTCAGCGCACGCCCGCAATTGCCGATCACCACCCTGGCCCTGAACTACAGCGAAGCCGAGCAGAACCCGGCGCAACTGTTCCAGTTTGGCCTGGCCGCTGAAGACGAAGCCCGTGAAGTGTCCCGTCGTGCTCGCGCCGATGGCCTGCACCGCGCCGCCGCCATGGTGCCGAAAGGCGAATGGGGCGAGCGCGTCTACAAGGCATTCCGTCAGGATTGGGAAGCCAATGGCGGCACCGTGGTGGGCGTCGAGTACGTTGACCAGCCGGTAGCCCTGGCCCAGCAGATTGCCGACCTGTTCCAGCTGCGCAAGAGCGAAGGCCGCGCCAAGAGCCTGCAAAGCACGGTAGGTTCGGACGTTTCCGCCCAGCCATCGCGCCGCCAGGACATCGAGTTCATCTTCCTGGCCGTGACTCCGCAACTGGCCCAGCAGATCAAGCCGACCCTGAACTTCCAATACGCTGGCGACGTGCCGGTGTATGCGACGTCCCACGTGTTCAGCGCCAGTGGCGACAAGAACCAGTACCTGGACATGACCAACGTGATGTTCTGCGAAACCCCTTGGCTGCTGAACACCACCGACCCGCTGCGCAACCAGGTCGCTGCCCAATGGCCACAAGCCAACGGCAGCCTTGGCCGTCTTTATGCGATGGGTGTGGATGCCTACCGCCTGGCGCCGCGCCTGGGGCAGCTCAAGGCACTGCCGGACACTCGTGTCGACGGCCTGTCGGGCAACCTGGGCGTCAGCGCCAGCCAGCGTGTCGACCGCCAGATGCCATGGGCGAAGTTCGTCGGTGGCGAGATCCAGCGCCTGCCTGATACCCCGCGCTGATGCCCGAGCGGTCAAGCGCACAAAGCGGCAAGGACGCCGAACTTCAAGCTCTCGAGTACCTGCAACAACAAGGTCTGCGCCTTCTGGCGCAGAACTGGTTATGCAAACGCGGCGAGCTTGATCTGGTCATGCTTGACGGCGATACAGTAGTATTTGTCGAAGTCCGCTACAGAAAACACGCACAATGGGGTGGCGCGCTCGCCAGTATCGACGGGCGCAAGCGCCAGAAGTTGATACTCGCCGCGCAGTTTTTCCTGCTCAAGGAGCGTCGCTGGGCCGATCATCCCTGCCGTTTCGATGTGGTTGCCATAGAAAGCACTCCCCGGGGAACAGCCGATCTGAACTGGCTGCAAGATGCCTTTGACAGCTGATTCGCCGGACATCTACACCGCACACTTTTGCTCTTTGCTTTGCGGGCTGCACATTCCTGTGCCAAACAGCCGCGCTACTTAAGGTCACACAGATGGACATGCAATCCCGAATTCGCCAGCTTTTCCAGGCCAGTATCGATACCAAGCAACAGGCGATGGACGTACTTGCACCGCACATCGAGCAAGCCAGTCAGGTCATGGTCAACGCCTTGCTCAACGAAGGCAAAATGCTTTCGTGCGGCAACGGCGGTTCGGCCGGCGATGCCCAGCATTTCTCCTCCGAGCTGCTCAACCGCTTCGAGCGTGAGCGCCCGAGCCTGCCGGCCATCGCCCTGACCACCGACACCTCGACGATCACCTCGATCGCCAACGACTACAGCTACAACGAAATCTTCTCCAAACAGATCCGCGCCCTTGGCCAGCCGGGGGACGTCCTGCTGGCGATCTCCACCAGCGGTAACTCGGCGAATATTATTCAAGCGATCCAGGCCGCACATGATCGTGAAATGATTGTCGTAGCATTGACCGGACGCGACGGCGGCGGCATGGCCTCGCTGCTGTTGCCCGAAGACGTGGAAATCCGCGTCCCGGCCAATGTCACCGCACGTATCCAGGAAGTCCACCTGCTGGCGATCCACTGCCTGTGCGATCTGATCGACAGCCAACTGTTCGGGAGTGAAGAATGACCGTTAAACGCCTTAGCCTATTGGCAATCACGCTGTGCCTAGGCATCAGCGGCTGCAGCTCGGTAATCGAAGCGAGCCGCGACACGCCCATCCAGGACGATAAAGGCACCCGCACTTTCGGCAGCAAAATCGATGACTCACTGATCGAGACCAAGGTTTCCGTCAACGTGTCCAAGGCCGCTCCAGACCTGGGCAACGGCGCGTCGCGCATCGTGGTCGTCAGCTTCAACGGCGTGGTGCTGCTCACCGGCCAAACCCCGCGCGCCGACTTGAAGGCCCAGGCTGAACAAGCTGCCGCCACTGTGCAGCGGGTCAAGAAGGTTCACAACGAACTGCAGGTGATGGACCCGATCACCCTGCTGGCAATCAGCAACGACGCCCTGCTGACCACCAAGATCAAGACCCAGATGCTTACCGACAGCGCCATTCCCGGCTCTCGGATCAAGATCGTCACCGACAACGGTATCGTCTACATGATGGGCCTGCTGACCCAGGCAGAAGCCACCCGCGCCGCCAACCTGGTACAAAGTGTGTCCGGCGTACAGAAGATCGTGAAGCTGTTCGAATACATCGACTGATTTATCGTCAGCCACAAAAAAGGGCGCCGTGCATGGATTGCACGGCGCCCTTTTTATTGACTACAGGTTACTGGTACTGCTGGTACGGGTTGCCCTGGAACTGGTTGTTCTGCTGCGGCGCCTGTTGCTGCTGGGCGGCAGGCTGACCGTACTGCTGGCCCGGGATCGGGCCCAGGTTGACCTCCACACGACGGTTCTGGGCACGGCCATTGACGTCGGCGTTGCTGGCGATCGGGTTATCCGGGCCGGCACCGCGGGCACTCAGGTTGGTCGGGCTGACACCTTGGGAGGTCAGGTAATTGGCCACGCTCTGCGCACGACGCTGGGACAGGTCCATGTTGAGCTGACGGCTGCCGGTGCTGTCGGTGTAGCCAACGATCTGGATGGTGTTCTGGTTGAACTGCTTCAGCGAGTTCGCCAGGTTGTTCAGCGGCGTGTAGAAGCTGCTGGAGATCGCATCCGAGTTGGTGGCGAAGGTGATGTTACCCGGCATGATCAGCTTGATCTGGTCGCCCTGGCGCTGCACTTCGACACCGGTGTTGGCCATGCTGGCACGCAGTTTCTTTTCCTGCTGGTCGGCGTAGTAACCGTAGCCCGCACCACCGATACCGGCGACGGCAGCGCCGATCAGCGCACCCTTGCCGCGGTTGTTGTGGTCGATGGCTGCACCCGCCAACGCACCAGCCAGGGCGCCCAGGCCACCATACTTGGCGGTGTTGCTCACACCGGAAGAGCCACCACCCTGTGCCTGGCTGCCGTCATAAGGATTAGGTGAAGCGCAGCCCGACAACAGGGCTACGGCAGTAGCAACAACAAGCAGACGACGAGAAGTGAACATGAAGGAAGCTCCTACTTTTGCATTCGGTGATGCAGAGGACATTGGCATTGGACCTGTGCCGAGCTTGGAACACGACAAACGGTAAAAATTCCATCTCCACACAAGCCCGGCCACACTCAAACCCTAGCAGAGACTTCCTGAACGGTAATTGTCATTTTCTCTATATGTTTCGTCTGATAGTCGCCACTTGGTATCCGAAAAACTACCCACATTTTTCTTCACGCGCGGACAAACGGATTCTCACGCATTTCATCTCCCAGACGCGTGTCCGGACCGTGCCCTGTCACCACCACCGCCGCCTCATCCAGGGTGTAGAGCCGTTGCTTGATCGAGCGCACGATGGTCGCCTGGTCACCGCCCCACAAATCCGTACGGCCCACGCCCCGCCGAAACAGGGTGTCGCCGGCAATCAGCAACTTCGCATCGGCGAACCAGAAACTCATCGAGCCGGGTGTGTGTCCAGGTGTATGCAAGGCAACCCCGCAACCACAGGCCAGCTCTTCTTCATCCTCCAGCCAACGATCCGGCGACGGCACTGGCGTGTAAGGCACGCGGAACATCTGGCACTGCATTTCCAGGTTGTCCCACAGAAACTGGTCTTCCTTGTGCAGGTGCAGGGTAGCGCCGGTTTTTTCCTTCAACTGCCCGGAGGCCAGGAAGTGATCGAGATGGGCGTGGGTGTGAATAATGCTGACCACTTTCAGGCCCAGCGCATCGAGGCGCGCCAGGATCAGCTCATGGTTGCCGCCCGGGTCGACGACGATGGCTTTTTTGGTGACGGGGTCGCCGATGATCGTGCAGTTGCACTGCAACGGGCCTACCGGGAACGTTTCGCGGATCAGCGTGGGAGACTGAATATTCATGGGTATTCCTGCAAATTCAAAGGCACACTCTTTTGTACTGCATTCTGGCGCACAGTATGTTCGACCCTGCACCCGATCCGAAAGCGCTCGCGAGCGCACGGCTGTCAAACCCGGCAACTGCTAAGCTACTCTGGCGCCAGTCATACAACGCGCAACGTATAGCGCATGGAGTGGGACTTATGGCGACCCTCAGCCCATTGATCATCTGCGAACACTGCGATTGCGTGTACGAAAAAGTCGCGCTCGCCAAACATCAGAAGACCCTTTGCACCCGCTGCGCAGGCGTACTCCAGCGTTATAACGGGCTGTCGGTGGAACAACGCCTGGCCCTGACCCTGACCGCCACCGTGCTGTGGATTTTCGCCAACTTCTACCCGGTGATGAGCATCAGCCTGCAAGGCCTGAAAAGCAGCGCCACGTTATGGGATTCGGTGGTCGCACTGGCCCAGGGCCCGATCACCTTCATCGCGCTGGTGGCGGCGATTTCCATCATCATCGCGCCGGTGTTCCAGTTGCTGCTGTTGATCTGGGTGCTGGGCTTTGCGATGAAGGGCCAACGCTCGCCGGCGTTCAAGCTGTGCATGCGCTGGCTCGAAGCGCTTCGGCCCTGGAGCATGCTCGAAGTCTGCCTGCTGGGCGCCATGGTGGCGGTGTTCAAACTCGCCGGCATGCTGGATGTTTTGCCCGGCACCGGCCTGTTTGCCCTGGCCGCCCTCAGCCTGTTGCTGATCCGCATTGCCGGGCGTGATATTCGCGACCTGTGGGACATTTTATGAGCCGTCCACCGACCGCCAGCGAGCTGAACCTGTGCCTGTGCCACAGCTGCGGCCAGGCTTGCGACGTCAGCACCGCGCCCGACGAATGCGAGCGTTGCGGCGCGCCGCTGCACCGGCGCAAGGTCCATTCGCTGACCCGTACCTGGGCCTATATGCTGACGGCGCTGGCGTTTTACGTGCCCGCCAACTTACTGCCGGTGATGAACACCTCGATGCTCGGCTCGGGCGCCGACAGCACCATCATGAGCGGCGTGCTGGAGTTCTGGCAGCACGGCGCCTGGGACATCGCCCTGATCATTTTCATCGCCAGCATCGCGGTGCCGGGTATCAAGTTCGTCGCATTGACGTTGCTGCTGGTCACCGTGCAGCGCAATAACCAGTGGGCGCGCAAGGAGCGCTCGAAGCTGTTTCGCTTCGTCGAAGTGATTGGCTACTGGTCGATGCTGGATGTGATCGTGGTGGCCTTGGTGGCCGCCCTGGTGCGGTTCCAGGCCCTGGGCACCATCGAGCCGCGCCTGGGCATTCTGTTCTTTGGCCTGGTGGTGGTTTTCACCATGCTCTCGGCAATGAGTTTCGACCCGCGCCTGATCTGGGAAAACCCACACAACGAGGAGATGCCGGATGGCGTCGCAAACCACTGACAAACCGCAGCCTGCGGGCTCGCCTGCGATCAAGACGCGGCGCTTCAGCGTCTCGCTGGTGTGGATCGTGCCGATTGTCGCGGTGCTGGTGGGCATTTCGCTGGTGGTGCACAGCATCCTTCAGCAAGGGCCGAGCATTACCATTACCTTCAAGACCGGCAGCGGCCTGACCGCCAACAAGACCGACGTGAAATACCGCAACGTGGTGATCGGCCAGGTGACTGATGTGGAGTTGAGCGACGATCAGAAAAGCGTCAACGCCACGATCAAACTGTCCAAGCAGGCTGAAAGCTTCACCCGTGAAGACTCGCAGTTCTGGGTGGTGCGCCCACGTATCGGCGCCGGCGGCGTTTCCGGTATCGACACGCTGCTCTCAGGGGATTATATCGGCGCCGATATCGGCCAGTCCGATACCCGCGCCAACCGGTTCACCGGCCTGGAAAACCCGCCGCCCATTACCTATGGCGAACCGGGCAGGCGCTTCACGCTGCACACCCAGGATCTGGGTTCGCTGGATATCGGCTCCCCCGTGTACTACCGCAAGATTCCCGTTGGCCAGGTGGTGGCCTATGCTCTGGACGCTGACGGCAAGGGCGTGAACATCGACGTGTTCGTGCATGCACCCAATGACGCCTACGTCACCGAGAACACCCGGTTCTGGAACGCCAGCGGGATTGATGTGAGTGTCGGCGCCAACGGGTTTGCGCTGAAAACCGAATCCTTGTCGTCCATGCTGGTGGGCGGCATCGCCTTCCTCGCCCCGCCCTACAGCCCCAACGACAAGCCGGCCGACGAAGAACACTCCTATGAACTGTTCGCCGACCAGCAAACCGCGCTGGCCCCGCCCAATGGCAAGGCGCAATACCTGAACCTGCGGTTCGACCAGGCCTTGCGCGGGCTTACGGTGGGTGCGCCAGTGGAGTTCCTGGGTATCGAATTCGGCAAAGTGGTGTCGATCAACCTGGATTTCGACGAGAAAAAACGCAGCTTCCCGGTCAACGTCGGCATCGTGATCTACCCGCAGCGCCTCGGCGAAGCCAACACCAAAATGCTCACGGTCTTGAAGCATGACCCCAACGACGAAGCCGGCGGTGTGCGCCTGATAGGCAGCTTCATCGAACACGGCCTGCGCGCCCAGGCCCGCAGCGGCAACCTGCTCACTGGCCAGCTCTATATCGCCCTGGACTTCTTCCCCAAGGCCGACAAAGTCGTGTTTGACCCGAACCTGCGCCCCGTCAGTATTCCGACCATCCCCGGCAACCTGGAACAATTGCAGGAAAAACTCGAAGGCATCGTCAACAAGATCAACCAGCTGCCGATCGAGCGAATTGCCGGCAACCTCGACGGCAGCCTGGTGGAACTGCGCAAGGGTCTCGGCCAGTTCAACGCCAAGACACTGCCGGGGGTGCAAAACACGCTGGCCGACGTGAGTAAAACCCTGCAATCCGCCAGTTCGACCCTGGCCGAGGATTCGCCGCAACGGGAACAGTTGACCCAGACCCTGGACGAACTGAGCCGCATGTCGCGCTCCCTGCGAGAGCTGTCGGACTACCTGGCACGCCATCCCGAATCGCTGATTCGCGGTCGCCCCGACAACGCCGCGCCCTCCGACCTGCAAGGGCCACCGCGCAAATGACCACAGGAGCAACCACCATGGCTTTGCCGCTGAAGATCACGCTGCTCACCGGGTTGCTGCTGCTGACGGCGTGCCGCAGTGAGCCCATTCAATTTCATACCCTGACGCCGGTGCAGCGCAGCAATGCGTCATTGGCCGCGGGGGGCGAGATCCGGATTGAAAGCATCACGGTCCCGCCACAGGTCGACCGGCCACAGATTGTCATCCGCCAGGGTGACAGCGGCGTGGCCATTCTCGAGACGCAATGGTGGGCTGCCAGCCTGGTGGATGAGTTGCGCAGCGCGCTGGTGGATCAACTCGCCAGCAGCCGGAAAAACCTGGCGGTGCGCATTGAGGTCCAGCGCTTTGACTCGATCCCCGGGCAGTACGCCCTGCTCGACGTCAAATGGCGGCTTCGCCAGACGGGCACGGACGAACGCACGCCGCTGACGTGTCGCACGGTGGTGCAGTCGCCATCCGGCCCGACCATTGACGACCTGGTGATCGCGCAGCAAAACAACGTCAAGCGGTTTGCCGCGCTGCTCAGCCAGGCCGCCGACAAGTCATCGAGTGAGTGCCCCGCCGTGCGGTAAACATTGATCCAGGGGATCGAGCCATGCGCACATTCTGGAAGTGGTATCAGCAACTGCTGGAGAATGACTTCAGCACCCAGGTCTTCGACAATGTGAAGAACCTGCTGGTATGCGCGCTGTTGTTTGCTGCGGGCACCAACGCACTGGCCGGGAAACATGAGCTGTTCCTCGGCATCCTGGCGTCAAGCGTGGCCGGGTGGGGCTTGATCGTGGTCTCAAGCTTGCTGATGGTGCTGAATGTGAGCGATGGCATCCGCCGGCTCGCCAAGCTGCGTTATCACCTGGTCCTTCAGCTGCTGCTTATCCTGATCTATGTGCTGGTGGCAGCCCGCGTGGTGGAAATCGTCTGGGGCTTTCGATCCCATTGATCCAGGTTTCTACCCCAGCAATCCCATCTCCTGCGCCCGCGCCACCGCCTGTGTGCGCCGCTCCACCCCGAGCTTGCTGTTGATATGGCTGGCGTGGGTTTTCACGGTGTGCAGGGAGATAAACAGCTGATTGCTGATCTCCTGGTTTGAACAACCCTGTGCGATCAGGTGCAGCACCGCCAGTTCACGGGTGCTCAGGGTCTCCAGTGTGTGTGGGGTTTCAACTACTGCAACATCCGGCAAGAGTGCCAGCAGACCCTGGTTCATCAGTCCATGGGGATCCCGAGACAGCTGCTCCCGCGTCCACTCGGGATAGCGTTCCAACAGGCGCTGGAAAGGTTGCATCGCGCCACCGGCAGCCGCTTCAAGCGCGCGGGCAAACACCGGGCGGGCCTGGGCTTCCTGGCCACCGTCCAGCAGTAACAGTGCCTGCTGGGTCAGCGCCATCAGGCTGATCATCTGCCGGCCGCTGTTATGGGCCTGGCGTGCCAGTTCATCGAGCCGTTGCAGTGAAGCCGCCGGCTGATGACGGATGGCGTCGAGTGCCGCCTGTTGCAACTCGATATGTTGCGGCAGGTGCGGGTGGAACTCCGGTGCGGCAGCGGCCTGTTCACCGTTGTAGGTTTGCCCCAGCCGCGTCAGCCAGGCATCGGCCAGGTCGGTGCGGCCCTGAGCCAGCCAAAGCTCGCATTTGACCAGGGTGATCATCGCCAGATAGAAAATCGGCGGCACGTCCCAGATATGCATCAAGCGCTCGGCCTCGGCCAATTCGGCAAAGGCCACGGAGAAGTCGCCACGGCGACCTTCGAAGCTGGCGATCACACAGTGGCCGATCAACACGCTGATATCCCGACAGGCTCGCGCCTCCGTCAATCCGGCACGCAGCCGAGCGAGCCCGGCTTCAGGCTGGCAGCGCATCAGCAGCAAATAGCCTTCGTACAACGCCAGGCGCGCGCGCACTGCGTACAGCCGTTGCGGCGCCAGGCCTTGCAAACGTTGCAGGCCCTGGCGCACTTCATCCAGTGACCGCAGGATCTCGCCACGGGCCTGCAGTACACGCGCTCGGTCGTAATGGGCCAGCGCTTCAAACAATGGATTGCCGACCCGCTGCGCCAACTCCAGGGATTCGCGGTTCAGGCCGCGGGCGCGCCACAGGTCGGCGTCGACAATGGCCAGGTTGGACAGGGTCGACAGGCACATCAACCGCTGGCCATAGCGTTTGTGCGGCAGGCTTTCCAGAGCCTCGCTGCAATACGACTGGGTCAGCTCACGATCACCACGGCCCCGGGCAATAATCCCGCTGAGGGCCAGCCATTGCGCCAGCATCGACTTTTGCGCGGTGGCCGACGGGGCCGGTAAAAAACGGCTGAGGTGGCTGGCCAGTTCCTGCGCCGCATCCAGCTGGCAGGCCAGGCCCAACGCCCAGCTGTAGAGCACGATCAGGCGTGGCGTACTCATCAGCAAACTGTCGGGCAAGTCCATTTTCCAGCGCAGCAGCATGCCGACATTCTGCTCCGCCAGCAGTTGCTCTTCGGACAGGTTCTGCACCAGGTTTGCCGCCACATCCAGGTGACCCGCACGCAGCGCCTGCTCCACTGCCTCGTCGATCAAGCCCTGGGCATTGAACCAGCGGCAGGCCCGCAGGTGCAGGCTGGCTGCCGGCAACACGGCATTGCTCGCGCGCCGGGTGCGCAGCAGGTCGGAAAACAGATGGTGATAACGGTACCAATGGCCCTGCTCGTCCAGCGGCACCAGGAATACCTGGTGGGCTTGCAGGTAGCGCAGGATTTCCGTGCTGTCGTGGGCCTCGCGCACGGCGTCGCACAGCTCGCTGCAAAAGCGCTCCTGGGACGCGGTGTCGTAGAGGAACGCCTGGACTTCCGAGGGCAGGCAGTCGATGACTTCTTCGAGCAGGTAATCGCGGATCAGCCCTTCCCCGCCGTGCAAACCCTGGGGCAGCGTACCTTCGCTGCCGGCCTCGGAAGCCGCCAGCAGCCAGAAACGCAGGCCGGCCACCCAGCCTTCGCTGCGCCGGATCAGGTTATCCAGGGCTTCACCACGCAATGAACTGCTGTGGCGATCCAGCAGCGCCAGGGATTCGCCGTGAGTCAGGCGCAGGTCCTGCTCGTGCAGTTCCAGCAAATGCCGGGACAGGCGCAGGCGGGCCAGGTGCCAGTCGGGACGCTGGCGGCTGGTGACCAGCACCAGCAGGCCGTCGGGCAGGTGATTGAGGAAAAATTGCAGGCAGCGGTCGAGTACCGGGCCCTGGGCCAGATGGTAGTCATCCAGCACCAGCAACAGCGGCGCCTGGGTCGACAGGTGCACCGTCAGTTCATCCAGCAGGCCGTCGAGCCATTCTTCAAAGGCGAAGGGTTGGTGACGCTGGCGCATTTTCAGCAGGCCCAGGGATTGGGCGCCCAACTGCGGGAAGTATTGCTGCAAACCGTCGAGCAGGCGTTCAAGAAAACGTCCCGGGTCGTTGTCCCGGGGACTTAGCCCCAACCACAGGCTTTGCCAGTGGGCCGGCAGGCTCTGGCAGAACTCCACCGCCAGCGAACTCTTGCCGAACCCGGCCGGGGCGCTGACCAGCAACAGACGCCCGGCCAACCCTTCACTCAGCCGTTCGCACAGGCGCGGTCGCAACACGTAGCCGTCAGGCAGTGGGGGTCGATAGAAGCGACCTTCCAGGGTCGGAATTACCGCGCTGGCAGGCCCTTGAATTCGGGACAGATCAGTCATCGCCGGGCTCTTGTAGAAGGCTGTTGTCGGCATTGCAGATGTCCGCAGACTAGCGGTAAAAGCGGCAGCTTTGTAGATCTTTGCAACATTTGTCTGAAAAAGACTACAACAAAAAATATCCGGACTTCTTCTGTAACGACCGACACTCTGTGGCGAGGGAGCTTGCTCCCGCTGGAGTGCGCAGCGCTCCCGTTTTTGGGGCTGCTACGCATCCCTGCGGGAGCAAGCTCCCTCGCCACCGTGGTCGCGCAAAAAAAAGCCCCGAACCAGTCGGGGCTTCTTCGAGGATGCGGCCTCGTTTACAGCAAGTTAGCGAACACCATCCTGGCGCAGAGCCGCCGGGGTGAAGTCGCTGGTGGTGGCGGTGAAACCGAAGTCATAGGCCTGTTTCTCTTCGTTCTTCATGCCCAGTGCCAGGTAGCGGCCGGACTGCAGGTCGTAGAGGGTTTCGAGGGCGTACCACGGCACTTGCTTGTCGTAGTAGTTCTCGGCATGGGCTTCCGCCACGCGCCACAGCTGGCCACGACCGTCGTAGTGGTCGATGACCGCGGCTTGCCAAGTGTCTTCGTCGATGAAGAAGTCACGCTTGGCGTAGATATGGCGCTGGCCTTCCTTCAGGGTTGCAACCACATGCCACACGCGGCGCAGCTCGTAGCGCGCCAGGTCCTGGTTGATGTGGCCGGCCTTGATGATGTCGACATACTTGAGCTTCGGATCGTCAAGCTTGTAGCTGTTTTCGGCGATGTAGAGCTCTTTCTTGCCTTCCAGTTTCCAGTCGTAGCGGTCCGGTGCACCGTTGAACATGTCGAGGTTGTCGGAGGTACGCAGGCCGTCCGCGGCGGTACCCGGGCCGTCATACGACACTTGCGGTGCCCGGCGCACACGACGCTGGCCGGCGTTGTAGACCCACGCCGAACGCGGCTCTTTCACCTGGTCGAGGGTTTCGTGCACCAGCAGCACACCACCGGCCAGACGTGCCGGCGCAGTCACTTGCTGCTTGAAGTAGAACAGGATGTTGCCCGGGTTTTTCGGGTCGTAGTCCTTCATCTTGTCGCGGAACACGAACTGATCACGGAAATACACCAGGCTGAACGAGCCGTTGGTTTGCGGCGTGGCCTGGGTCACCAGGCGGGTCACGCTGCCGCCGCGATAGCGGGTGATGTGGTTCCAGATCACTTCAACGCCGCTTTTCGGAATCGGGAACGGTACGGCGGTTTCAAAGTTTTCCAGGCCGTTGCCGCCGGACACCAGGTTGGTGCTGGTGGCGTTTTTCTTGATGGCGGCGAACACATCAGCCGGCACCGTGGCGCCGCGATGGGTCGGGTAGACCGGCATCTTGAAGGTGTCGGGGTAGCGCTTGAACATCGCGTACTGCCCCGGCGCCAGCTTGTCCTTGTACTGCTCGACGTTCTGCGCGGTGATGGTGAATTGCGGCTGTTCGCTGGCGTACGGGTTGGCGAGGAAGCCACGGGCATCCACGGCACCGGCGTTGGTGGGCAGCGGCGACCATTTAGGGATGGTGCCGGCCGCGTTACCGGCCATTTCGGCGCCCATCGGGGTCAGGGTCGTGCCGAGCTTGGCGGCTTCATCCGCCGAGACCGCCGCCATGACGCTACCCGCCATGATCGACAGCCCCAGCACACCCACCTGCAACAGATTTTTAGTTATTTTCATGTTCTGGTTCTTCCTTAAAACATACTGCTTAAAGAGAGTGTGCTTAGAAGTTCACGCCGACGCTCAAGGCGACAAAGTCGCGGTCGTCCACGGTGCTGTAGTCGCCACCAAAGAAGTTGGTGTAGGCCAGGCTCGCGGTGTAAGTGTTCTGGTACTCGGCGTCCAGCCCGAGGCTGATCGCCTTGCGGCCTTCCTCGAAGTTACCGCCAGGGCCAGGCGAGTAACCCTTAACGTCATGGGACCAGGCCACGTTGGGTTTGAGGTTGACGCCGGCAAACACATCCGGGTATTCCCAGATCGCACGGCCACGGTAGCCCCACGAAGTTGCAGTAGTGAAGCCGTCGTTGTTGCAACTGGTGTTCAGGCCGTTGGCATTGGGAAGGCCAGCACCTTGGGCGGTAGAGTTGTTCAATGCCGCACACGCGCCGTTAGGCAGGGTACCCGGGCCAAACACCGGATCACGGCCATAGCGAACCTTGGACTTGCTCTCCAACCCGCCGACATAGGTCATACCGACTTCGCCCACCAGCGTCAGGCGGCTGGCGCCCATGACCTGGTCAAAGAAGTGGGTGAACGTGGTTTGGAGTTGAGTGATTTCCTTACGGCGATAACCATGCAAATCCTGGCCTGGTACACCGCTTAACAACGAAGCATCCTTGAGCACCGGGAAGCCCAGAGGGCGAACGCCGGCAAACAGGATGTCGGTGGAGTTCAATTGCACAGGCGCGTTGGGCCGGTAGCTCAACTCGCCGCTCCATGCCGTGCCGGTAGGCAACGTGGTGGAGAAACTCAAGCCAAAGAGGTGGATGTCTTCCGGATACTCAACGAAGTATTGCGAGTTGCCCGCCACCACCAGTGCAGCTGCCTGACCCAAAGGCCTGGCTCTGTCGTAGACCGACTGAGGCGCGCCAGTTGCACTGAAAATCGGCGCACGGCTGTGGTAGTTCATGTAGTAGGCGCCGAACTCGGTGTCCAGCGGCTCAAAGTTATAGTGCATTGCGACGCCGTATTGGCCGCCGTCACGTGCGTTACGGTTCGGACCGCGGCGCACCAGGACGCCCTCGTCATTAACGTCGACGCCCAAGGCGGCCAAGCTCGGCAAAGCGGCCGGATTGATCGTGGAACGCTTGTTCAACACCCGCAAATTATCGTTACAGCCGGTGGTAATGATGTCGGGCTGCGAGAAAAACGTGCCGCAGTTATCGGTCACGGTCTTGTCCCAACCGATCTGATAGAAGCCTTCAGCCGACAGGTTGTCGGTCAGCGTTTGCGACAGGTAGAACATGTTGACCGGAATCAGGCCCTCCTTGATCTCGGCTCCCGGACGACGGAATGCAGCCACGTCGATCGGGTTGATGGCGTTGATACCGCCACCAATGAACGTGCTCTCACCCCAGCTCACTACCTGCTTGCCCAACCGTACGGAACCCGGTTCATCACCAATCGAGTAGTTGTGGTAGACGAAGGCGTCGAGAATCTGCCCGCCGGAAGATCGGGCGCCTGTTGGGCGGTTGTTGTCGCTGATGTTCTTGAAATCGAGGTCGTCGTCTTTAAGCTTGAAGTCATACCAGTACTTGCCCCGGACAAACACGCCGGTGTCGCCGTATTTCAACTCAAGGTCATGAATGCCTTTGAAGATCTTCGAGAAGGAATCACCCTTGTCGAAGTTCAGATGACCGTCATCCGAGGTTTGCGACAACCCCCTGCCACCGTTGTTGGCACCGATCAGGTCTTTATTGCGACCCGCCGTCGACCAACTGGCCCCGACCGACAGGGACGAGTCGAAGCTGCCTTCGATTTCACCGATGTTGAAACTGACGCCGAATGCGGGCCCGGCGAGCGTAGAGGCGAGGCTGACGGCCAAAGGCAGTTTTGCCCGGCGCCAGAACTGGTGTGCTGAGATCATCGACGCTACTCCATGTGCATTATTGTTATGGCAGTGAGTCGTTTCTAAGGGCTTGTAACGGCCGGAATACAACGATTCCAATGCCGGGCGAACAGATGAACCCGCCAGGTTCACAGCACCGCACCTTGAAAAACTCTGGGATGGACTATAGCCAGCAGGGGGTAGCGCTTGATCCCTCTAAAGTGTGATTTGCATCACCAACCCGTCTGCCACAACCCTTTCGCCATGCCGGCGATAGCCAGCGCGGCAAGGATGGCTGAAAATTGGCAAATCACAAGTGAAGGCTTGGACTAGAGCGCTGCCGTGCCCGCGAGGGCACGGCAAGCAGCGTCAGAGGGTAGAGAGGAAGGTGCTGTTGTTGGCCTGCCATTCGATGATGTCGATACGGATACGTTTTTTGTCGAGCTTGCCGACACTGGTCTTGGGAATTTCCGTAACAACGGCGATCTGGCTTGGAATCGCCCACTTGCTCAGGTGGCCCAATTCCACGAATGGCTTGAGATGTTCCTTGAGCTCCTTGGCCCCTATCACATGGCCATCACGCACCACCAGCAACGCAAACGGGCGCTCGCCCCACTGCGGGTCGGCAATCCCCACCACCGCTACTTCGCGTACCGCCGGGTGACGGCTGACCAGGTCTTCCAGCGCCAGGGAGGAGATCCACTCGCCGCCGGTCTTGATCACGTCCTTGATGCGGTCGCGAATATCGATCACGCCGAAGGCATCGAGGGTGGCCACATCGCCGGTGTGCATCCAGCCGCCGGCCCACAACTCGGCGCCCTTCTGCGGCTCGTTGAAATAGCCTTCGCTGAGCCATGGCGCGCGCAGCACCAGCTCGCCCTGGGATTCACCGTCGGCGGGCAGGAAGTTGCCCTCGCCATCGATGATCGCCGCTTCCACCAATGGCCCGGGTACGCCGGCCTTGATGCGGTAGGTGGTGCGTTCGTCTTCGGTGCCGGCCATCAGTTCTTCATTGAGGTGGGCACAGGACACCAGCGGCCCGGTCTCGGACATGCCGTACGCCGCCGTCAGCTGAATCCCGCGGGCCTTGGAGGCTTCATACAGCGAACGATTGAGGGCGCTGCCACCGATGACGATTTTCCATCCGCCGAAATCCACGCCCTGGCCGGCCTTGGCGTTGAGCACCATTTGCAGGATGGTCGGCACACAATGGGAGAAGGTGACCTTCTCCTTGCGCCACAGCTCCACCAGGTATTCGGGGTCGTAACGGCCTGGATAAACCTGCTTCAGGCCGAGCATGGTCGCCACATACGGCAAGCCCCAGGCGTGCACGTGGAACATCGGAGTGATCGGCATGTAGACGTCGTTGGTGCCCAACAGCCGCACGCTGTCGACGCTGCCCATGATGGTCGCCACGCCCATGGTGTGCAGCACCAGTTGGCGGTGGGTGAAGTACACGCCCTTGGGATTGCCCGTGGTGCCGGTGGTGTAGAAGGTGGTGGCGACGGAGTTTTCGTCGAAATCCTCGAAGTCGTAGCGGGGGCTCGCCGCCGCCAGCAATGTTTCGTACTCACCCACCAGGTTCGGCAGCTCGGCGGTTTTGTCCGCGCCGTCGGTGAGCAGCAGGGTTTTGTCGACGGTGGTGAGGTGGCCGGCGATGGCCTGGTAGAGCCCCACGAACTCGCTGTTGACCAGCACAAAGCGGTCCTCGGCGTGGTTCATGGTGTACAGAATCTGTTCCGGGGACAGGCGCACGTTGATGGTGTGGATTACCGCACCAATCATCGGAATGGCAAACATGCATTCCAGGTAGCGGTGGCTGTCCCAGTCCATCACGGCCACGGTATCACCGGCCTTGACCCCGGCCTCGGTCAGCACATTGGCCAGGCGGGCGACGCGCTCGATCAGCGTCGGATAGGTGTAGCGCAACTGGTCGCGGTAGACGATTTCCCGGGTCTTCTCGTAGCGTGTCCCGGACATCAACAGGCGTTTGATCAACAGCGGGTATTGGTAGGCGCCTTCGGCGGGCGGGATAACACGAGTCTGCAACATACGAATCCCTTATCTGACTGCACGGTCTTGGCTGAAACATCTGCACTTTAGAGCGCTTATGTTTCAGCCAAATCAGCCAAAGGAATGATTTGCAGAACCCAATGAATGCTAGCTTTGAGCCAGCATCCGGCTTATTTCATGCTGGTAAAGGCCAGCTTCACACCGATGGCAATCAGCACCGCGCCCATGGTGCGGTCGAACCAGTGGCCCATGCGTGCAAAACCGGCGCGTACGCGTTGCTGGCTGAACAGCATGGCCACCAGGCAAAACCAGATCGCGGTCGCCACGGCCAGGTACACGCCGTAACCGGCCTGGACCGCCAACGGCGTGTGGGGATTGATCACCACGGTGAACAGCGACAGGAAGAACAGCGTGGCCTTGGGGTTCAAGCCATTGGTGACAAAACCCGAGGTAAACGCACCACGGGCAGTGCGCTCGCCCGCTTCCAGGTGCAGGTCTTCTTCACTGGCAGGCTTGGCCGGCTGGGCGCGCAGGGCCTTGAAGCCGATGTACAGCAGGTAGGCCGCCGCCGCCCATTTCAGCGCATTGAACAGCACGATGGACTGGGACACGATCAAGCCGATGCCCAGCAGCGAATACCCCACGTGCAGGAAAATCGCCGAACCGACGCCCAACGCCGTCCAGGTGCCGGCCCGTCGGCCATGGGTCACGCTTTCACGTACCACCACGGCGAAATCCGGGCCAGGGCTGGCCACCGCCAACAGGTGAATCAGTGCCACGGTCAAGAACTCGGTGAGGTACATGCACACTCCAGGAAGTAACTGATTATTTCATCTGATAGGCTCGGCAGATTACGCCTTCGAATCCCGCCGCAAAAGGTACAGTTGATGACGAACAATCGCCGCGCCGTCTTCCTTGATCACCCTTCCCTGGACCTCGGGGACCTGGACCTCAGCGGGTTGCAGGCACTCTTCAGCGAACTGAGCCTGCACCAGCAGACCACACCCGAAAACATTATCGAACGCCTGCAAGGCGCGCAGGTGGCCATCAGCAACAAGATCGCGCTGAATGCCGAGACCCTGGCGGCCTGCCCCGAGCTGAAGCTGATCCTGGTGACCGCCACCGGCACCAACAACGTCGACCTCGCTGCCGCCCGCGCCCACGGCGTTACCGTGAGCAATTGCCAGGGTTACGGCACGCCATCGGTGGCGCAGCATACGATCATGCTGCTGCTGAACCTGGCGACGCGCCTGAACGACTATCAACGGGATGTGCAGGCGGGGCACTGGCAACAAGCCAAGCAGTTCTGCCTGCTGGACTACCCGATCGTCGAACTGGAAGGCAAAACCCTCGGGCTCCTGGGCCATGGTGAATTGGGCGGTGCCGTTGCGCGCCTGGCTGAAGCCTTTGGCATGCGCGTGATCCTGGGCGCCATTCCAGGCCGTCCGGCCCGTGCCGATCGCGTACCGCTGGACGAGTTGCTGGCGCAGGTTGACGCACTGACCCTGCACTGCCCGCTCAACGAACACACCCGCGACTTTATCGGTGCCCGTGAACTCGCCTTGCTCAAGCCCGGCGCGTTTATCGTCAACACCGCCCGTGGTGGCTTGATCAACGAACAGGCCTTGGCCGATGCCCTGCGCAGCGGTCATCTGGGCGGCGCGGCGACCGATGTGTTGAGTGTCGAACCCCCAGTCAACGGCAACCCGCTGCTGGCCGGCGACATCCCGCGCTTGATCGTAACCCCGCACAACGCCTGGGGCAGTCGCGAAGCGCGGCAGCGGATCGTTGGCCAATTGATCGAAAACGCCGAGGGCTTTTTCAGCGGCGCCCCGCTGCGCGTCGTCAGTTGATAAACTGCGCCCCTTTTCAAGGAGCAGACCATGGATCCGCGCAGTGAAGTACTGCTTCGCCAGGCCGAACTTTTTCAAGGCGACGTGCTGCTGGTGGGCTTGCCCGCCGACGACCTGCTGGGCCGCCTGCCCAATGCCCATGGCTGGAGCTGGCACGCCGGCGACCAGGCCGCACTGGACGCACGTTTTGCCGAGCGCAGCCAGTTCGGTGTGAACGTGCCCGAGCGTTCGTTCGAGACCGCGGTGGTGTTCCTGCCCAAGTCCAAGGACCTCACCGACTACCTGCTCAATGCCGTGGCGGCGCGTTTGCCCGGCAAGGAGTTGTACCTGGTGGGGGAGAAGAAAGGCGGCATCGAAAGCGCGGCCAAGCAACTGAATCCGTTCGGCAAGCCGCGCAAGCTCGACAACGCGCGGCACTGCCAGTTGTGGCTGGTGACGGTGGCCAACGCCCCCGAGCCGGTAGAACTGGAGAGCCTGGCGCAGGTGTTCGAGGTGCCGCTGGCTGAGGGCCCGCTCAAGGTGGTGAGCCTGCCGGGCGTGTTCAGCCACGGTCGGCTGGATCGCGGTACCGCATTGCTGCTGGAGCATCTGGACAAGTTGCCGAGCGGTCACTTGCTGGATTTCGGTTGTGGCGCGGGTGTGCTCGGGGCAGCGGTCAAGCGTCGCTACCCGCATAACACGGTGACAATGCTCGACGTGGATGCCTTTGCCGCTGCCAGCAGTCGCCTGACACTGGCGGCCAATGGCCTGGAAGCCGAGGTGTTGACCGGTGATGGCATCGACGCTGCTCCGATGAATCTGAACGCGATTCTGAGCAACCCGCCGTTCCACGTCGGGGTGCACACCGATTATTTCGCCACCGAGAACCTGCTGCGAAAAGCGGCCAAACATCTGGCAAAAGGCGGCGAACTTCGCTTGGTCGCCAACAGCTTCCTGAAGTATCAGCCGCTGATTGAAGAGCATCTTGGCGTGTGCGCAATCAAGGCAGAAGGTCAGGGTTTTCGCATTTACCGTGCCAAGCGCGGCTGAGATCTTTTTCCAAAAGAAGGCTTGCCGAATGGATTTTGCCTAGGCAGAATCCGCTCCGTCCTAGGGGAGTAGTCTCCCACGAGCGCCACGCTCGTCCGGCATACGTCAACATACTTGGTCAACAGGCCATGGCGTATGCGACCCAGGAGTCCGCACAGACGGACCGGGGTTTGACAAGACCTATGACACGAACACCTTACCCGGGGCGGGAAGGCTGTACGTGTCATAGCCGTGTCGACCCGCCCCTGGAACTTACCTGATGCTGGATTCTCTGCTCGTCCCTACCGCAATCGTTGCCTTGGCCGAAATTGGCGACAAGACGCAACTGCTCGCACTCATTCTCGCTGCACGCTTTCGCAAACCCTGGCCGATCATCGCCGGCATCGTTGCCGCGACCCTGGCCAACCATGCGGCCGCCGGTGCCGTGGGGGCCTGGTTCGGGAGTTTCTTCTCGGATGCGGTGCTGCACTGGATCCTCGCGGCGAGCTTCTGCGCCACGGCGCTGTGGACCCTGGTGCCCGACAAGCTCGACGATGACGAAGCCAGCACTTCCCGCAAGTTCGGGCCCTTCCTGACCACGCTGATCGCATTCTTCCTCGCGGAAATCGGCGACAAGACCCAGATCGCTACCGTGATGCTCGCGGCGCAATACCCGGAACTGTGGCTGGTAATTATCGGCACCACCCTGGGCATGTTGATTGCCAACGTGCCGGTGGTGCTGGCGGGTAATTTTGCCGCGGACAAATTGCCGCTGACGCTGATTCGTCGACTGGCGGCTACGGCATTCTTCATCCTGGCCATTGTTGCGGTGTACAAGGCCATGCAGAGCAGCGGCTGGATCTAAACGCAACCCCCTATGAGGGCTGGGCTTTGGTGGGAGCTGGCTTGCCTGCGATAGCATCACCTCGGTGCAACTGACGCACCGAGGTGCCTGCATCGCGGGCAAGCCCGACGCCCACACAAGCCGGGCCCCCACATTCAGATTTGCATTTCAGCCTTATAAATCAGGATTTTTTCGCCTGCTGATACAACGGCATCACCTTCGGAATCGCCGCCTGCAACGAGGCGATCCGGCTGTCGGAGGCAGGGTGGGTGCTCATGAATTCAGGTGGCGAGCCTTCCGAAGCCTTGGCCATTTTGTTCCACAGGGTAATCGCCGCGTTCGGGTTGTAACCGGCACGCGCCGACAACTCCAGGCCGATCAGGTCCGCTTCGTTTTCATTGCTGCGGCTGTTGGGCAAGGTCATGCCGTAGTTGGCCACGGTATCGGCCAGCGCCAAGCTGTCCTGACCGAGGCCGAACAACGCACCGGCCCCCTGCTTCGCCATTTCGATACCGTAGGCCTTGGACATGGCTTCGCGGCCGTGCTCACGCAAGGCGTGGGCAATTTCATGGCCCATCACGGCGGCGAGTTCGTCGTCGGTCAACTTGAGATTGTCGATCAACGCGCTGTAGACAAAGATCTTGCCGCCAGGCCCGCAGTTGGCGTTCATCTCGTCACTTTTGATCAGGTTCACTTCCCACTTCCACTGCGCCGCATCCGGGCGGAAGGTGGGCGCCTGGGCGATCAGGCGGTTGGCAATCGCCTGCACGCGCTTGGCGTTGGCGCTGGTCTTGTCCACCAGGCCCTTGCCGCTGGCTTCACCCAGGGTCTGCTGGTAGGACTGCGCATACATCTGGTCGACTTCCTGGCTCGACAACATGCTGAACATGTACTGCTTGCGCTCAACGCCCACGGCGCCGCCGCTGGTGGTGTTGACCGACTGACAACCGGCGAGCAACAAAGCCGCGCCCAACGCACATACCGCCACTGTCTTTTTCATCAACCTGCTCCCTGAAAACATGGCGCGTATCGTAGTCGGCCAATTGTATCGACGCCAGATACAACAGACGTATAGCCACCTGATTTCAGATACATCCCACACTGCCGCAAAAAATTCACAAACGCTGGCAACCATTCCATTTACGACATTCGCCCATCCGGCACAGCCATTTTGAGGTAATGGCCCTCATGTCTCCCCCGCCCGCGGCCGATATACACAAGCAGCCAATCTCCCCCTGCGTTCGGAGCCGTCATGAAGTTCAAGTCGATTCAATTTTCTGTCGCGGCACTGGCCGGGGCCATTGTCCTGAGCGTGGTGGCGGTGTTGGTGCTGTATGCCTTGTTCGCCGGGGCGCGCACCCAGGAGATGGTGCAGGAACGCACCCAGGGTCAATTCGAACAAATCATCGAGCAGCGCCTGACCGCCCTGGCGCAAACCCAGGCGACGCTGATCCAGCGCGAACTCGAAGCGCCGCTGGTGACGGCCAAGGGCCTGGCCACCGCCAACGCCCTGATGGGCATGAAAGACGCCAACGGCAACCCGCAACTGGCGGTCTCCCGCGAACAGCTGATCAACCTGATCCACGAAACCGTGGTGCGTAACCCGAAGATTCTTGGCGCCTATATAGGCTGGGAAGCCAACGCCATCGACCACAACGATGCTGCCTACGTGAACAGCCAGGTGGTCGGCATCGAAACCAACGGCCGCTTCCTGCCGTGGTGGTTCCGTAATGCCGACGGCAGCCTGGGCCTGGACAAACTGGCTGACGTGGCCGACCAGACCATCCTGTCCACCGGCGTGCGCGCCAGTGAGTACTACCTGTGCTCCAAGGAAAGCAAAAAGCCCTGCGCCATCGACCCGGCCCCCTACAAGGTGGGCAACGCAATGGTGATGCTCGCTTCGTTTATCGAACCGATCATGATCGACGGCACCTTCCAGGGCATCGTCGGTGCCGACCTGTCGGTGAACTTCATCCAGGAAATGCTCACCAAGGCTGATCAGAATTTGTACAACGGCGCCGGTGAACTGGCGCTGATCTCCAGCAACGGCCGCCTGGTGGCCTACACCAAGGACGCCAGCAAGCTGGGAGAAAAAGCCAGCGATCTGCTCGACAGCAACGAGTTGGCCAACCTCGGCCAGTTGAAGATCGGCGAAGTGCGCTACGACGTGGACAAGCAACACGGGCATATCGAGCTGTTCCTGCCGTTCAACATCGGCCAGACCGACGCCCGCTGGACCCTGCTCCTGCAACTGCCCCTGAGTGCGGTAATGGCCGACCTGCAGGCGATGCAGCACGACCTCGACGCCCAGCGCAAAACCGATATTTTCGGCATGGCCGTGGCCGGTCTGCTGATCGCCGGCATTGGCTTGCTGGTGATCTGGCTGGTGGGCCACGGGATTGCCCGGCCGCTCAAGCAAATGGTGGCGATGCTCAATGACATCGCCCAGGGCGAAGGCGACCTGACCCGGCGCCTGACCAGTGATCGCGCCGACGAACTGGGGGCGATTGCCAGCGGCTTCAATACATTCCTGGCCAAGTTGCAGGGGATGATTACCCAGGTGGTGAGTTCGGTGCAGAAGGTCAGCGACTCGTCGGAGCACACCGCCGACATTGCGATTCGTACCAACCAGGGCGTGCACAAGCAAATGGTCGAGATCGACCAGGTGGCTACCGCCGTGCACGAGATGACCGCGACCGCACAGGACGTGGCGCGCAACGCCACCCAGGCCGCACAGGCCGCCAGCCACGCTGATCAAGCGGCGAGCCAGGGCATGCAGATTGTGCGCGACACCTCCACCTCCATCGGCGCCCTCGCCGAGGAAATCGGCAAGGCGGTCGGTGTGGTGCAGGCGCTGGCCAAGGACAGCGAGAACATCAATGCCATCCTCACGGCGATTCGCGGGATTGCCGAGCAGACCAACCTGCTGGCGCTCAACGCGGCAATCGAAGCCGCACGGGCCGGTGAGCAAGGGCGCGGGTTTGCGGTGGTGGCCGACGAGGTGCGCAACCTGGCGCAGAAGACCCAGAAGGCTACCGAAGAAATCCAGGCCATGATCCAGCAACTGCAGCAGGGCACCCGCGACGTGGTGCGAGTGATGGAAGACAGCCAGAACCGCACCGATGAAAGCGTGCAGCACGCGGCCAAGGCGGCTCAGGCGCTGGAGACCATTACCCGGGCAGTGTCGGTGATCAACGACATGAACACCCAGATCGCCAGCGCCGCCGAGGAACAGAGCGCGGTGGCCGAGGACATTAACCGTAACGTGATCAATATCGGACAGGTGGCCAATGAAGTGGCCGGCGGAGCGGATGAGTCGAGCGCGGCCAGCGCAGACCTGACCAAGCTGGCGGAGCAGCAGCGGCGGTTGATCAATCAGTTCAAGGTTTGAGTCAAGCGGCGCCCTTTCGGGCGCCTTCGCGAGCAAGCCCGCTCCCACATTCGATCGCATTCCTTCAGTTGAAATGCAATCAAATGTGGGAGCGGGCTTGCTCGCGAAGAGGCCGGCCGATTCAACACAACGCTCAACCCGGCGTCAGGCACTCCGGTCCATTCAGCTTCGGATCGTTGACCATATTGGCCAGCACCCGCTCGCGCAACGCGGTGGGTTCACTGGCCAACAAGGCCTGCAAGGTGTGCAGCGGCGTCTCGGGGTTCAGCCAGGCTGCCTGCCCCGCCGCATCCAGAATCAACGGTCGGCGCTGACTCTGCGCCGCCTGGGTCACCACCGCCGTACTCAACCAAACCTGCTCCTGCACCGGATACGCCTCCCAGATCGCCGCAAAGAACAGCGTGCTGCCCTCCCCCGGCGTCAGCCAGTACGGGCGCTTGCGCTGGGTGCCGCGCCATTCGTAGAAACCATTGGCCGGAAGCAGGCAGCGGCGCTGGCGAAACGCTTCGCGAAACATCGGCTGTTCGGCAAGGGTTTCCGCCCGGGCATGGGCCGGTGTACGAGAGAGATCGGTCAGCCAGGGCGGCGTCAGGCCCCAGCGCGCCCGCGCCAGGGTGTGCTGGCCGTCACTCAGGCGCTGGATCAGCACCGAGTCATTGGGAGAGATGTTCCACTGGGCCTGCTGGTCGGCCGGGAAGCCCGGCAAGGCAGCAAACGCGGGGTTCCAGCGAAACAGGGCATAACGTCCACACATGGGGCAACACGACTCTTGGAGAAACTGGCCGACAGCCTAACAGACCAGCACGTCGGGAAAGCTGTCGGGTTCATCACCGGGCAGTGGTTGCGCACCGTTGTAGGCGGTGATCAGCTCGCGGGCGTAGGCGGCCTGGTCGTTCTCCACCGCCAGCGCCAGCAGGCCATAGATCGGCAGTTCGCCGGTACCCCCGAGCAAATCGCGCCCCACCAGGTGCGCGGTGATGCCCTCGCTTTCGAGCATGCCTTGCAGCAGCTCGCCTTCCATCAGGTTTTCCGGCTCGTAGATTCGCTGCATGGGCGTACCTTTATTCGTTCTCGCTGCGCACGTTGAGCATCCATTCGTCGTCATGAACCTGCAGCTCGAAAACAATGGGCCGGCAGCACACCGGGCAGTCCTCAATATATTCCTGATCGCCCGCCGACAGGTCCAGTAGCGCCGTGACTACCTCTCCACAATAAGGACATTCGTACGACTCCTCTTCCATCGCGGTCTCCAAGGTGACTTGTGCGTATAATCGCCGGTCTATTTACAGGGCTATTTTTCGTCCCGGCCAATTGCCCGGACCACGCCCTGATATTTATTGTTCCAAACCTTTACTTACCCTAGCCGTTTCTAACAAGAGAGCATGATGGGCGAATTCGATACCATCCGACCTTACAACGACAGCGAAGTCCCGGCAGTGCTGGCCCGACTGTTCAGTGACAAGGCCTTTCTGGACATCCTGACCCACTTTCGCTTCCCGCGCTTTGCCGGCGCTTTCGGCTGGCTGCTCAAGCCGATGATCGCTCATAAACTGCGCCGTGAGTTCGCCGGCGTCACCACCGTGGCCACGCTGCAGGACAAAGTCGAGTTTTACGTCGACCACACCATCGAGCGGGCAACCGACGGCGTGACCTATACCGGCGTGGAGCAGTTCAAGTCCGGCAGCGCCTACCTGTTCCTGGCCAACCACCGCGACATTGTGATGGACCCGGCCTTCGTCAACTACGCCGTGTACCACGCCGGCCTGCCGACGCCGCGCATCGCCATCGGCGACAACCTGCTGCAGAAGCCGTTTGTCAGCGACCTGATGCGCCTGAACAAGAGTTTCATCGTGCACCGCTCGATCACCGGGCGCAAAGAGAAGATGGCGGCCTATCAGTTGCTGTCGGCCTACATCAACCATTCGATTCGCAACGACTGCCAGTCGATCTGGATCGCCCAGGCCGAAGGCCGCGCCAAGGACGGGGATGATCGCACCGAGTCGGCGATCCTCAAGATGTTCCACATGAGCCGCAAGGACGAGCCGTTCGCCGAGGTCATCCAGTCACTGAACCTGACGCCCGTGTCCATCAGCTACGAATACGACCCGTGCGACGCAGCCAAGGCCCGCGAGCTGTACATCCGCGCCACCACCGGCACCTACAGCAAGGCGCCGGGGGAAGATGACGTGAGCATCGCCCTGGGCATCACCGGCTACAAGGGCCGGGTACACGTCAACTTCGCGCCGCCGGTCACCGAGGCGTTCGAAGACACCAAGCTGTTGGCGATCGAAATGGACCGGCAGATCCTGGGTGGGTATCGGTTGTTCCCGGTGCATTACCTGGCGTACGCCCAATGGAGCGATGCCGATCCGCAATTGCAGGTACCGACCGCAGCCGAGGTATTCCCGGCGGACGAGTTGGCCAAGGCAAAGGCAGAGTGGGAGCGGCGCTTGAATGCGTGCCCGGCCGAGCATCGGCCGTATCTGGTGTTGCAATACGCGACGCCGGTGAGGAATCAGTACCGGGTCAAGGCCGGGATTGCCCTGTAACCCGGTACCAGCAACAGCGCAAACCCAATGTGGGAGCGGGCTTGCTCGCGAAGGCGGTGGATCAGCCAATCATGTATTGACTGACACCGCGCTTTCGCGAGCAAGCCCGCTCCCACAGTTGTTTTTAGGGTGTTCCTACAATCGGGTACTAAGAAAGGACACCAGCAACGCCAGCCCCAGACAGGCAAACCCCAACCGGTAGAACAGGCGATAGGTACGCTGCGTCAACACGTCCAGATACAGCATTGGCTGATCAATGGCACGCAGTTCGCTTTGCGCGGCAAGGCGGGCCATCGCGCGCTGTTCATGCAGGCGCGTGACAAACAGCAGCCATGCCGCCGGGCAGGCCAGTAACAGGGCAAGGGAATTGAGCAGTAGTGCGGTCAGCGACATCGCAAACCTCGATGTATCAGTGTCTTGGTATCAATCCAGATACAAACCTGAATGATATGCGCCGCCTGCGCGTCATTACTCCTTCCCCATTGACGGCTAATGTATCCAGTAATTTACAGCGTCACCTGAACGTCACCTTAACAAGCCACTCTGTTGCCCTTCGAAAGCCCGGGAGCTTGTCATGTTGCACGCGCAGAACCAGGATCGGCTGTATCTGATTGCCCCAAGCGATGAGCAAGAGGCCCTGGTGGGCGGCCTCGCGTTCAATGTGCAGGACCGCCACTGGCTGGTGTATTGCGCCCTCGGCGGGCATCAACATGCCGACCTGCCGGAGCTGGACTTGCTCACTGGCGTGAGTGTGCTGGACTTTTATGTCGAAACGGCTGCATGAAAACGGCAGGCGTAAAAAAACCGGGCTCATCGCTGAGCCCGGTCATCGTTCCCACGCGCCGCAAAGGAATGCCGACTGGGGCGCTCCGCGCCCGCCTGACGGTTACTGCGAGCTGAGCAGCGAACCGATGCTCGGGTCCTTGAACAGGCGCGTCAGGGCATCGCTCAACACGTCGCTGACCAGCTTGGTGTTGGTTTCCTGGTTCGGCGCCATGCCGAAGCGCTGGTCCAGGGATGCGCCGTAACGGCCGCTGTAGCGACGGGTACCGGCAGTCACGTCGGACTTGAAGGTCGCGCCGATGGTGGCTTCAGTCACGTACAGGCCTTCCTTGGGCGACTGATACTTCAGCTCGGCCAGGGTGATGGTCAGTTGTGGCGCACCTGGCGAGTTGGAAGGGGTGAAGCCCAACAGGCGCACGGCCGCTTCGGCCTGGGCTTGCAGCTTGGGCAGCACGTCCGCACCGGTCACCGTAATGGCGCTGGTTTCCGGGTACAGGCCGCCACGGGTGCCGAGGGTCGGCGACGGACGACCGTCAACCACACGCACCGACACCGGCTGGCCATGGCCGACAGGCGCCAGCTGGGTGGTGATTTTCGGTTGCGGGCTGAGTTGTTGCGGGCTGTGGGCGCAGCCAACCAGGGTCAAACTGGTCACAGTGATCAAACCGAACAACAGGCGTTGCAACATACTCATTTCTCCAGGACTAGATGCAAACAGGGCGCCAGTATAACGGTGAGCGCTCGCCACTCACCAGAATTCCTGAACGGCGCCTGAACTGTCGGCGAAATTACAATTTTCACACAGAACCGTCACCTCAATGTCATGCCAGACTGCCAACCTTCGCAGCATGTAACGAACCGGGTACACAGCCATGCGCCTTCTCAAATCTTTGTTCTTTTCCCACGCCAGCCATCGCCACTTTGCCCTGCTCGACGCCCAAGGCTGCTGCCAGGCTTTCAAGCAGTGCAGCCTGCCGCCCGTCGGTGAAGGCTGGGTCGAAGTCGAAGAGACCCGCCTGAGCTGGATGCACCGCCCGCTGCCCGCCAGCGCGCGCGTCAGCCCCCGGGTTTCGCAGCCACAGGCACGGCACGCGTTGGCCTCCTGACCAGACTGCTAATAAAAGTCATTAAACACGTCCATTTGCGCGCATTTCTTCGCTACAATCTCCCCCCGATTATAAGGACGTCTCCTGATCGGGCCTCGCAGCATCGCTAATGCACTTGTATTAGCTCCCCCGCACCGCCCACAGAGAGCCGCCCACACAGATCGTGTGAAGCTGGCGAGCTTGCTGTTTTCTCTGCAAACCATCGTCTTTACCCGAATCTGCCAGAGCTGCCATGCGCTCGGCCACTTGAGTTGTTTGCCCGTTTTGCCGCTTGCCGGCAGTGATTTCGGGCCAGGTGCCAGGCTGGGGCAGCCCTTTTTTGAGGTTCACGTCTTCAAAAGAGCGTGAAAAAAACGGGTTTTCACAACTTCACAAGAGTGTGGCGAGCAAATGAATAGTTTTGCGTTTGTACAAGCACCATCAGCGTCTGGAACAGCCCCACCACACAGGACCGAGCACTCCTCAAGAACCGGAGCTTGAAGCCTGTCCGCTACGGATTTGGTTGCACGATCGGACGAGCTTGACCATAAGTCGAATTGCCACAGGCGCCCTTAAATGCGTTCATACGCAGATCAGGCCCGGTCGGCAGCGTCCGCTTGCGATAAATTGCGAAGAATCGGACATGGCGATCCTGGCCATGGGTAACCTGGGGCATCACGTGAACCGCCCCGTCACTCCTGGCAGCCATGCCGTCAATTTGGTGCTGCAGATTTTGGAGACGCGTTAAATGGCGCATAACGAAGCAGTCGACGTAGTACTGGTAGGTGCGGGCATCATGAGTGCCACCCTCGCCGTACTGCTCAAAGAGCTCGACCCCGGCCTCAAGCTGGAAGTCGTTGAGCTGATGGATTCGGGTGCCGCGGAAAGTTCCAACCCGTGGAACAACGCCGGTACCGGCCACGCCGGGCTGTGTGAGCTGAACTACACACCGCAGGCCGCCGACGGCTCCATCGACATCAAGAAAGCCGTGCACATCAACACCCAATTCGAGGTGTCGAAGCAGTTCTGGGCCTACCTGACCAAGAAAGGCACCTTTGGCTCGTCCAAATCCTTTATCAGCCCCGTGCCGCACCTGAGCTTCGTACAGGGCGAGAAAGGCGTGTCGTTCCTCAAGAAGCGTTTTGAAACCCTCAGCCAGCACCACGCGTTCTCGGACATGCACTACACCGAAGACCGCAGCGAGATGGCCGAGTGGATGCCGCTGATGATGCCCGGCCGCCCGCTGGACGAAAAAATCGCCGCCACCCGCGTGATGAACGGCACCGACGTCAACTTCGGCGCCCTGACCAACCAGTTGCTCTCGCACCTGACCAGCGCCCCGGATGCCCAGGTCAAGTACAGCAAGCGCGTCACCGGCCTCAAGCGCAACGGCGCCGGCTGGACCGTGAGCATCAAGGACGTCAACAGCGGCAATTCCCGTGATGTGGACGCCAAGTTCGTGTTCCTCGGCGCCGGTGGCGCGGCCCTGCCGCTGTTGCAAGCCTCGGGCATCGAGGAAAGCAAGGGCTTCGGCGGCTTCCCGGTCAGCGGCCAGTGGCTGCGTTGCGACAACCCGGAAGTGGTCAAGCACCACCAGGCCAAGGTCTACAGCCAGGCGGCCGTGGGTTCGCCACCGATGTCGGTGCCGCACCTCGACACCCGTGTGGTCGACGGCAAGAAATCCCTGCTGTTCGGGCCATACGCCGGTTTCACCACCAAGTTCCTCAAGCACGGCTCGTTCCTTGACCTGCCCATGTCGATTCGTGCCGGCAACATCGGCCCGATGCTGGCCGTGGCCCGGGACAACATGGACCTGACCAAGTACCTGGTCAGCGAGGTGCGCCAGTCCATGGAGCAGCGCCTGGAATCCCTGCGTCGCTTCTACCCTGAGGCAAAAGCCGAAGACTGGCGCCTGGAAGTGGCCGGCCAACGGGTGCAGATCATCAAGAAAGACCCGAAGAAAGGCGGCGTGCTGCAATTCGGTACCGAACTGGTTGCGGCCAAGGACGGTTCGCTGGCCGCCCTGCTCGGCGCGTCTCCAGGTGCTTCGGTGACCGTGTCGATCATGCTGGAACTGATCGAACGCTGCTTCCCGACGAAAGCGGCCGGTGAGTGGGCCGCCAAGCTGCACGAGATCTTCCCGGCTCGGGAAAAGGTCCTGGAGACCGATGCCGAGCTGTATCGCAAGATCAACACGCAGAACAACATCAGCCTGGAACTGGTTGAGCAGAGCAGCGAGACCGAAAGCTACGCTTGAGCGTCGTGACGCAGAGTGTCAGTGGATGCATTCCCACGCAGAGCGTGGGAACGAAAAACGCCCCAATGGGGCGTTTTTTTTTCGTCCGCAACAATCAGCCGCGGGCTTGTTCGATCAGCTCGATGTACTCGGCGGAGTTGCGCTGGTCCTTGATCACTTCAACGAAGGTCAGGCCATGCTCGTCCTTGCCATCGAGGTCCAGGCCGACTTCCTTGAAGAAAACCAGGAAGCGTTCGAAGTCGTCGATACGCAGGCCGCGGTAGGCCTTGATCAGTTTGTGCAGGGACGGCGAAGTGGCGTCTACCGGCTCGAAATCCAGGAACAGCTTGATTTGCTCGTCGCCGATTTCATCACCAATCACCTGTTTCTTATCTTTACGCATTACCGACTCCAGCCTGCAGACATTTACACGGGAAAAGCAGTTTACCTGCGGCACAGCGGCTTCGAAAGCTACGCGAACCAATGTGGGAGCTGGCTTGCCTGCGATAGCGGTGCATCAGTAACAGATGGGCCAACGGACCCACCGCTATCGCAGGCAAGCCAGCTCCCACATTGACTGTATTTACACCGCCGAATGCGCGTCGGCTGGATTATTTGGCGCGCACCGCCCCGGTGTGCAAATCGGCCCAGATATGGCCGTTGGCGTAAGTGAGGAATTGCACATAGACCGTGTCATTGCGCAACAAGTCGACGATCACCCGATACTGGGTCACCGGATACGACAAGGTCAGGGTTTTGCTTTTGTCGTCGAACACCGGCTTTTTCAGGCTTTTGCTTTCGGCATCGAAATTGAGAATCACCTGGGCGATGGTCGCGCCTTTGTTCAGGGACTTGCCCTTGAGGCGGATCATCAACGGCGAGGTCACCGGGATCGGCTGCTGGGTGGATTGGCGTTGGTTACCCACCACCACCGAATACTCGGTGACTTGCAGCAATTGCTGCTGGTCCGGGGTTTCGGCGCGCAGGGTCAGGTCGTCGGGCGGCAGGAATTGGCTGTGCAGCGGCGCCGGAGCAGCCGCCAGGGGCAAACTGAGGGTCAGCGCCAGGGCGGCGCAGGTGCGAATCAACAGGCTCATGAACAGCTCCAGACGCAGGGGCCAAGCACGATAGCATGACAACCCTGCGCCTGAATCCCGCTTACATCCCTTTGACGGCGTAGATCCCATTGGCGTTGCGCCAGTAGCCTTTGTAGTCCATGCCGTAACCGAAGATGTAACGGTCAATGCACGGCAGGCCCACGTAATCGGCTTTCAGGTCCGGACGGGCCTTGCGGTCGTGGTCCTTGTCGATCAGCACGGCAGTGTGCACCTTGCGCGCGCCGGCGTGTTTGCAGAAGTCGATGATCGCGCCCAGGGTGTGACCTTCGTCGAGGATGTCGTCGATGATCAGCACGTCGCGGTCGATGAACGAGACTTCCGGCTTGGCTTTCCAGAACAGGTCGCCGCCACTGGTTTCATTGCGATAGCGAGTGGCGTGCAGGTAGGACGCTTCCAGCGGGAATTGCAGGTGGGTGAGCAATTTACCGGCGAAAATCAGGCCACCGTTCATCACGCAAAAGACCACCGGGTTGGTGTCGGCCATTTCACGGGAGATGTGCGCGCCGACCTTGGCGATGGCCTCTTCGACTTGCGCTTCGGTGTACAGGCAGTCAGCCTCGCGCATGATTTGACGGATATGCTCGAGATCAGCGGACATGGCGCTCTCCAAGGGGGTGCTGTGGCAAGAAAAGCGGGCAAAGGTACGCATGTGAGGCGCAACGTTCAAGCCTTAATGGACTAACGTACTAGATGTCTATAGGACAACACCCTCGGATAGATTAATCTAGGCCGGTTTTTTTGCCCGCCGCCGGAGCCTTTCCCCATGCCCATCCGTGAGATCCGCCATCCGCTGATCCGACATAAACTCGGCCTTATGCGCCGCGCCGACATTAGCACGAAGAACTTCCGTGAGCTTGCTCAGGAAGTCGGAGCGCTGCTCACCTACGAGGCGACCAAAGACCTGCCCCTGGAAAACTACGAGATCGCCGGTTGGTGTGGTCCCGTCCAGGTCGAGAAAATCGCCGGCAAGAAGATTACCGTGGTGCCGATCCTGCGTGCCGGTATCGGCATGCTCGAAGGCGTGCTCAGCCTGATCCCGGGTGCCAAGGTCAGCGCCGTAGGCGTGGCCCGCAACGAAGAGACGCTGCAGGCCCACACCTACCTGGAAAAACTGGTACCGGAAATCGACGAGCGCCTGGCGATGATCATCGACCCGATGCTCGCCACCGGCAGCTCCATGGTTGCCACCATCGACCTGCTGAAAAAAGCCGGTTGCAAGGACATCCGCGCCATGGTGCTGGTGGCCGCTCCCGAAGGCATCGCCGCCGTCGAGAAAGCCCACCCGGACGTGTTGATCTACACCGCATCCATCGATGAACGCCTGAATGAAAATGGCTACATCATCCCGGGCCTGGGCGATGCCGGCGACAAGATCTTCGGTACCAAGCAGAAGGACGCGTGACCATGCAGGATGAGTTCAACGACCCGCTTTGGCGCCAGATCCTGTCTGGCGCACAGATGCTCTTCGTAGCATTTGGCGCGCTGGTGTTGATGCCGCTGATCACCGGTCTCGATCCAAACGTCGCCCTGTTTACCGCAGGCTTGGGCACCTTGTTGTTCCAGGTGGTTACCGGGCGCCAGGTACCGGTGTTCCTGGCGTCGAGCTTTGCGTTTATCACCCCGATCATTCTCGCCAAGGGCCAGTTCGGCCTCGCGGCGACCATGGGTGGCGTGATGGCGGCCGGCTTCGTTTACACCTTCCTGGGCCTGGCCGTGAAGATCAAGGGCACCGGTTTCATCGACCGGCTGCTGCCGCCGGTGGTGATCGGGCCGGTGATCATTTCCATTGGCCTGGCCATGGCGCCGATTGCGGCCAATATGGCGATGGGCAAGGCCGGTGACGGCAGCGAGTTGATCCACTACCAGACCGCCATGCTGATCTCGATGCCGGCGCTGCTGACCACGTTGATCGTGGCGGTGTTCGGCAAAGGCATTTTCCGCCTGGTGCCGATCATCTCCGGCGTGCTGGTGGGTTTCGCTATGTCGTTCTACTTCGGCGTAGTCGACACCGCGAAGATCGCCGCCGCACCGTGGTTCGCCCTGCCCCACTTCACCGCGCCGGAATTCAACTGGCAGGCGATCCTGTTTATCGTCCCGGTGGCCCTGGCCCCGGCGATCGAACACATCGGTGGTGTGATTGCGGTGGGCAGCGTGACCGGTCGCGACTACCTGAAGAAGCCTGGCCTGCACCGCACCCTGCTGGGTGACGGGATCGCCACCACCGCTGCCGGCCTGTTCGGCGGCCCGCCCAACACGACCTACGCGGAAGTGACGGGCGCGGTGATGCTGACCAAGAACTACAACCCGAAGATCATGACCTGGGCGGCGGTGTTTGCCATCAGCCTGGCGTTTATCGGCAAGTTCGGCGCGCTGCTGCAAAGCATTCCAGTCCCGGTAATGGGCGGGATTCTGTGCCTGCTGTTCGGCTCGATTGCCGCAGTGGGGATGAACACCCTGATCCGCCACAAGATCGACCTTGGCGAAGCGCGCAACCTGGTGATTGTGTCGGTGACCCTGGTGTTCGGGATTGGCGGTGTGCTGGTAGGCACCGGCACTGGCCCGGATGACTTTGGCCTGAAGGGCATCGCCCTGTGTGCGGTGGTAGCGATTGCGTTGAATCTGCTGCTGCCGGGCAATGACGGCTGGAAGAACAAGAAGCCGGATGAGCCGCTGATCTAACTGCCAACGCAAAACCAATGTGGGAGCGGGCTTGCTCGCGAATGCAGTGTGTCATTCAGCACATCAGGACTGAACCACCGCATTCGCGAGCAAGCCCGCTCCCACATTTTTTTGAGTTTCAGTGTGGCTTACAGCTCGCCCAACGCATCGATAAGCGCCTGGTTCTGCTCAGGCGTGCCAATACTGATCCGTAGGAACTGGGCAATCCGCTCCTGCTTGAAGTGCCGCACAATCACCCCCTGCTCCCGCACCTTGGCCGCCAGCCCGGCAGCGTCGTGCCCTGGATGCCGGGCAAAGATGAAGTTGGCCGCCGACGGCAGTACTTCAAACCCCTTGGCCTGCAGTTGCGCCACCAGCTTTTCACGGCTATCGATCACCAACTTGCAGGTGTTCCGGAAGTATTCGCGGTCTTCAAAAGCGGCGGCCGCGCCGACAATCGCCAGACGGTCCAGCGGGTAGGAGTTGAAGCTGTTCTTGACCCGCTCCAGCGCCTCGATCAGGTCCGGGTGGCCCACGGCCAGGCCCACCCGCAAACCGGCCAGGGAGCGCGACTTGGAGAGGGTCTGGGTCACCAGCAGGTTCGGGTAACGGTCCACCAGGCTGATGGCGGTCTCGCCGCCGAAGTCGATATAGGCTTCATCGACCACCACCACCGAGTCCGGGCTGGCCTTGAGGATTTGCTCCACGGCGTCCAGCGCCATCACGCAACCGGTCGGCGCGTTCGGGTTCGGGAAGATGATCCCGCCGTTGGGCCTGGCGTAGTCCGACACGCGGATCTGGAACTGTTCATCCAGCGGCACTGCGTCGAAGGCAATGCGGTACAGGCCGCAGTACACCGGGTAGAAGCTGTAGCTGATGTCCGGGAACAGCAGCGGCAGGTCGTGCTGGAACAAACCGTGGAAGATGTGCGCCAGGACTTCATCGGAGCCGTTGCCGAGGAACACCTTGCCCGCGTCGATCCCGTAGTACTTGGCCACCGCCTGCTTGAGCAGGTCGCTGTTGGGGTCCGGGTACAAACGCAGATTGTCGTTCAGCTCGGCCTGCATGGCAGCCAGCGCCTTGGGCGATGGGCCGTAGGGGTTTTCATTGGTGTTGAGTTTTACCAGCTTGGTCAGCTTCGGTTGCTCACCGGGCACGTAAGGCACGAGATCCTTGACGAGCGGGCTCCAGAATTTGCTCATGTTTCAGTTCCCCTGCTTATCGTCAACGATGCGGTATTCGGCGCTGCGGGCGTGGGCGGTCAGCGACTCGCCACGGGCCAGCACGGAAGCGGTCTTGCCCAACTCCGACGCGCCCTCTGGCGAGCAGAAGATGATCGACGAGCGCTTCTGGAAGTCATATACGCCCAGCGGCGAGGAGAACCGCGCAGTGCCCGACGTGGGCAGCACGTGATTGGGACCTGCGCAGTAGTCGCCCAGGGCTTCGCTGGTGTGGCGGCCCATGAAGATCGCGCCGGCGTGGCGAATCAGCGGCAGCCAGGCTTGTGGGTCGGCGACGGACAACTCCAGGTGTTCCGGGGCGATACGGTTGGCCACTTCGATGGCCTGCTCCATGTCGCGGACCAGGATCAGGGCGCCACGGCCATTGATCGACTTCTCGATGATCTCGGCGCGCTCCATGGTCGGCAGCAGCTTGGCGATGCTGGCGGCGACCTTGTCCAGGAATTCGGCATCCGGGCTGACGAGGATCGCCTGGGCGTCTTCGTCGTGCTCGGCCTGGGAGAACAGGTCCATGGCGATCCAGTCCGGGTCGGTCTGGCCGTCACACACCACGAGGATTTCCGAAGGGCCGGCGATCATGTCGATGCCGACCTGGCCAAATACATGGCGCTTGGCCGTGGCCACGTAGATGTTGCCCGGGCCAACCACCTTGTCGACCTTCGGCACGCTTTCGGTGCCGTAGGCCAGGGCCGCTACCGCTTGGGCGCCACCGATGGTGAACACGCGATCAACGCCCGCGATGCAGGCCGCTGCCAGCACCAGTTCGTTGATTTCGCCGCGCGGCGTAGGTACCACCATGACCACCTCGGTCACGCCGGCCACCTTGGCCGGAATCGCGTTCATCAGTACCGAGGACGGGTACGACGCTTTGCCGCCCGGCACGTACAGGCCGGCACGGTCCAGCGGCGTGACCTTCTGGCCCAGTACGGTGCCGTCGGCCTCGGTGTAGCTCCAGGAATCCTGTTTCTGTTTCTCGTGGTAGCTGCGCACCCGCGCGGCCGCCACTTCCAGGGCTTCGCGCTGGGGCGCGGTGATGCGGGTCAAGGCCAGTTCCAGGCGTTCGCGGGGCAGGATCAGGTCGGCCATGGAGGCGACATCCAGGCCATCGAACTGCCGGGTAAAATCAACCAGCGCCGCGTCACCGCGCTCGCGCACGGCCTTGATGATGTCGAGCACCCGCTGGTTGACCGAATCGTCGGACACGCTTTCCCAGCTCAGCAGATGATCCAGATGATGGGCGAAATCCGGGTCGGCAGCGTTGAGTCGGGCAATTGCAGTGGACGTGGTCATAGCGAGGGCCTCATAGGAATGGCAAAAATGCTCAGGCGCCGAAAGTTAGCAGTCGATCCGCTTGGGCACCTGAGAATTCTGGCTATGAGGCGGATAGACGGGCGCGGCTTGGGGCCGCGCGGGTGAGTCAACCGCGGTGTCGAGACTCCACTGCCTTGCGCAGGGTGTCGATCAACGCCTGGATACGGGCGTGCTGCATTTTCATCGAAGCTTTGTTGACGATCAGCCGGGAGCTGATGTCGGCGATAAAGTCCTGGGGCTCCAGGCCGTTGGCGCGCAGGGTGTTGCCGGTGTCGACCACGTCGATGATCTTGTCGGCCAGGCCGATCAGCGGTGCCAGCTCCATCGAGCCGTAGAGCTTGATGATGTCGACCTGGCGGCCTTGCTCGGCGTAGTAACGCTTGGCAACGTTGACGAACTTGGTCGCCACCCGCAGGCGGCCTTTAGGCTCGACGTCACCGACACGGCCGGCGGTCATCAGCTTGCACAGGGCAATACGCAGGTCCAGCGGCTCGTACAGGCCCTGGCCGCCGTATTCCATCAGCACGTCTTTGCCCGCGACGCCGAGGTCGGCCGCGCCATGTTCAACGTAAGTTGGCACATCGGTGGCACGCACGATCAGCAGGCGAACGTCGTCCTGGGTCGTGGGGATGATCAGCTTGCGGCTCTTGTCCGGATTCTCGGTCGGCACGATGCCCGCTTCAGCCAGAAGCGGCAAAGTGTCGTCAAGGATGCGGCCCTTGGACAGTGCGATGGTCAACATGGGAAACGTCAGTCCTTCATCAGGCTATTGCTGTCCGGTCGCAATCGGCGCCAGACACAGATCGAGGCCATTACAGCCTCGACTTGAAACAAATCAGCTAACAGCATACATCGTCGTGTGGCGAGGGAGCTTGCTCCCGCTGGGGCGCGAAGCGGCCCTGATCTTTGTTTAAAAAGACTGGGACTGCTGCGCAGTCCAGCGGGAGCAAGCTCCCTCGCCACAATGACGGTGTCAACAGCCCCGGGAACTAGCCCGGTACGCGGCGGATTTTCGCGCCGAGCATCTGCAGCTTCTCTTCGATGCACTCGTAACCACGGTCTATGTGGTAGATGCGGTCGATGAGGGTGTCGCCGTCAGCGCACAGCGCCGAGATCACCAGGCTGGCGGAGGCACGCAGGTCGGTAGCCATCACTGGCGCGCCCTTGAGCTTCTCGATGCCGGTCACGATGGCGGTGTTGCCTTCGACCTGGATCTTGGCGCCCATGCGGTGCAGCTCGTACACGTGCATGAAGCGGTTTTCGAAGATGGTCTCGATCACGGCACCGGTGCCTTCGGCAATCGCGTTCAGGGAAATGAACTGCGCCTGCATGTCGGTCGGGAACGCCGGGTACGGAGCGGTACGCACGTTAACGGCTTTTGGCCGCTTGCCATGCATGTTCAGCTCGATCCAGTCTTCACCGGTGGTGATCTCGGCGCCGGCTTCCTTGAGTTTTTCCAGGACGGCTTCGAGGATGGTCGGATCAGTGTCCTTGACCTTGACACGGCCACCGGTGACGGCAGCAGCGACCAGGTAGGTACCGGTCTCGATGCGGTCCGGCATCACCTTGTAGGTAGCCGAATGCAGGCGTTTCACGCCATCAATGGTGATGGTGTCGGTGCCGGCGCCGGTGATGTTGGCACCCATGGCGATCAGGAAGTTGGCCAGGTCGACCACTTCCGGCTCGCGCGCGGCGTTTTGCAGCACGCTGCGGCCATTGGCCAGGGCAGCGGCCATCATGATGTTCTCGGTACCGGTCACACTGACGGTATCAAAGAAGAAGTTTGCGCCACGCAGGCCGCCTTCCGGCGCCTTGGCCTTGATGTAGCCGCCTTCGACGTCAATGGTTGCACCCATGGCTTCGAGGCCACGGATGTGCAGGTCCACCGGACGCGAACCGATGGCGCAACCGCCAGGCAGTGCGACTTCGGCTTCGCCGAACCGGGCAACCATCGGGCCCAGTACCAGGATCGAGGCGCGCATGGTTTTCACCAGCTCGTACGGTGCGATCAGGGTCTTGATGGTGCGCGGGTCGATTTCGACGCTGAGTTTCTCGTCGATCACCGGCTCGATGCCCATGCGACCGAACAACTCGATCATGGTGGTGATGTCATGCAGGTGCGGCAGGTTGGCCACGGTAACCGGGCCATCGCACAGCAAGGTCGCTGCCAGGATCGGCAGGGCGGAGTTCTTCGCCCCGGAAATACGGATCTCGCCGTCAAGACGAGCACCGCCGGTAATAATCAATTTATCCATAAGAATCTCGACGCCTTGGGGGCTCAGGTGCGCTCGGCCCAGGCCGCGCGGCTGAAAAATTTCATAGTGACCGCATGGATGCTGCCATCGGTGATCCACGGGTTCAAATGGGCATAGATCTGCTGCTGACGCTTGACCGGGCTCAATGCCGCCAGTTCATCGCTAATCACGTTCAGCTGGAAATTGCAGCCTTCGCCCTCAACTTCAACATTAGTTTCGGGCAGCTTTCCTTCAAGGAAGCTTTTAACTTCTAGGGCCTGCATGATCAACCTCTATGGGCGCCCAGTGCGCGCGGGTCGCACATCATACAAAAAAGCCCCGCGCCTGCGAACCCCGCATAGCAGGACTCTGACGGGGGGCTTCTTTAATAATGTGTATTAAGGATGCGCCAACAGCTCGGTCAGACCGGAAACCTCAGCGATTTCACGCATGTCTTCGGGCAATGCACGAATGCTCACCGGCTTTTTGACGGCCTGCGCATCGCGCATGAAACACAGCAGCAACGACAAGCCGACGCTGCTGGACTTCACCACCGCCGAGCAATCCAGCACCAGCGCAGGAGCGGTACTGGCATTGATCAGCGCCTGGCCCTGCTTGCGCAGGGCGGGTCCAGTGCTGTAATCCAGCACGCCGCTGAGCAACAGCTCACCGGACTCGCCAAGGCGAATGGCCGACTCGGTCATTGGGCAGGCTTCCCGGCAGCTTTGTCGGTTTCTTCCTTGGCCTTGGCCACTTCACCGGCCCAACCGTTGATGGTTTTGTCCAGGTCGTTGCCATTGCGCTGCATGGCATCCGCGAACTGGTCACGGAACAGCTTGCCAATGTTGATGCCGTTGATGATCACGTTACGCAGTTTCCACTCGCCGTTGACCTTCTCGAGCGTGTACTGCACAGGGTAGACCGCACCGTTGTTGCCCTTGACGCTCATGTTGACGCTGGTGCGGTCACCTGACTCATCCCCGGCAGGGGCGACGGTAATCCCCTGGTTGTTGTACTCCAGCAGGGCGTTGCCGTAGAACTGGAACAAGCCCTTCTTGAAGTTTTCCTGGAATGTCTGCATCTGCGCAGGCGTAGCCTTGCGCGAATACTTGACGGTCATGATGCTTTTGGAAATACCTTCAGCATCAACAACAGGCCCGACAATCGTGTTCAGCGCGTTATAGAACTGACTCGGGTCCTGCTTGTACTTTTCCTTGTTGGCACTCAGGTCAGCCAACATCTTGTTGGTGGTGTCCTGCACCAGGTCATGCGCAGAACCGCCGGCAGCGGCGTTAGCCATCAACGGCAGTGCCGCGAGCAGTACCAACAGGCCACGTCGCAAAGTAGAGATCATGAACACATTCCTCATTTGGCGTCTTTATTGACGGTATTGAGCAGGAATTTACCGATCAAGTCCTCCAGCACCAACGACGACTGTGTGTCATGAATGGTCGAACCATCCTTGAGCAGGGCAGATTCCCCGCCGACGCTGATGCCGATGTACTTCTCGCCCAGCAGGCCAGCGGTGAGGATAGACGCAGTGGAGTCAGTCGGCAGGTTATCTACCTTCTTGTCCACCTGCATGGTCACACGGCCGGTGAAGCTGTCGCGGTCCAGATCGATTGCCGTGACCTTGCCGATGGTTACACCCGCCATGGTCACTTTAGCTCTGACAGTCAAACCGGCGATATTGTCGAAGTAGGCGTAAAGTTTATAAGTATCGGCGGTGGGGCTGGCCGATAGGCCGCTGACTCGCAGGGCGAGCAACAGTAAAGCCAGGATGCCAGCCAGCAAGAAAAGGCCGACACCGATTTCCACAGTGCGGTTTTGCATCAGAAATCTCCAAACATCAAGGCGGTCAAAATGAAGTCAAGGCCCAGTACCGCCAGCGAGGCGTACACAACGGTCTTGGTGGTGGCGCGACTGATCCCTTCTGAGGTGGGCTCACAGTCATAGCCTTGGAATACGGCGATCCAGGTCACTACAAAGGCGAAGACGATGCTTTTAATGATGCCGTTGAGCACGTCGCCGCTGAAGGTCACGCTGTTTTGCATGTTGCCCCAGTAGGAGCCGTCGTAGACCCCCAGCCAGTCAACCGCGACCCAGGAACCGCCCCAGATTCCCACCACGCTGAACACCATCGCCAGCAGTGGCAGGGAAATGAAGCCGGCCCACAGACGCGGGGCAACAATGTACTTGAGCGGATCGACACCGATCATTTCCAGGCTGGACAGCTGTTCGGTGGCCTTCATGTTGCCGATTTCGGCCGTCAGTGCCGAACCGGCACGCCCGGCAAACAGGAGAGCGGTCACCACCGGGCCCAACTCACGCAACAGCGTCAGGGCAACCATCTGCCCAACAGCCTGCTCGGACCCGTAGCTGGAGAGGATATTGAAGCCTTGCAGCGCCAGCACCATGCCGATGAACACCCCGGAGACCACGATGATCACCAGAGACATCACACCCACGGAGTGCAGTTGCTTGATCAGCAGGCCGAAACCGCCGCCAATACCGCCGCGGCCGAGCAAGGCATGAAACAGGAAAATCGTCGAACGCCCCAGCACACCGATGATATCGATGCCGGAGCGACCGAAAAGGCGAACCTTTTCGAGTAATGATGTCTTGCGCATCAGCGCTTCCCCAGAAGATCTGAGCGGTAGTCCGCTGCCGGAAAGTGAAAAGGCACCGGGCCATCGGGATCGCCGGTCATGAATTGGCGAATGCGCGGGTTGTCTGCGTTCATCAGTTCTTCAGGCGTGCCCTGCCCCAGCACCTGGCCATCGCCCACTACATATAGGTAGTCGGCAATGCTCGCGGTCTCGGCCAGGTCGTGGGAAACCACGATACTGGTGATACCCAACGCATCATTGAGCAGGCGGATCAGGCGTACCAGCACCCCCATGGCGATCGGGTCCTGGCCAACGAAAGGCTCGTCGTACATGAGAATCTGCGGGTCGAGGGCGATGGCACGCGCCAGGGCGACACGACGCTTCATGCCTCCGGACAACTCGTCGGGCATCAAATCGATAGCACCGCGCAGCCCGACGGCCTGCAATTTCAGCAACACAATGTCACGAATCATTTCATCGGACAGCTGTGTATGCACCCGCAGCGGGAACGCCACGTTTTCGAAAACATCGAGATCGGTAAACAACGCGCCGCTCTGGAACAGGACGCCCATGTGTTTGCGGGCATCGAACAGGTCACTGCGCGAAAGGGTCGGCAGGTTCTGGCCATTGACCCAGACTTCACCGGCGGAGGGGCGCAATTGCATGCCCATCAGGCGCAGCAGCGTAGTCTTGCCGCAGCCGGAAGGCCCCATGATGCCCGTGACTTTGCCGCGGGGAATGCGAATATCCACATTATTGAAGATGCTGCGCGTACCGCGCTTGAAGGAAAGGCCCTTCAGCTCGACCGCGTAGGCGTTATCGGCACTCATCTAAACTCCTTGGGATGCAGCCTTTCACTCAGACACTTTGTTTTCGACAAATGCTTGCGCCGAATAGACAAAAAGGCCGTGCGGACCGAACTGGCCGCGAACTATATCACTGCTGGTACAGCGCCCCCAAGGCCGGAACAGAGCTTGTTCAGAAACAGGACAGCTAAAAAATCCTGGCTGAGGTTCAATCTCAACCACAGGTGGATTGAATAAAGCCTGACGAACTTGTGTGAGGGAATTGATCATTACCGTTATAATCGCCGACTTTTCGTCAGGCTATACGATTTCAGACATGAGCCAATCCAGCGACCTTATTCAATCCGCACAACGCACCATCCGCCTCGAGCTTGAAGCCGTAGAAGGCTTGCTGGCCCATATCGACGCGGATTTCGTACGCGCCTGCGAGATGATTCTGGCCAGCAAGGGCCGCGTAGTGGTGGTCGGCATGGGCAAATCCGGGCATGTCGGCAACAAGATCGCCGCCACCCTGGCGAGCACCGGGACCACCGCGTTCTTCGTGCATCCGGCCGAAGCCAGCCACGGCGACATGGGCATGATCACCCGGGACGACATCATCCTGGCACTGTCCAACTCCGGCACCACCAACGAAATCGTGACCCTGCTGCCGCTGATCAAGCGCCTGGGTATCCAACTGATCAGCGTGACCGGCAACCCGGACTCGACGCTGGCAAAAGCCGCCGAAGTGAATTTGAACGTGCACGTTGCCCACGAGGCCTGCCCGCTGAACCTGGCACCGACCTCCTCCACCACCGCTGCCCTGGTCATGGGCGATGCGCTGGCCGTGGCATTGCTGGAAGCCCGCGGGTTTACCGCCGAAGACTTCGCGTTTTCCCACCCGGGCGGCGCCCTTGGCCGTCGCCTGCTGCTGAAAGTGGAAAACGTCATGCACGCCGGCGACGAGCTGCCACAAGTGCCACGCGGCACCTTGCTGAAAGATGCCTTGATGGAAATGACCCTCAAGCGCCTGGGCATGACCGTAATCCTGGAGTCCGACGGGCGGCTGGCCGGAGTCTTCACCGACGGCGACCTGCGCCGCACCCTGGACCGCAACCTCGACATCCAGACCGCCACCATCGACGAAGTCATGACGCCTCACGGCAAGACCGCACGCCCTGACATGCTCGCGGCCGAAGCACTGAAGATCATGGAAGACCACAAGATCCTGGCGCTGGTGGTGGTCGACAGCGACGACCGTCCGGTTGGCGCCCTGAACATGCACGACTTGCTGCGTGCGGGAGTGATGTAAATGACCACCGACCTGTTGCAACGGGGCAAGCACATCAAGCTGGCGATTTTCGACGTCGACGGCGTGCTGACGGATGGCCGCCTGTACTTTCTGGAAGACGGCAGCGAATTCAAGACGTTCAACACCCTCGACGGCCAGGGCATCAAGATGCTGATGGCGGCGGGCGTGCAAACCGGCATCATCAGCGGTCGCAAGACCCCGGTTGTGGAACGCCGCGCACAAAACCTGGGTATTCCTCACCTGTATCAGGGCCGCGAGGATAAACTGGTGGTTCTGGACGAGCTTCTTGGCCAACTCAACCTAAGCTATGAGCAGGTTGCGTACCTGGGTGACGATTTACCCGACCTGCCGGTGATTCGCCGGGTCGGCCTGGGCATGGCCGTGGCCAATGCGGCGGCGTTCGTTCGCGAACACGCCCATGGTGTAACCACCGCCCGCGGCGGCGAAGGCGCCGCCCGCGAGTTCTGCGAGTTGATTCTGCGCGCCCAAGGCAGCCTTGAAGCGGCCCACGCCGCCTACCTATAGAGCGTTTTATGCTGAGTAAAAAGATTCGCAATTTCCTGATACTTGCAGTCATCGCCGCGGTTTTCCTCGCGGTCGGCTACTGGAATATCAGCCCGGAGCGCTTCCTCGACAAGCCGGTTGCACAGGTTGACGAGAGTGCTATCGACTATTACGCCATCAACGCCCACAGCATCCAGTACCTGCCCGATGGCAAGGTCCAGTATGAAATGACCTCCGACAAGGTCGAACACTTGAAGGCATCCGAGGTCACTTTGCTGACCAAGCCGGACATGAACCTGTACCGCGGCGCCGAATTTCCGTGGCACGTCACCAGCGAGCGTGGCGAGGTCAACCCGGACGGCACCCAAGTGGAACTGATTGACTCGGTGCGGGTAGCCCGCACTGACGCCAAGAACCGCGACACCATTATTACCAGCAGTCGCATGACCGTATTCCCACAGAAGCAATATGCGCAGACCGAGCAAGACGTTAGAATTGACGGCGCTGGCGGTGTATCGACTGGCAAGGGAATGAAAGCGTATTTGAAAGAAAGCAGGATACACCTGCTATCGAACGTAAGAGGACAGTATGAGGCTCGTTAAAACCCTCCCTATTTTGCTCGGCCTGGGCGCAGCACTGGGAAGCGTGAGCGCCTGGGCTCTGCCGAACGATAGCCAGCAACCGATCCACATTCAGGCTGACGATGCGCAGCTGGATGACAAGCAAGGTATCGCGACCTACACGGGCAGCGTGATCATCACCCAGGGCTCGATGAAAGTGACGGGTAACACCGTGACACTGACTCGTACCCCGGCAGGCGATATCGACGTGGTCACTTCGGTGGGCAACCTGGCGTATTTCGAACAACTGCAGAAAGTGGGCGACCCTACGCCGGTCAAAGGCTATGGCAAGACGATCCAGTACCACGCCCAGCAAAACCGCATCGTGCTGATCGACCAGGCCCGGGTCATCAATGACGGCAACACCACCGACGGCGAAAAAATCGTCTACGACACGGTGAAGCAGATCGCCCAGGCCGGCCGTGCTACCGGCTCGAAAATCAGCACGCCGAAGCCGCGTATCGACATGGTTATCCAGCCGAAGCAGAAACCGGGCGCAGCCCAGCCGGCGCCGAAACCCGACGCGAAGAAGGCGAATTAATGGCAACCCTGAAAGCCCAGCATCTGGCCAAGGCTTATAAAAGCCGTCAGGTCGTGCGTGACGTCAGCCTGTCGATCGACAGCGGCCAGATCGTCGGCTTGCTCGGCCCCAACGGTGCCGGCAAGACCACCTGCTTCTACATGATCGTCGGCCTGGTGCAGGCCGATCAAGGCCGCGTCCTGATCGACGACCTGGACGTGAGCCACCAGCCTATGCACGGCCGTGCGCAGGCGGGTATCGGCTATCTTCCCCAGGAAGCATCGATCTTCCGCAAACTGTCGGTTTCCGACAACATCATGGCCATCCTCGAGACCCGCAAGGAACTCGACCGCGCCGGGCGCAAGAAAGAGCTGGAAAGCCTGCTGCAGGAATTCCACATCAACCACATTCGCGACAACCTCGGCATGAGCCTTTCCGGCGGCGAGCGTCGTCGTGTGGAAATCGCCCGTGCGCTGGCCACGGCGCCCAAGTTCATCCTGCTGGACGAACCTTTCGCCGGTGTCGACCCGATCTCGGTCGGCGACATCAAGCAGATCATCCATCATCTCAAGGCCAAGGGCATCGGTGTATTGATCACCGACCACAACGTCCGTGAGACACTCGATATCTGCGAAACCGCCTACATCGTCAACGATGGACAGCTGATTGCCGAAGGTGACTCTGCCACTATCCTGGCCAACGAACTGGTCAAGGAAGTGTATCTGGGTCACGAGTTCCGCCTGTAAACACGGTGGTATCAGGCCATTCGCCATGGAGCGCGGTAGTCAATAAAAACCTCAGTATTTTTATTGTTACCGCGCTCTAGGCAAAGCCCCCGATATCAGGCATATAATTTGCTTATGTTTGGCGCTCACGCGCCCTGTCGTGGATGGCGCATTGCGCCGGCGAATAAGGTGTTAAGCCCCTGCCATGAAACCATCGCTAGTCCTGAGAATGGGCCAGCAGCTGACGATGACACCGCAGCTGCAACAGGCCATCCGCCTGCTCCAATTGTCGACCCTGGACCTGCAACAGGAAATCCAGGAGGCCCTGGAGTCCAATCCGATGCTCGAACGCCAGGAAGAAGGCGACGACTTCGATAATGCAGACCCGCTGGCCGACAACATCGAGCAAAAGCCCAACCCCGACGTACAGGAACCCTCCTATCAGGAAACCGCCCCCACGGTGGATAACCTTGAGGAAGGCGAATGGAACGAACGCATTCCCAACGAACTTCCCGTGGATACCGCCTGGGAAGACGTCTACCAGACCAGCGCCAGCAGCCTGCCCAGCAACGATGACGACGAGTGGGACTTCACCACCCGCACATCAGCCGGCGAGAGCCTGCAAAGCCATTTGCTCTGGCAGCTGAACCTGGCACCGATGTCCGATACCGATCGCCTGATCGCCGTGACCCTGATCGATTGCATCAACAACCAGGGCTACCTGGACGAGACCCTTGAGGAGATCCTCGAGGCGTTCGACCCGGAACTGGACATCGAACTGGACGAAATCGAAGCCGTCCTGCACCGCATCCAGCAATTCGAGCCGGCCGGCATCGGCGCCCGCAACCTCAGCGAGTGCCTGCTGCTGCAACTGCGCCAATTGCCGGCCAAGACGCCTTGGCTGAGCGAAGCGCAGCGCCTGGTCACCGACTACATCGACCTGCTGGGCAGCCGCGACTACAGCCAGCTGATGCGCCGCATGAAGCTCAAGGAAGATGACCTGCGCCAGATCATCGAGCTGGTGCAGAGCCTCAACCCACGCCCGGGCTCGCAGATCGAGTCCAGCGAAGCCGAATATGTCGTGCCCGACGTGATTGTGCGCAAGGACAACGAACGCTGGCTGGTGGAGCTGAACCAGGAATCGGTGCCGCGCCTGCGGGTCAATCCGCAATACGCAGGTTTTGTCCGCCGCGCCGACACCAGCGCCGATAACACCTTCATGCGTAACCAACTGCAGGAAGCCCGCTGGTTCATCAAGAGCCTGCAGAGCCGCAACGAAACCCTGATGAAAGTCGCCACCCAGATCGTCGAGCACCAGCGCGGCTTCCTGGAATACGGCGATGAAGCAATGAAGCCGCTGGTACTGCACGACATCGCCGAGGCGGTGGGCATGCACGAATCAACGATTTCCCGGGTGACCACGCAAAAATTCATGCATACCCCACGGGGTATATATGAGCTGAAATACTTTTTCTCCAGCCACGTCAGCACCTCCGAAGGCGGCGAATGCTCGTCCACGGCGATCCGCGCGATCATCAAAAAACTGGTTGCCGCGGAAAATCAGAAAAAGCCGTTGAGTGACAGCAAGATCGCTGGTTTACTGGAGGCACAAGGCATTCAGGTCGCCCGTCGAACCGTCGCCAAGTACCGCGAGTCCCTAGGGATCGCGCCTTCCAGCGAGCGTAAGCGTTTGATGTGACGGGCGGGCCATAGCGTTCCAGTGGCGGGTATTCCTACCCGCCGCTTTATGCACTGGCAACGAAGGAGAAGCTGTATGCAAGTCAACATCAGTGGACACCATGTAGAAGTCACCCCTCCATTGCGCGAATACGTCGAGCTGAAGCTGAAGAAGCTTGAGGGCCATTTCGACAAGATCACCAACGTGCAGGTCATCATGAAGGTCGACAAGCTTCAGCAGAAAATCGAAGCGACACTTCAGATACCCGGTGGCGAAGTGGTCGCCAATGCCGAACATGAAGACATGTATGCATCAATCGACTTGCTCACAGACAAGCTTGACCGCCAACTTAAAAAGCATAAGGAAAAGCAGCAGAGCCTTCTTCAAGGCACTGGCCGCTAACACTCCCCACCCATGATCCGACTTGAAACCATCCTGACCCCCGGCCGTTCCCTCGTGAACGTGCCGGGCGGCAGTAAAAAGCGCGCCCTCGAACAAATTGCCAACCTGATCGGCCGCGAAGTGCCCGAACTGGATACGCAAGCTGTGTACGAGGCCCTGATCGCCCGTGAAAAGCTCGGCTCCACCGGCTTTGGCAACGGCATCGCCATTCCTCACTGCCGCCTGCAAGGTTGTGAGTCTCCAGTCAGCGCCCTGCTGCACCTGGACGCCCCTATCGATTTCGACGCCATCGACGGCGCGCCGGTCGACCTGCTGTTCGTGCTGCTGGTCCCGCAAGCTGCCACCGATGCGCACCTGGAGCTGCTTCGGCAGATCGCCAGCATGCTCGACCGCAAGGACGTACGCGACAAACTGCGTAGTGCCTCAAGCAATGAGGCGCTCTACCAGGTTGTCCTGGATGAACAAAACGGGCATTAATCATGCGTTTGATCATCGTCAGCGGCCGTTCCGGCTCAGGTAAAAGCACGGCCCTCAATGTTCTTGAGGACAACGGCTTCTATTGCATCGACAACCTGCCCGCCGGCCTGCTACCGGAACTGGCGGAACGCGCGCTGATTCATACCGAGCTGGCGCAACCGCTGGTCGCCGTGTCGATCGACGCCCGCAACCTGCCCAGCCACCTCACACGCTTTCCTGAACTGCTCGAAGAAGTGCGGGCCAAGCATATCCATTGCGATGTGTTGTACCTGGACGCCGACGAAGAGACCCTGCTCAAGCGCTTCTCCGAAACCCGTCGCCGCCACCCGTTGAGCAGCCCTCATCGTTCCCTGGCCGAAGCCATCGAGGACGAGACCAAACTGCTGGGGCCGATCATTGACCTGGCCGACCTCAAGATCAACACCACCAGCCTGAACCTGTATCAACTGCGGGATGCGATCAAGCTGCGCCTGCTGAACCAGCCGGAGCCAGGCACGGCGTTCCTTGTCGAGTCGTTCGGTTTCAAGCGCGGCATGCCGGTAGATGCCGACCTGGTGTTCGATGTGCGCTGCCTGCCCAACCCGTACTGGAAGCCGGAACTGCGGGATCAGTCGGGGCTGGACCAACCTGTGGCCGAGTACCTGGCGGCGCAACCGGATGTCGAGGAAATGTACCAGGACATCTCCAGCTACCTGCTCAAATGGCTGCCGCGTTTTGCGGCCAGCAATCGGGCTTATGTCACCATCGCCATTGGCTGCACCGGCGGCCACCACCGATCCGTCTACCTGACCGAACGCCTGGGCAAGGTGCTGCAACAAACCCTCAAGAACGTCCAGGTTCGCCACCGCGACCTCAGCTGAAAGGAACACCCCCGCGATGCCCGCTCTGGAAATTGAAATCATCAACAAGCTGGGCCTGCACGCCCGGGCCTCGGCCAAGTTCGTCGGCGTCGCCGGGCAGTTCCCTTGCCAGATCCGCGCCGGGCGCACCCCGGAATCCATGGTCGACGGCAAAAGCATCATGGCCATGATGATGCTGGCTGCGGGCAAGGGCACGAAGATTCATTTGAAGACCGAAGGCGAGCAAGAGCAGGAAGCGATGGGTGCCCTGGTAGCGTTGATCAATAATTTCTTTGATGAGGGCGAGTAGGTAATCGCCCCTCCCCTGCGTCAGTTGGACAGCAGTTTGCCGTTGAACAGAATCTTCAACGTCTTGACCGTCAGTACGGCCAGGGCGATCGTCAGGAAAGCCAGGATCAGATAGGCAATCGCTTCCAGGATCACGCCTCCTTTGGCATCGGCATATTTCAACGCAGCGTTGCTCAATGCCGCAATCGGAAAGCTGATTGCCCACCAGGCAGGAGAAAAAGGCGCGGCCTGACGGAATACTTTGAATGCCAGCACCCCAAACAGGAACAGGCCAAAGTAGAAGAGCACGCTGGCAAAGTAGTCGACGCTGCCAAAGAAGTTGGTGTAAGCCAGAAAGCCGACTTCAAAGGGGGCGATAAGTATCATCAGCGAAGGTGTCATACCTTTGGCCATCACCGGCTCGTGAACCAGACGTGAAAAAATTCGCGTGAAGAACACCAGCGCAATCACACTCCCTACCGCCATCGCGAACAGATTGAACTCGTATGCCCACGCCATGGGCATGTGGGCACCTGTCACCGCGATGTCGAGCGCCGCCACCCCCGGGATCAGCCAGGCAGGCACCGCATATTGCGACTCCTGATTACCGGACAACAGTCGCGAGAGCACAATTGCCGCCAGGATCATGGTCAGCAGGCTACCCAACATCCAAAGCCCTTGGCTGATCAGGGTGCTAGCTGAACCTACGACTGCCGACAGCAGCAGCAACGCGATCGTCACCGTGCCAAAGAAATTTCCTGATATCGGGTGATTGAACTCAGCTTTGACCGCCGCAGGGTATTTAACCCACTTGGTGAGATACCCCGCCACCAGTGCGATAAACACCAGAATGGCAAACCCACCAATGACCGCTCCGATCATTTGCGCGTAAGCCACATATTCACTGGCGGACTGCCAGGCCAGGCTCAGGCCGGCCAACCCCATCACGGCGCCAAACAAATTGATGGGAAGATTCTTGATGGACCCCGACCGCTCGCTCGATTCGACAGCGAAGGGGGGAAGTGGCGCGTTACAGATGCTCATGCGGGTCTCCGGTTGACGATAAAGCACGTGACGGACAGTGTCGCCTACCTCCCCTCTGTCCTATAGTGTCGCTTAACGACGATTTCAGCCAATTCCACTACGGAGACCGACACCATGCGAATTGCCCTCCTGGCGTTTCCCCGTGTGCAAATGCTGGATGTCGTGGGCCCTGCCGATGTGTTCGCTGAAGCGGCCAGGCAATTGGGCAATTCCCGTGCATACCGGATCTCGGTCATCGGTACCGTCGCCGGGCAGATCAAGGGAACCAATGGGCTTCGCCTGGCCACGGATGACTCCATCGAGACGTTCAAGGGGGCTATCGATACGCTGCTGATCGCAGGAAGCCCCAGCGTGAATGATGTGGCACACGACGCCCACCTGCGGGACTGGGTGCGCTACCAGGCCACGCGCGTGCGGCGGATAGGCTCGGTTTGCAGTGGCGCTTTTGTGCTGGGGGCTGCTGGCTTGCTGGTCGGGCGACGCGTCACCACGCACTGGAATTCCAGTGCATTGCTGGCCAGGCAATACCCCGATGCCGTGGTCGAACCGGACAGCATTTTTATCCGCGACGGTAACCTGTACACCTCCGCCGGTGTGACGGCCGGTATGGATCTGGCGCTCGCGTTAGTCGAGGAGGACCACGGCCGTGATTTGGCGCTCAGTGTGGCCAGGGAAATGGTGATGTACTTCAAACGGCCGGGCGGCCAGTCACAGTTCAGCGCCCAACTGGCGGCACAGACCGCAGAGCGCACGAACATTCGCCAGATACAGACCTATATCGTCGACAACCTGGCCGCAGACCTGAGCGTGGCATTGCTGGCCCAGCGCGCTGACATGAGCGAACGCAACTTTGCCCGGGTATTCAAGGCCGAGGGTGGATTCACCCCTGCCGAGTTCGTGGAGCTGGCACGTATCGACCAGGCACGGCGGCTGATCGAAGGCTCGAATGTCTCGCTCAAACGCCTGGCCGATCAGGTCGGCTATGCCAATGTTGATGGGTTCCGGCGCGCCTTCGTTCGCCGCCTGGGCGTTACCCCCAGCGACTACCGCAAGCGCTTCTTGTAGAAGCGCGACAGCCTCAGCCCAACGCCGTATCCATCACCATCATCAAGCAAAACCCGATACACAGCCCCAGGCTGGCGAGCTTGTCATGGCCATTGCGCCGCGACTCGGGAATGACTTCGTGAGTCACCACCAGCAGCATGGCCCCGGCCGCCAGCGCCAGCCCCAGCGGCAACAGCACCTGAGCAAGGCTCACCAGCCAGGCACATAGCACCGCAAACACCGGCTCCACCAGCCCTGACGCTGCGCCGATCAGGAATGCCTTGACCCGCGACATCCCTGCCCCGGCCAGCACCAACGCAATCACCAGTCCCTCCGGCACATCCTGCAAGGCAATACCCATGGCGAGGCTGTCGGCATCCGGCATGCCGCCGCCTGCCGAGACACCCACGGCCATGCCTTCGGGAATGTTGTGGGCAATGATGGCGAACACAAACAGCCAGATACGCGGCGGTATCACCGGATGATCCGGACTGCCCACCAGCATTTCCGGGCTCGCGCCGGAGACCTTGCGATCCACCAGATACAGCCCGAACGCGCCCAGCATGATGCCGAAACTGATCAATCCACTGGCGCCCCATGGCGTCAGCCCCAGGCTTTGGGCAGCCGCAATACCCGGCACGATCAGCGAAAACGCCGTAGCGGCCAACATCACCCCGGCACCGAAGCCGAGCAGCGTGTCGCTCACCGCCAATGGCATCCGGCGGATCACCAGTACCGGCACGGCACCCAGGGCGGTGCCGAGCGCGCAGATGGCCCCGCCCTGCAAGGCACGCAGGATGCGCGGTTCCAGGTCAAGCCAGGCCAGCCCTTGGGCCACCAGCAATGCAGTTCCTGCCAATAGCAGCAGCGAGCCAAACGCATAACGAAACATTCGCACGCTGCTGATCGCCAGTGTTTCAGTGCCCATAGTCGGCCTTAGATCTTGTTATAGAGGAGTTTCAGCCCAGCGCAGCCTGGTAGCGGCCGGCAACTTCCGGCCAGTTGATGACGCTGTAGAACGCATTGATGTATTCCGGACGACGGTTCTGGTACAGCAGGTAATAAGCGTGTTCCCAGACGTCCAGGCCGAGGATTGGCGTATTGCCGTTCATCAACGGGCTGTCCTGGTTGCCGCTGCTTTCCACCACCAGGGTCTTTTGCGGCGTCACGCTCAACCACGCCCAGCCGCTGCCGAAACGGGTCAAGGCAGCTTTGGTGAAGGCCTCTTTGAAGGCGTCGAAACCGCCCAACTGCTCGTCGATGGCGTCACCCAGCGCGCCGTCTGGCTTGCCGCCGCCCTTGGGCGACATGACAGCCCAGAACAACGAGTGGTTGGCGTGGCCGCCGCCCTGGTTGATCACCGCCGCCCGGAGTTTTTCCGGCAGTTGCTGGACGCTGGACACCAGTTTCTCCACCGGCCAAGCGGCAAACTCGGTGCCTTCGACGGCTGCGTTGAGGTTGTTGATGTAGGTCTGGTGGTGCTTGGTGTAATGGATCTCCATGGTTTGTGCGTCGATATGCGGTTCAAGGGCATCGTAGGCGTAAGGCAAGGCCGGCAAGGTGTAGGACATATCAATGAGCTCCATAAAAAGGGCTGTTGCGGGTCGACGCATCCGATGGCGCCACGTTGCTGCCCAGCAGGCGGTGGGTACGTGGGTACTCACCGTGATCGCTGATGAAATTCAGCAGTTCGACGTAGGTCTTGCTGCTCTGACGCAGGGCCGCTTCCCGCAATAGCGGGTTAAGACGGGTGTCTTGCATGGTCTGCAACAGGCGCTGGTGAATGGCGCAGAGGTATTCCGCGCTTTCTTCCGGCTGGTTCAGGCGCAAGTGCAGGTCGGCCAGGTTGTGATGGGAAATGACGCAAGCCGCCACCGCTTCGTCGGCATCCGCCCAGCGCTCAAACAACACTTGAGCCAGGGCCAGGGCTTGCAGGTAGGCCTCGCGGGCATCTACCAGCTCGCCCGCCATAAAGCAGCGATTGGCCCGTTCGATCGTGCGTTTCCAGTGCTCCATGGTGAGCCTCCAAAGCAGGGTCGGTGATTACACGCCGCCGGCCGTGAGCTTTTCCGGATCCAGCAGGATTTCCAGTTGGCTGCGGGGCAAGTCGGTATGTTCGAGCGCCACATCAATCACCGGACGGCCTTGTTGATAGGCCTTCTTGGCGATTTCGGCGGCCTTTTGGTAACCGATGATCGGGTTGAGTGCGGTCACCAGGATCGGATTGCGCGACAGCGCTTCCTTGAGCTTGGCTTCGTTGACCTTGAAGCTGGCGATGGCCTTGTCGGCCAGCAGTCGGCTGGAGTTGGCCAGCAACTCCAGGCTGCCGAGCAGGTTCTGGGCAATGATCGGCAGCATCACGTTGAGTTCGAAGTTGCCGGACTGGCCGGCGATGGTAATCACCGTGTCGTTGCCGATGACTTGTGCGGCAACCATGGCGGTGGCTTCCGGGATCACCGGGTTGACCTTGCCGGGCATGATCGAAGAGCCCGGCTGCAGGCCTTCCAGCTCGATTTCACCAAGGCCCGCCAATGGGCCGGAGTTCATCCAGCGCAGGTCGTTGGCGATTTTCATCAGGGACACGGCGGTGGTCTTGAGCTGCCCGGAGACCGCGACGGCCGTGTCCTGGGAGCCGATCAGCGCGAACAGGTTCTTGCCTGGGGTGAACTGGACGTGGGTCAGGCTGCTCAGTTGCTGGCTGAAGCGCGCTGCAAACTCCGGATGCGCATTGATCCCGGTGCCGACTGCAGTGCCACCCTGGGCCAGCGCCTGCAAACTCGGCAGCAGGTCTTGCAGATGACCGATATTGGCCTTGAGCTGCTGCGCCCAGCCATTGAGCACCTGGCTCATGCGCACCGGCATGGCGTCCATCAGATGCGTCCGACCGGTCTTGACGAAACGGTGCACCTCCTCGGCCTTGTGCTCGATCACCTGGACCAGGTGCAGCAGCGCCGGCAGGGTTTGCTCATGCAGCACCAGCGCCGCGCTGACGTGAATGGTGGTGGGGATGATGTCGTTGCTGCTCTGGCCGCAGTTGACGTGATCGTTAGGGTTGACCGGCTCGCCCAGCAAGCGGCTGGCGAGGGTCGCAATCACTTCGTTGGCGTTCATGTTGGAGCTGGTGCCGGAACCGGTCTGGAAGATATCCACCGGGAAATGCTGCATGAAATCGCCTTCCAGCAAGCCTTGGGCGGCATCAACGATGGCCTTGCCCTGGGCTTCGCTCAGTTGTTTCAGCTCGACGTTGGCTTTAGCAGCGGCAGCCTTGGCCAGAATCAACGCACGAATGAACTGCGCCGGCATGCGCTGGTGGCTGATGGGAAAGTTGTTCACCGCACGCTGGGTTTGTGCGCCATACAAGGCTTCGGCGGGCACTTGCAGTTCGCCCATGCTGTCGCGTTCGATACGGGTGTTACTCATCGGAAGATCCTTGCACCAGGTCAGAGTGAGAAATCGATGGCAGCAATTCGCAGGTCGCCAATTGCCAGGCAAAGGTCTGCCAGCGCTTGAGGCGGCAGGCACAGTGGGAAAGTTTTTCCAGGTCGCGCAACGGGCGCCAGGCCTGGTCCAGGCACATGGACCGCCAGTGCCAGGGCAAGGCGATGTCGGAGGCGGTGTCCAGCAGCAGGCGGAATGAGGTTTCGCCGATGGTCCACGGGTGGGTCGCAGTGCAACAGGCGAGGTACCGGCCTTCGGCCAGGTAATGTTCGATCAGGCGGGGCTCGTCGGGAGCAAGGCCGCAACGAATCTGACGACTCATCCAACGCCAGCTTTCCAGGTAGGGATCCTCATGCAGGACAGAACTCATGATCCACACTCATTCGGTAATGATATTTATTATTAAATGATATTGAGAATCAAAACAAGAGCCTGAGGAAATCACTCGGAATTCCAGGCACAAAAAAAGGCGCGCCACCCAATGGGTGGCGCGCCTTCTTTATGGCGCCTGTGGCGGGTTAGCTGCCGGCGACGGTCATCTTTTCGATCAACACCGAACCGGTGCGGATGTTGCTGCGCAGTTCCAGGTCATTACCCACCGCGACAATCTGCTTGAACATGTCACGCATGTTGCCCGCGATGGTCACTTCCTGCACGGCGAACTGGATTTCGCCGTTTTCCACCCAGAAACCCGCCGCACCACGGGAGTAATCACCCGTGACCATATTCAGGCCATGGCCCATCAACTCGGTGACCAGCAAGCCACGGCCCATGCGCCGCAACAGCGCCGCCTGGTCTTCATCGCCATGGGTGATGAACAGGTTGTGTACGCCACCGGAGTTGGCGGTGCTTGGCAGGCCGAGTTTGCGACCGGCGTAGGTGCCCAGCACATAGGACACCAGCTCACCGTTCTCGACGAATGGCTTGGCATAGGTGGCCAGGCCATCACCGTCAAACGACGAACTGCCCATGGCGCGCATCAGGTGCGGGCGCTCATCGATGGTCAGCCATTCCGGGAACAGCTTCTGGCCAATCGCACCTTCCAGGAACGACGACTTGCGGTACAGGTTGCCGCCGGAAATCGCCCCAAGGAAACTGCCGAACAAACCACCGGCCAGTTCCGCCGAGAACAACACCGGCACTTCACAGGTCGGCACCGGGCGCGCGCCCAGGCGGCTGGCAGCACGCTGCGCGGCACGCTGGCCGATGAGTACCGGGTCCATCAGCAATTCGCCCTGGCGGTTCACGTCGTACCAGTAATCACGTTGCATCTGGCCGTTGGCTTCGGCGATCATCACGCAGCTCAGGCTGTGACGCGTCGAAGCATAACCGCCGATAAAACCGTGGCTGTTGCCGTATACGCGGCACCCCTGATGAGTACTCAAGGTGGTGCCATCGGCGTTCTTGATCCGGCTGTCGGCATCGAATGCCGCCGCTTCACAGGTCAGTGCCTGCTCAATAGCCTGTTCCGGGGTGATGTCCCAGGCATGGAACAGGTCAAAATCCTTCAAGTCCCGAGCCATCAGGGCTGCATCAGCCAGGCCGGAGCTTTCATCTTCGGAGGTGTGCTTGGCAATCGCCAGCGCTGCTGCAACGGTTTCGCGAATCGCTTCCGGGCCGCTGGCAGAAGTGCTGGCCGAGCCTTTGCGCTGGCCCACGTACAAGGTGATGCCAAACCCCTGGTCGCGGTTGAATTCGACGGTTTCCACTTCCCGCTGGCGCACCGATGTCGACAACCCCTGCTCCAGGGACACCGCCACTTCACAGGCACTGGCCCCCTGGCGCTTGGCCTCGGCAATGATCTGCTCGACTTGTTCCTGCAGTGCCGGTAACGCTTGCGGACCGACGCTTTGGGCTGCACTCATGGTTTTCTCCACTCAAATTCTGCTTTCGGTTAAGGCCTTCTAGCGACCGGGCCGGACAAGCGGCCCCCGACTGGTTATCATGGCGGCGTTTCTTTGCGGACTGCCACCATGGTTGATTCTTACGACGACTCCCTCGATGGGGAAAAAAGCAAATCTCAGGTCAAACGCGAGCTGCATGCTCTGGTTGACCTCGGCGAGCGCCTTACAACACTCAAGCCTGACTTGTGTGCAAAACTGCCATTGACCGACGCCCTGCGCCGGGCTCTGAACGATGCGCCCAAGCACACCGCGAATATCGCGCGTAAACGGCACCTCATGTTCATCGGCAAACTGATGCGCGACCAGGACACTGACGCCATTCTGACTTTGCTCGATCAACTCGATGCCTCCACTCGCCAGTACAACGAGCGCTTCCATAACCTGGAACGCTGGCGTGATCGCCTGATCGCTGGCGATGACGCGGTACTGGAGAAGTTCGTCATCGAGTACCCGGATGCCGATCGCCAACAATTGCGCTCCCTGATCCGTCAGGCCCAGCACGAACTGGCGCAAAGCAAGCCACCGGCCTCCAGCCGAAAAATCTTCAAATACATCCGTGAGCTGGACGATAGTCAACGCGGCCTGCGCTGACCCTCTTCCCCGGGTGGCGGCCTTCGCCACCCGAAGCTCCCGTTCTTACGACCCCGTGCCACCCACGGTGATCGCATCGATTTTCAAGGTTGGCTGGCCGACACCCACCGGCACCGACTGACCATCCTTGCCGCACGTCCCCACACCGCTGTCCAGCGACAGGTCGTTACCGACCATCGACACCTTGCTCATGGCTTCCGGGCCGTTGCCAATCAACGTTGCACCCTTGACCGGCGCGGTGATCTTGCCGTCTTCGATCAAATACGCCTCGCTGGTGGAGAACACGAACTTGCCGCTGGTGATGTCCACCTGCCCACCACCGAGGTTGGCGCAGTAGATGCCGCGTTTCACCGAGGCGATGATTTCGGCCGGATCGCTTTCGCCGCCGAGCATGTAGGTGTTGGTCATGCGCGGCATCGGCAGGTGCGCGTAGGACTCGCGACGACCGTTACCGGTGCGGGCCACGCCCATCAGGCGCGCGTTGAGCTTGTCTTGCATGTAGCCCTTGAGCACACCATTTTCGATCAGTGTGGTGCACTCGGTCGGGGTGCCTTCGTCATCGACGCTCAACGAACCGCGACGCCCGGCCAGGGTACCGTCATCGACGATGGTGCAGAGCTTGGACGCAACCATCTCGCCCATGCGCCCGCTGTAGGCGGAACTGCCCTTGCGGTTGAAATCACCTTCCAGGCCGTGGCCCACCGCTTCATGCAGCAGCACGCCGGACCAGCCAGAGCCCAATACCACCGGCAACGTACCCGCCGGGGCCGGAATTGCTTCCAGATTGACCAGGGCCTGGCGCAACGCTTCACGGGCATACCCCATGGCGCGGTCTTCGGTGAGGAAATAACGGTAGTCGGTACGCCCACCGCCGCCATGGCCACCGCGCTCGCGACGGCCATTCTGTTCAACGATCACGCTGACATTGAAGCGCACCAGCGGCCGCACATCCGCCGCCAGGCCGCCATCGGTGGAGGCCACGAGGATGCGTTCCCACACCCCGGCCATGCTTACGGTGACTTGCTGGATACGCGGATCCAGGGCGCGGGTCGCCGCGTCCACACGCTTGAGCAGCTCGACCTTTTCGGCGCGGCTGATCACTTCCAATGGGTTATCCGGGGCATACAGCTGGGCCACGTCCTGGGTGCTGAACGCCTGCACCGTGCCGTTTTGCCCGGCACGGGAGATCGAACGCGCTGCGCGAGCCGCCAGCCCCAGGGCTTCCAGGGTGATGGCGTTGCTGTAGGCAAAGCCGGTTTTTTCACCGGACTGCGCACGCACACCCACGCCTTGGTCGAGGTTGAAGCTGCCTTCCTTGACGATCCCGTCTTCCAGGGCCCAGGACTCGGAAATCTGCCCCTGGAAATACAGGTCGGCCGCGTCGATGCCTGGCCCGGCCAGATCGCCGAGGACCGTTTGCAAGCTTTCGATGGTCACGCCACCAGGCGCCAGGAGGTGTTCACTGACTGAGGACAACAACTCGCTCATAGGTTTGGCCTTAAATTCATCGTTCTGAAGCAGGTCGCTGTGCGCCCTGCGAGAAAAAGCGCCGGTGGCCCGCCACCGGCATGCGCGTCCGTATCGACGCCTGTTCGCTGCTATCGCGTTCGGCCAACAACACCGCCTCGCCTTGATCCTGTTGTGCCAGCACCCGCCCCCATGGGTCGATGATCGCTGCATGCCCGAAGGTTTCCCTGGGCCCCGGATGCACGCCACCCTGGGCGGCTGCCAGCAGGTAGCACTGGGTCTCGATGGCACGCGCACGGATCAGCACATCCCAGTGCGCGGCGCCGGTTACCGCTGTAAAGGCCGAGGGCGCGGTGATCAACTCGGCACCCGCAGCGCGCAATTCGCTGTATAGCTCCGGGAAGCGCAAGTCGTAACACACCGTCAGCCCCAGGCGGCCGACCGGCGTATCCGCCACGACCACCTGGCTACCATGAGCATAGTCATCGGATTCACGATAACGACCCCGGGCATCGGCCACATCGACATCGAACAGGTGCAGCTTGTCGTAGCGGGCAACGATTTCGCCCTGATCATCGATCAGCAGCGAGCAGGCATTGGACTTGGCGTTCGGTTGGTCCTTTGGGGGCAGCGGCAAAGTGCCGGCCACTATCCATAAGGTGAGGTCGCGGGCGGTCTGTTTCAACCATGGCAGGATCGGACCTTCGCCCAAGGCCTCGGCGCGACCGATATCGGCCACATCGCGACGGCCCATGGCGGCGAAGTTTTCCGGGAGTACCGCAAGCCTTGCACCGCCCGCCGCCGCTTGCTCCAGCAGGCGCCGGGCCTGGGCCAGGTTGGCCAGCACATCGCTTTGGCTGACCATTTGAATTACCGCAAAGGACATGGGCCCACACTCCAGAAAAGGCATGAGGCCATGCTACTCCACAGGTACTCAGTTTGGCTTTTCAAATGGCTTGTCGAAGGTGATTTTCGGGTCCTTCCACGGGCCTTCTACCTTGTACTGCACGCTGGCGAAACGCGAAACACGGTCGCCAATCAGCTTGTCGATCAGGAACAGCGCCCCACCAATGGCCGGCGCGCCGACGATCAATGCAGCAATCGGCAGGTTGTTGGTGACCGGCAGCGTCACCAGCAACTTGGCATCGACGCGATCTGCCACCAGGTCCAGGGTGCCGTTGATCTCCAGGTTACTCGACGGGCCGGTCATGGTGATCGGCTCACGGGTTACAAACACGCCGTTACTGGCGGCCAGCAAGCCCTTGACCCGGTCATAACTCAAGCCCTTGCCAAGCAAGTCCGAGAAGTCCAGGCGCAGCCGGCGACCGATGGAGTTGAAGTTCAGCAAGCCAAACACCCGCAGGGCCTGCGCACCGCCGTCCACTTCAACAAACTGGCCTTTGCGGAAACTGGCGTCCAGGCTGCCGGAGAAACGCTTGGGACCTACCCAGGCCGGCGAACCCGGCCAGCGGCCGTCCACGTCCACGTGAAAATCTTCGCTGGTCACGCTCGGCGCAAATCCCCAGCCCTTGAGCACGTCGCCAATGTTCTTGCCATCGAGGCGGCCCTTGTACCAACTGCTGCTGGCACCGGGTGCACCTTCCCAACCGCCGGCGCCCTGGAGCACCATGCCCTTGAGCCCCAGGTTCAGGCTGTTGAACGCCATGCCCCTGGTGGTCGGGCGAACTTTCAGAGACCAGGCACCTACCAGGTCCGGGCCCTGGAACAACTGGGCAATCGAGATATCCAGCGCGGGAATATCCTTGGGATCAACATCAGCCAATGGGTCCGGCGCATTTTCATCCGCCTGCACGGTCGGATCCACCGCAGGCAGCTTCACGTACTGCAGGTTGACTGCAATCGGCGCGCCCTTGGCGTCCGGCAACCCCACGGTACCCTTGGCCTGCTGGCTGTCGAACTGCAAGCCCCAGGCAGCGGGTTTGCGGTCCAGCTGCAAGCTGACCTGGTCGAACTGGGTGCCGAAACCGGTCAGCTTGCCGACCTTGAAATCGGCCCCGCTCAACAACTGCTTGGCACTGCCACCCGGGTCGTTGCCGGCGTAGCGGTCCACGAGCTTTTTCCAGGGGTCGATATCCAGCTCCGACAACACGCCGCGGATTCGCAAGCCCTTGCCGGCCGGCAACACCGCATCGCCATCTCCCAGGAACAGCTCACCCCGGCCGTCGGCGAAATTGTCCGCCGGGGCGGCGAAGGTGAAGCTGCCCAACTCGCCATAATCGAACCAGTAACGGCGCTCCTTACCCTGCAAGGTCATGCGGAACACACTGTCGCGGCCCTGGCTCGCCGGCATGCCGAACGGCGCCGGCAGGTCCACGGCCACGCCCTTGAGGTTGGAGCTGACCATCAACTGGCTGTCGGCGCCATCGAGGTTGAGCTGCAATTGGTAGGGGATATCGCCGGACACCGGCAACGGCTGGCTGACCTTCAGCCAGTCAGTCAGCCGCTTGACGGTCACCTGCCCTTTCGCGGTGACGCGGGTGTTGAGGTCGCCTGGCTTGCCATCGGCGAAAATCTGCGCGGTGATCGGTCGGTCGAAGGCCTGGGCGCTGATGTTCTGGCCACTCAGGCCCTTGGCGCTGTCGAAGCGGAAATCACCCTTGAGCTGGCTCAGGTCCAGCGTAGGCTCGGCCAGTTGCAGGCGGGACTTGTCGGTCTTGAAATCCACCACGATCTTGGGATCGGCGCCCTTGGCCAAGGGAATATCCAGGTCCAGCTTGCCTTGCAGGTCGCCCTCGCCTTTCCAGCCGGCGAAGGTCGAGGCGGTGCCGATCGGCGCTTCCTGAAGGATTTTCAGGCCATCGCCCAGGCCACCGGCAAAGTTGCCGGTGAGCAGCAGGTGGCTGTCCTTGCCTTCGGGGGCGTGGGGAATGTTGACGTAGATATCATTGACCTTGGTGTCGAGCAGCTGGCCCTTGCTGGCCAGGATGCGCACGCCGCTTTCCTCGACAAACACTTCACCCTTGACCTTGCTCACGTGCGGCCAGCCCGGCTGGAATGCCAGCTCGGCATCATGCACCTTGAAGAACAGGCTGATATTGCGCGAGGCAGGCAGTGCGTCGTGGTTCAGCGAGCCTTGGTACTGGAAGAAGCCCTCGTCCACTGCACCCTTGAGAATCGCAGTGCGCAGCCACTCATCGAGTGCCGGGCTCAACACCGCCGGCAGGTATTTGGGGGTGAAGCGGCCATCGCCGTCGACCATACCGACCCGCAGGTCCATGTAGTCTTCCTGGCTATGGTCGAAATGCAGGCGAATCAGGAAGTCGGCGGCGACCTTGCCCTCCTCGCCCAGCACCTTGATATACGGCGCGATCAGGGTGAAGCCTTGCTTGTCGAGCTTCCACGTCAGGCGGGCGTTGGCCTGGATGTACTGCCAGGGCTTGGCGAAGATCGGAAACAGGTGCAAGGAGAAATCCTTGCTGTCCATGCGCAACTCGCCCTTGCCCAGGTCACCGCTGATGCTGCCGCTGACATTGCGGGCTGCCGGTGCGCCGAAGTAAGCGTCGAAACCAATACGGTCGAGGTTGGCCGCGAAGCTCACGCGCTGGTCGGTGGTGTCTTGAGGCCGATAATCCAGCAACACGTTCCGCAGCGTGCCGGTGGCCTTCAGATGATCCAGGGTGGTGGCCACGGCTTCCGGCAAGGGTGCCAAGGCGTGCAGCAATGGCGTGATCGGCGTCAGGTCGAGGCGATCGGCCTGCAGGTTCCAGACTTCCTGGGCCTTGTCGGTGGCCAGGGTTTGCTGCAGTTGCAGGCGCGATTCCCAGCGGGTGTCGCCGAGGTTCATTGCGAGCGAGTCAAACAGCACCTTGAGGCCGCTGTCACTGCGTTGCAGGTACGCAGTGAGGGCCAGGTTCTCAATATGAGTCGGCTTGCGATCGGCATAGCTGCCCTTGAGCTGCGGGGCGTTGAGGCGCACGGCGGCGCTTTGCACGGTGCCCTTGGCCCAGGTCAGCCAGAATTCGCCGCCGGCCTTGAGTTCGGTAAGTTTCCATTGCTGGGTCAGTTTTGCCGGGATCCATTTTGCCCAGTCACTCTGGGGCAAGCTCAGGTAAGCCTCGGCTTCGCCGTCTTTCCACTGGCTGGCGCGGATTCGGGTGCGCAGGTTCAACGCCAGGGGCTGGCCGTCGGGCAGGGTCAGGCGCGCGTCCAGGCGCTGGCGGTTGGCGCCGGTCTGCAGGCTCACGCCGACATAGGTCAAGGTCAGCGGAGCCTGGTCGAACGGCTGCAGCGTCACCTGGCTGTCGAGCAATGAAACCTGCCCGACCATTTGCATGCGCGTCAGCAGTTGTTCGGGATCCAGCGGCTGGTCATCCTGCACCGGCAGGCCTTGCAGCGCCCAGTGGCCGTCCTGGTCTTCCTTCACGCTGACTTGCAGGCCGCTGACTTCCAGGTGGGCAATGCGCACTTCACGCGCCAGCAGGCTGGCCCAGATATCCGGCACCACTTGCACCTGGTCCAGGCGCAGGGCGCTGCTGCCCTCGCCGACCATCACGTCGTGAGCCAACAATACCGGCGCGAAGCCACTCCAGCGCCCTTCCAGGCTGCCGATGTTCACGGGCATATCCAGCGCAATACGCGCCTTGGCCTCGATTTCGCCACGGTATTCCGCCACCAACGGCGTCAATTCACGGCCCAGGCTCACGTACACCGCCGCCAATACCAGCAGCAAGGCGCACAGGCCGAGGCCCCAGCGGGTCAATGCGGCAAAAAAGCGTATCAGACGCTCCATGTCAGGCGACCCTCAAAGGCAATAGTCGGACGGCAGATCAAGGCCTGCCCGTCTCGTTGATAAGAACTAACGCGAATCAGAGCAGCACCACGTCATATTGTTCCTGGGAATACATGGTTTCGACCTGGAAGCGAATGGTGCGCCCGATAAAACCCTCCAGCTCGGCTACGTTGCCGGATTCTTCATCCAGCAAACGGTCGACCACCTTCTGGTTAGCCAGGACTCTATAGCCCTCGGCCTGGTAGGCGCGTGCCTCCCGTAAGATTTCCCGGAAAATCTCGTAGCAAACCGTTTCCGGGGTCTTCAACTTACCGCGCCCCTGGCAACTGCTGCACGGCTCGCACAGCACTTGCTCCAGGCTTTCGCGGGTGCGCTTGCGGGTCATCTGCACCAGGCCCAGCTCGGTGATGCCGATGATGTTGGTCTTGGCGTGATCGCGCTCCAGTTGCTTCTCCAGGGTACGCAGCACCTGGCGCTGGTGCTCTTCGTCTTCCATGTCGATGAAGTCGATGATGATGATCCCGCCCAGGTTGCGCAGGCGCAGCTGGCGGGCGATCGCGGTGGCCGCTTCGAGGTTGGTCTTGAAGATGGTTTCTTCGAGATTGCGATGGCCCACAAAGGCACCGGTATTCACGTCGATAGTGCTCATGGCTTCCGCCGGGTCCACCACTAGGTAACCGCCGGACTTGAGCGGCACTTTGCGCTCAAGGGCTTTCTGGATTTCGTCTTCGACGCCATACAGGTCGAAAATCGGCCGCTCGCCCGGGTAATGCTCCAGGCGATCGGCGATTTCCGGCATCAGCTCGGCAACAAATTGCGTAGTGCGCTGGAAGGTTTCCCGCGAGTCGATGCGAATTTTCTCGATCTTCGGGCTGACCAGGTCGCGCAAGGTGCGCAGGGCCAGGCCGAGATCTTCGTAGATCACGCTGGGGGCGCCAATGGTCTTGATCTGCGCTCCGATCTGGTCCCAGAGGCGGCGCAGGTAGCGGATGTCCATGAGGATTTCATCGGCACCGGCACCTTCTGCGGCAGTACGCAGGATAAAGCCGCCGGCCTCCTTGATGCCTTCGAGCGCCACGCAGTCACTGACCACCTTTTTCAGGCGCTCGCGCTCGGCTTCGTCTTCGATTTTCAGGGAAATACCGACGTGGGCCGTGCGCGGCATGTACACCAGGTAGCGCGAAGGAATCGACAGTTGCGTGGTCAGGCGTGCGCCCTTTGAGCCAATCGGATCCTTGGTGACTTGCACCACCAGGCTCTGCCCTTCGTGCACCAGGGCGCTGATGCTTTCAACCGCAGGGCCTTCGCGCAGGGAGATTTCCGAAGCATGGATAAACGCAGCGCGGTCCAGGCCGATGTCGACGAACGCCGCTTGCATCCCCGGTAACACACGCACGACCTTGCCTTTATAAATATTGCCGACGATCCCGCGCTTTTGGGTGCGCTCGACGTGCACTTCTTGCAGAACACCGTTCTCTACCACCGCCACGCGCGATTCCATCGGCGTGATATTGATCAGAATCTCTTCACTCATGGCTGGGTCTCGTTCAGGCGTTTTCACAATAGTGACCGATCGCTTAAGGCTTGGCGCTGGAATACGGCGTTTAGCGCACGGTAAGGTTTTGCCAACAGGGTATGCCGAATTGGCCCAGCAGTTCTGCGGTTTCGCAGACCGGCAGGCCAACGACGGCAGAGTAGCTGCCATTGAGTCCGGCGACGAACACCGCCGCCAAGCCTTGGATAGCATAGCCGCCCGCTTTGTCCTGGGGCTCGCCGCTGTGCCAATAAGTGGTGGCTTCGTCCGCTGAAATCCTGCGAAAGCGCACACGACTGCTGACCAGCTGCGTTTCGCAACGCTGGCCGTCAATCAGCGCAATGGCCGTCAACACTTCGTGTTCACGCTCGGAAAGGGCCAGCAACATGGCCAGGGCATCGGCTTGATCCACGGGTTTACCGAGGATCCGGCCGTCGAGGATCACGGCTGTGTCCGCGCCCAGCACACAGGCGCCGGTGGCATCGGCCAAGGTCGCTCGACCGGCCGCAGCCTTGCCGCGCGCCAGGCGTTCTACGTAGGACGCGGGCGATTCATTTGTAAGGGGAGTTTCATCAATGGCGGCGCTGACGACGGTGAACGGCACGCCGATCTGTGTCAGCAGCTCACGCCGCCTCGGGGAGCCCGAGGCCAGATAAAGCGAATTCATGCAGACTCTCCCTGTAGGGTTCGATAACCAGGCAGAGCCTCGCGATCCATTCAATTGATTTTATAGCGACGACGCAATCCACGCAGGCCAAAACTGACCCAGGGCCACAACAGCGCGCTGACCAGCGCGGGCAACACCAGCGCCAGGGTCGGTTGGCGGTTGCCGGTCAAGGCGCTGAGCCACAGCTGTACCAACTGCGCCAGGCCGAAGATCACCAGGATCACCAGGCACTGTTGCCACATCGGGAACATCCGCAGGCGCTGCTGCAATGACAGCACCAGGAAGGTAATCAGGGTCAGGATCAGCGCGTTCTGCCCGAGCAGGGTGCCGTAGAGCACATCCTCCATCAGCCCCAGGCACATGGCCGTGACCATCCCGACCTTGTGCGGCAGCGCCAGGGCCCAGAACGCCAGCAGTAAGGCGAGCCACAGCGGGCGCAGGATCTCCATGAATTGCGGCAGCGGCGAAACGCTGAGCAGCAAGCCGATGGCAAAGGTCAGCCAGACGATCCAGCCGTTACGCGAATGAGTACCGGCCATTATTCTTCCCTCTGCCGAGTGGTTGCCGGGGCCGCGGCCGGTGGTTTGGCGGCGGCGGGCGGTTTGGCAGCGGCAGGTGTTGCAGCCGCAGGCTTGGCCGGACGCGCGCTATGGGCCACAGGCTTGACCGGTGTCGCAACCGGCGCGGCTGGCGTTGCCGGAGCGGCTGCCGGGGCAGCAGGTGCAGCCGGCTTTGGTACGGTGGCCGGAATGATCGGCGCGGTGCCGTTTTGCTTGTCTTCCGCTTCCTGGGCCTGGGCGGCTTCGTTGGCACGCTCTTCCGGGGTGCGGTTGTCACTGAACACCAGCAACAGGTAACGGCTGCGGTTCAATGCGGCGGTCGGCACGGCGCGCACAATGGCGAACGGCTGGCCGGAATCGTGGATCACTTCCTTGACCGTCGCGACCGGGTAGCCTGCCGGGAACCGCTGACCCAGGCCGGAGCTGACCAGCAGGTCGCCTTCCTTGATGTCGGCGGTGTCTGCGACGTGACGCAACTCCAGGCGTTCCGGGTTACCGGTACCGCTGGCAATCGCCCGCAGGCCGTTGCGGTTGACTTGCACCGGGATGCTGTGGGTGGTGTCGGTCAGCAACAGCACGCGGGAGGTATAAGGCATCAACTCCACCACCTGGCCCATCAAGCCACGGGCATCGAGCACCGGTTGGCCAAGGACTACGCCGTCGCGCTCACCCTTGTTGATGATGATGCGATGGGTGAAGGGGTTCGGATCCATACCGATCAACTCGGCCACTTCGACCTTCTCATTGACCAGCGCAGAGGAATTGAGCAACTCGCGCAGCCGAACGTTCTGCTCGGTGAGGGCCGCGAGCTTTTGCATGCGCCCCTGCAGCAGCAGGTTTTCGGTCTTGAGTTTTTCGTTCTCCGCCACCAGTTCGGTGCGGCTGCCAAATTGACTGGCGACACCCTGATAGAGACGCTGCGGCAGGTCAGTGATCCAGTACGTCTGCATCAGGACCAGCGACATCTGGCTACGCACTGGCTTGAGCAGTGTGAAGCGGGCATCGACCACCATCAGCGCAACCGATAGCACGACCAGCACCAACAGGCGCACGCCCAATGAGGGGCCTTTGGAAAAAAGCGGTTTAATAAGCCGCTCCTCCCAGGCAAATGTTTTCTTTATTCATACGGCATCAAACCGGCCTGGATGCAGATTGAAGAAGATAAACGCCAACAGGCAGCACTGCAAAGTGCTGCCTGTGAGCGAAACATGGGCAAACCAGCAAATTCTTATTCGCTGGAGAGCAGGTCCATGGTGTGTTTATCCATCATTTCCAGTGCACGGCCACCGCCGCGGGCGACGCAGGTCAACGGGTCTTCAGCGACGATCACTGGCAAACCGGTTTCCTGGGCCAGCAACTTGTCGAGGTCGCGCAGCAAGGCGCCACCACCGGTCAGTACCAGGCCACGCTCGGCGATATCGGAAGCCAGTTCCGGAGGCGATTGCTCCAGGGCGCTCTTCACCGCCTGAACGATGGTGGCCAGGGACTCTTGCAGAGCTTCCAGCACTTCATTGGAGTTCAGGGTGAAGGCACGTGGAACGCCTTCGGCCAGGTTGCGACCGCGAACATCGACTTCGCGAACTTCGCCGCCCGGGTAAGCGGTACCGATTTCCTGCTTGATGCGCTCGGCGGTGGATTCGCCGATCAGGCTGCCGTAGTTGCGACGCACGTAGGTGATGATCGCTTCGTCGAAGCGGTCGCCGCCAACCCGTACGGATTCGGCATACACCACACCATTGAGGGAGATCAGGGCGATTTCAGTGGTACCACCACCGATATCCACCACCATCGAACCGCGCGCTTCTTCAACCGGCAGGCCGGCACCGATCGCAGCGGCCATTGGCTCTTCAATCAGGAACACTTCACGGGCACCGGCACCAAGGGCCGACTCACGGATGGCACGACGTTCCACCTGGGTGGACTTGCACGGAACGCAGATCAGCACACGAGGGCTGGGCTGCAGGAAACTGTTTTCGTGAACCTTGTTGATGAAGTACTGCAGCATCTTTTCGCAGACACTGAAGTCAGCAATCACGCCATCCTTCATCGGACGAATGGCAGCAATGTTGCCCGGTGTTCGGCCCAACATGCGCTTGGCCTCGGTGCCAACGGCAACGACACTTTTCTGATTACCATGGGTCCGAATGGCCACAACCGATGGCTCATTCAGGACGATACCGCGCTCGCGCACGTAAATAAGGGTGTTGGCAGTGCCCAGGTCGATGGAAAGATCGCTGGAAAACATGCCACGCAGTTTCTTGAACATGGGAAAGGGACCCTAGGCAACGCGTGGGTAAAAAAGTGCGGCAAACTCTAACAACGACAGGGATTTTGGGCAAGGCGCCAATGTGCTAAATTGGCCGACTTTCTGTGCACCAACCCCCACAATCGCGGCCATATGACCGTAGAAATGCGGTAGTGTTCCTACAATCTAACACACGGATAGCTTCCGTTCTGTTTTCCACTGGAGAATCCCATGGCGCTTGAACGCTCCGACGTGGAAAAAATCGCTCATTTGGCCTGCCTGGGCCTCAATGAAGCCGATCTTCCACAGACCACCGCAGCCCTGAACAGCATTCTCGGGCTGGTCGACCAAATGCAAGCCGTGAATACCGACGGCATCGAGCCCCTGGCTCACCCGCTGGAAGCCAGCCAGCGCCTGCGCGCCGACGTCGTGACCGAGCGCAATAATCGCGAGGCTTACCAGTCCATCGCGCCAGCGGTCGAAAACGGCCTGTACCTGGTTCCGAAAGTCATCGACTAAAGGGAAAGAGCCTGCAATGCATCAATTGACTCTGGCCGAGATCGCCCGCGGTCTCGCCGACAAAAAGTTTTCTTCCGAAGAGCTGACCACGACCCTGCTGGCGCGTATCGCCGAGCTGGACCCTAAGGTCAACAGCTTCATCAGCATCACCGAAGAGCTGGCCCTGAGCCAGGCCAAGGCCGCCGACACACGTCGCGCCAACGGTGAGAACGGCGCCCTGTTGGGTGCGCCGATTGCCCACAAGGACCTGTTCTGCACCCAGGGCATTCGCACCAGCTGCGGCTCGAAGATGCTCGACAATTTCAAGGCGCCCTACGACGCCACTGTGGTCGCCAAGCTGGCCGCTGCCGGGGCCGTGACCCTGGGCAAGACCAACATGGACGAATTCGCCATGGGCTCGGCCAACGAGTCGAGCCACTACGGCGCGGTGAAAAACCCGTGGAACCTTGAGCACGTGCCCGGCGGTTCGTCCGGTGGTTCGGCGGCCGCGGTTGCCGCTCGTCTGTTACCTGCCGCCACGGCCACCGACACTGGCGGCTCGATCCGCCAACCGGCCGCTTTCACCAACCTCACCGGCCTGAAACCGACCTACGGTCGCGTTTCCCGCTGGGGCATGATTGCCTACGCCTCCAGTCTCGACCAGGGCGGCCCCCTGGCACGCACCGCTGAAGACTGCGCAATTTTGTTACAAGGCATGGCAGGCTTCGATCCGCAGGACTCCACCAGCATTGATGAACCCGTGCCGGACTACAGCGCCAGCCTGAATACCTCGATCAAAGGCCTGCGCATCGGCGTGCCGAAAGAGTATTTCAGCGCCGGCCTCGACCCGCGCATCGCCGAACTGGTGCACAACAGCGTCAAGGAGCTGGAAAAGCTCGGCGCCGTGATCAAGGAAATCAGCCTGCCGAACAACCAGCACGCGATTCCGGCCTACTACGTGATCGCCCCGGCAGAAGCCTCCTCCAACCTGTCGCGGTTCGACGGCGTGCGCTTCGGCTACCGCTGCGAAAACCCGAAAGACCTCACCGACCTGTACAAGCGCTCCCGTGGCGAAGGTTTCGGCGCGGAAGTACAACGCCGGATCATGGTCGGTGCCTACGCCCTGTCGGCCGGCTACTACGACGCGTACTACCTCAAGGCGCAAAAGATCCGTCGCCTGATCAAGAACGACTTCATGGCTGCCTTTAATGAAGTCGACGTGATCCTCGGCCCAACCACGCCGAACCCGGCCTGGAAGATCGGCGCCAAGACCGGCGACCCGATCGCCGAGTACCTGGAAGACCTGTACACCATCACCGCCAACCTCGCCGGTTTGCCGGGCTTGTCCATGCCTGCAGGTTTCGTCGATGGCTTGCCGGTGGGCGTGCAACTGCTCGCCCCGTATTTCCAGGAAGGCCGCCTGCTCAATGTGGCGCACCAGTACCAGTTGAACACTGACTGGCACACTCGCACCCCTACCGGCTTCTGAGGAGAACACTATGCAATGGGAAGTCGTGATCGGGCTGGAGATTCATACCCAGCTCGCCACCCAATCGAAGATTTTCTCCGGTAGCGCCACCACGTTCGGCGCAGAACCCAACACCCAGGCCAGCCTGGTAGACCTGGGCATGCCCGGCGTGCTGCCGGTGCTGAACCAGGAAGCAGTGCGCATGGCAGTGATGTTCGGCCTCGCCATCGATGCCGAGATCGGCCAGCACAACGTGTTCGCCCGCAAGAACTACTTCTACCCGGACCTGCCCAAGGGCTACCAGATCAGCCAGATGGAATTGCCGATCGTCGGCAAGGGCTACCTGGACATCCCGCTGGAAGACGGCACCATCAAACGTGTCGGCGTGACCCGTGCGCACCTGGAAGAAGATGCCGGCAAGAGCCTGCATGAAGAATTCAACGGCGCCACCGGCATCGACCTGAACCGCGCCGGCACCCCGCTGCTGGAGATCGTTTCCGAGCCGGACATGCGCAGCGCCAAGGAAGCCGTGGCCTACGTCAAGACGATCCACGCGCTGGTGCGTTACCTCGGGATATGCGACGGCAACATGGCCGAAGGCTCCCTGCGTTGCGACTGCAACGTGTCGGTGCGGCCAAAGGGCCAGGCCGAATACGGCACCCGCTGCGAGATCAAGAACGTCAACTCGTTCCGTTTCATCGAGAAGGCGATCAACACCGAAGTACGTCGCCAGATCGAGCTGATCGAAGACGGCGGCAAGGTGATCCAGCAGACCCGCCTGTACGACCCGAACAAAGACGAAACCCGCGCCATGCGCAGCAAGGAGGAAGCCAACGACTACCGTTACTTCCCCGATCCGGACCTGTTGCCGGTGGTCATCGAGGACTCGTTCCTGGCTGACGTGCGCGCCACGCTGCCGGAACTGCCGCCGCAGAAACGCGAGCGTTTCCAGGCGCAGTTCGGTCTTTCGGTGTATGACGCAAGCGTGCTGGCGTCGAGCCGCGAGCAAGCCAACTACTTCGAAAAAGTCGTGAGCATTGCCGGCGACGCCAAACTGGCGGCCAACTGGGTGATGGTTGAGTTGGGCAGCCTGTTGAACAAACAGGGCCTGGAAATCGACGAGGCACCGGTGTCGGCAGAACAGTTGGGCGGCATGTTGCTGCGGATCAAGGACAACACCATCTCCGGCAAAATCGCCAAGACCGTGTTTGAAGCCATGGCCGCCGGCGAAGGCAACGCTGACGAGATCATCGAAAAGCGCGGCCTGAAGCAAGTCACCGACAGCGGCGCGATTTCGGCCGTACTCGACGAGATGCTGGCAGCCAATGCCGAGCAGGTTGAACAATACCGTGCGGCGGATGAAGCCAAGCGCGGCAAGATGTTCGGCTTCTTTGTCGGCCAGGCGATGAAAGCCTCCAAAGGCAAGGCCAACCCGCAACAGGTCAACGAACTGCTGAAAAGCAAACTCGAAGGCTAAACGCGGTGAAATGGTCGGAGCAGGACCTCACGTCCAACTCTGACCCCTTGTGGGAGCGGGCTTGTGTGGGAGCGGGCTTGCTCGCGAAAGCGGTGGATCAGTCAGCCTATTCGTTGCCTGACACACTGCATTCGCGAGCAAGCCCGCTCCCACCCAAGCCCGCTCCCACATCTGTAAGGGGGAAACCTTGAAAATGAAGCGTCTACTCGGCCTGTTGGCCCTGTTCTCTCTGCTCGCCGGCTGCGCCAGCGGCCTCATCGACCCCAACGGCTATGACGAAACCGGCTCCGCGTCCTACTACGGCGCCAAACACCACGGCAACCGCACTGCCAGCGGTGAACCGTTCAACCAGAATGCCCTGACCGCCGCCCATCGTCGCCTGCCCTTCGGCACGCAGGTGAAGGTCACCAATCTCGACAACAACAAAAGCGTCGTTGTCCGCATCAATGATCGCGGCCCGCATACCCGTGGGCGCCTGATCGACCTTTCACGCAAGGCCGCCGAACAGATCGGTATGATCGGCAGCGGCACCGCGCGCGTTCGCGTGCAAGCCCTCAGCAACTGACCGACGGAGCCCAGGCCATTTCCGCATTAACCGCCCTCTCGCCCTTTAGCCTGATCGAACTGATCAGCGGCCTGCTGCTGTTGATCTTCGGCGCAGAAGTATTAGTGCGCGCCGCCGTGCGCCTGGCGGCCAGCCTCAAGGTGCGCCCGCTGATCATCGGCCTGAGCATCGTCGCCTTCGGCAGCAGCGCGCCGCAGATGGCGATCAGCTTGCAAGCGACCCTGGCGGACAACACCGACATCGCCGTGGGCAGTGTGATCGGCAGCAGCATCTTCAACACCCTCGTGACCCTTGGCCTGGCAGCCCTGATCATTCCGCTGCGGGTCTCCCGGCAACTGGTACGCCTGGATATCCCGATGATGATCATCGCCAGCCTGCTGGTGTTTGTGCTAGCCGCCAATGAAGAACTCACGCCGATCGATGGCCTGTTACTGCTGGTGGCCCTGGTGGCCTACCTCGGCGTGCTGCTCTACCAGACCCGCCACTCCCGCCGCCCGCGCACCCGGGACACTGTGGTGCAGGCGCCGTGGCTGAGCAGCGTGCTGCTGATGCTCGGTGGACTGTTGATCCTCGTACTGGCCGGGCACCTGCTGCTGGGCGCGGCGGTGGACGTGGCCTCTGACCTGGGCCTGTCGGAACGCATCATCGGTCTGACGCTGATTGGCGTCGGCACTTCCCTGCCCTGCCTGGCCACCTCGCTGATCGCCGCCCTGCGCGGCCAGCGGGAAATTGCCGTGGGCAACGTGATCGGCAGCAACCTGTTCAACCTGCTTGGGGTGCTGGGCTTTACCGCCCTCGTGGCGCCCTCGCCGTTGTCGGTGTCGCCCAATGCCCTGGATTTCGACCTGCCGGTAATGCTCGGCGTGGTCGCCCTGTGCCTGCCGGTGTTTTATTCGGGCTACCGCGTCACCCGGGCCGAAGGCCTGGTGTTCCTGGGCCTGTACCTGGTGTACGGGCTGCACGTGGTGTCGTTCACCTTCGGCATGCCGCTGGCCAACAAGCTTGAACAACTGATGCTGTATTACGTCCTGCCAGCGCTGGTGGCTTTCCTGTTGTTCACCTCGCTGCAAGCCTGGCGCCGCCAACACAAGAGGGAATCGCAATGACCGAACAGAAAAAGCCCGGCGTTGAAATGCGCCGCCAGGTGATGGGTGATGTGTTTGTCGATCGGGCGCTGGGCAATGCCACGGAGTTCAGCCAGCCGCTGCAGGATTTCGTCAACGAGCATGCCTGGGGCAGCGTGTGGAATCGCGAAGGGTTGCCGCTGAAAACCCGCAGCCTGATCACCCTCGCCGCGTTGACCGCCCTCAAGTGCCCGCAGGAACTCAAGGGCCACGTGCGCGGCGCGCTGAACAACGGTTGCACTGTGGAGGAGATTCGCGAGGCGCTGCTGCATTGTGCGGTGTATGCCGGTGTGCCGGCGGCCATTGACGCCTTCCGCGCCGCGCAGGAAGTGATCGACAGCTACCAGAAAGACGCCTAGATCCAGCCACCCGCCTGCAACACGAAAATCCCGATATTCGTGGTCACCGCCGCCATCAAGGTGGTGATCACGATAATCGCGGCCGCCAGTTCATGATTGCCCTCCGCCGCCCGCGCCATGACAAAACTGGCCGCCGCCGTGGGCGCGCCGAAGTACAGGAACAGAATCCCCAACTCCGGCCCACGGAACCCCAGCAGCCACGCCCCCAGGGTCGCGATCACCGGCAGCCAGACCATCTTCATCAGGCTGGCGCTCAGGGCCATGTCGCCGCTTTTGCGCAGCGCCGCCAACGACAACGTGCCACCGATACAGATCAACGCCAATGGCAACGTCATGTCCGCCAGGTACTGCCCGGAGGATTCCAGCCAGCCAGGCAAGCCAATCTGGAAGTACGCGAAGGGCGCCGCCGCGATCACGCTGATGATCAACGGGTTGGCCAGCACGCTCTTGAAGATGCTCCACGGGTCGGACTTGATCACCGGGCTGTACACCGCCAGCACAATGGTCGACAGGGTGTTGTAGAACAGGATCACCAGCGCCGCGAGCACCGCGCCAAGGGAAATCCCGTAGTCGCCGTACATGCTGGCCGCCAGCGCCAGGCCGATCACCCCGTTGTTACCACGGAAAGCGCCTTGGGCGTAGATGCCACGGTCTTCCCGCGGGCATCGGAAGATCGCCCAGCCCCAGGCCAGGGCGAAGCTCAGCAGCGTGGCGACGGCGAAATAGATCAGCAGGCCGGGCTTGAGGGCTGAATGCAGGTCGGCATGGAGAATCCCGAGGAACAGCAACGCCGGCATGGTGACGTTGAACACCAGAGCCGAGGCGATGTGGATAAAGTTATCGTTGATCCAGTTGATGCGCTTGAGCAGGACGCCCAGGAACAGCATGGCAAACACCGGCGCGGTGATGTTCAGGGTTTGTAGGAAGATTGCCAGCATGCCGGAGAGAACCTTGGGTGGGCGTCGGTAGGTGGCTAATGATAAGCCAGCATGGCCAGCTTCGTCTGGACTACCGCTTTCGCGAGCAAGCCCGCTCCCACATTTGACCGAGTTCTACCTTTGGAATGCAGTCAAATGTGGGAGCGGGCTTGCTCGCGAAGCAGGCGACTCGGTCTTAAGTAATCGGCGCGGGATTGAACAACGTAATGTCGTTATGCAGCTTGTGCTGCTCCGCCCACGTCTGTTTTTTGCCGCTGGCCACATCCAGATAGAAGTGGAACAACTCCCAACCCAACTCCTCGATCGTTGCCCGCCCAGTGGCGATCCGCCCGGCATCGATATCAATCAGGTCCGGCCAACGCTGCGCCAGCTCGGTGCGCGTCGAAACCTTCACCACCGGCGCCATCGCCAGCCCATACGGCGTGCCACGCCCGGTGGTGAACACGTGCAGGTTCATCCCCGCCGCCAACTGCAACGTGCCGCACACAAAATCACTCGCCGGCGTGGCACAAAAGATCAGGCCCTTGCGATTGAACCGCTCGCCCGGGCCAAGCACGCCATTGATCGCACTACTGCCCGACTTGACGATGGAACCCAACGACTTCTCGACAATATTCGACAACCCACCCTTCTTGTTCCCCGGCGTAGTGTTGGCGCTGCGATCCGCCTCGCCCTTGGCCAGGTAGCGGTCGTACCAGTCCATTTCCCGCACCAGTTCCCGGGCCACGTCCTGGTTCTCGGCACGGGAAGTCAGCAGGTAGATCGCATCGCGCACTTCGGTCACTTCGGAAAACATCACCGTCGCGCCCGCCCGCAGCAGCAAATCCGAGGCATAACCCAGCGCCGGGTTCGCGGTAATCCCCGAGAACGCATCACTGCCGCCGCACTGCATGCCGAGGATCAACTCCGACGCCGGTACGGTTTCCCGCCGGCGCAGGTCGAGTTTCTTCAGGCGGGTTTCGGCCAGTTCCATGATCTGTTCGATCATTTCGGTAAAGCCGTGGCTGGAGTCCTGCAACCGATACAGCCATGGCTCGCTCAGGTCCACCGAGCTGTCGTTTTCATGCATCACCTGCCCGGCCTGCAACTTCTCGCAACCCAGGCTGATCACCAGGGCTTCACCGCCCAGGTTCGGATTGCGCGCCAGGTTACGCACGGTGCGGATCGGGATGTAGGCGTCGGTGGCCGTGATCGCCACGCCGCAGCCGTAGCTGTGGGTCAGCGCCACCACGTCATCGACGTTCGGGTACTTGGGCAGCAACTCGTCCTTGATGCGCTTCACCGCATGGTCCAGCACGCCCGTGACGCACTGAACCGTGGTGGTAATCCCGAGGATATTGCGCGTGCCCACGGTGCCGTCGGCATTGCGATAACCCTCGAAGGTAAAACCTTCCAGGGGCGCTTGGGCCTCGGGCACTTCGGTGGACAGCGGCAAGCTGTCCAGCGGCGGCGCCGTGGGCATGCGCAGTTGATCTTCCTGCACCCAACTGCCTCGCGGAATCGGGCGCAGGGCATAACCGATGGTCTGGCCGTAGCGAATGATGCGGCCGCCTTCGGGGATGTCTTCCAGCGTCACCTTGTGGCTTTGGGGAATGAAATCCACCGTCACCAGGCCGTCGGGAAACTCGGTCCCCGCCGGTACGCCCTGGTCGTTGACCACAATCACCACGTTATCCAGCGCGTGCAAACGGATGGAGCGTGGCGAATCGGCATGTTCAATCAACTGCATGACGCGGGCCCCTTCAGGAATGCGCTTGGGAAAGTTTAGTCAGCTCGGGGCCGTTGGCCGGCGGCTCCTTGAGCACTACACGCTTGATCGGGCCAACGATCACCACGTAACTGAACACAGCGACCAGCGCGTTGGCGCCAACGAACACCAGGGCCCACTTGAACGAGCCGGTGGTGCTGATGATGTAGCCGATCACAATCGGGGTGGTGATCGACGCGATGTTGCCGAACATGTTGAACAGACCACCGCTCAAACCGGCGATTTGCTTTGGCGAGGTGTCGGAGACTACCGCCCAACCCAGTGCGCCAACGCCTTTACCGAAGAAGGCCAGGGCCATGAAGCCCACCACCATCCATTCGATGTCTACGTAGTTGCAGGCCACGATACTGCAGGAAATCAGCAATCCACCAATGATCGGCGCCTTGCGGGCGAACGTCAGCGAATGGCCTTTGCGCAGCAGATAGTCGGAAATGATCCCGCCCAACACGCCACCGATAAAACCACAGACCGCAGGCAGGGAAGCAATAAAGCCGGCCTTGAGGATCGTCATGCCGCGCTCCTGGACCAGGTACACCGGGAACCAGGTCAGGAAGAAGTAGGTGATGCCGTTGATGCAGTACTGGCCCAGATACACGCCGAGCATCATGCGATTGGTCAGCAATTGACGAATGTAATCCCACTTCGGCCCGTCGACTTTCTTGCCTTTGCCCTTGTCCTGATCCATATCGACCATGCCGCCGTTCTGGGCGATGTGCTGCAGTTCGGCGTCGTTGATCATCGGGTGTTGGCGCGGACTGTGGATAAGTTTCAGCCAGATCAACGAGAACAGAATGCCGATGCCGCCCATCACGATAAACACGTGCTGCCAGCCGAAGGTGTAGACGATCCAGCCCATCAACGGCGCGAACAACACAGTCGCAAAGTACTGCGCCGAGTTGAAGATCGCCGAGGCCGTACCCCGCTCAGCCGTAGGAAACCATGCCGCCACGATGCGCGCATTTCCGGGGAAGGATGGCGCTTCAGCCAGGCCCACCAGGAAGCGCAACATGAACAGCGCAACGATGGCCGTGGAAACACCGAACTCACCGACATAGCCTTGCAGCACGGTGAACAGTGACCAGGTGAAGATACTCAGGGCGTAGACTTTTTTCGAACCGAATCGGTCCAGCAGCCAGCCGCCGGGAATTTGCCCGGCCACGTAGGCCCAACCGAATGCGGAGAAGATATAGCCAAGGGTGACCGCGTCGATGCCGAGGTCTTTTTGCAGGCTGGAGCCGGCAATCGCGATGGTGGCCCGGTCGGCGTAGTTGATCGTGGTCACCAGGAACAGCATGAGCAGGATCAAATAGCGGACATGGGTCGGCTTGGTCGCTTGCATGAAGATGTACTCCCACTAATTATTTTTTTTGCGGGTAATCAAATTGTAAGCCTGTGGCGGGCACGGACCCGCCACAGGGTGCAGCCGTTACGAACCGATGTAGCTGGTTTTCACCACGGTGTAGAACTCTTGCGCATAGCGACCCTGCTCACGCGAACCGTAGGATGAACCCTTACGGCCGCCGAATGGAACGTGGTAATCCACACCGGCAGTCGGCAGATTGACCATCACCATCCCGGCCTGGGAATGACGCTTGAAGTGGTTGGCGTATTTCAGCGAGGTGGTGGCGATACCGGCCGAGAGGCCGAACTCGGTGTCGTTGGCCATCGCCAGCGCCGCCTCGTAATCCGCCACGCGCACCACGTTGGCCACCGGCCCGAAGATCTCTTCACGGCTGATGCGCATCGCGGCTTCGCTGTCGGCAAACAGCGTCGGCGCGAGGAAGTAGCCTTCGGTGTCGCAGGTCACCAGCTCACCGCCGCTGACCAGCCGGGCGCCTTCGCTCTGGCCGATGTCGATGTACTTCAAGTCCTGGTCCAGTTGGGCCTGGGAAACCACCGGGCCGATGTCGGTGCCGGTTTTCAGGGCGTGGCCGACCTTGATCGACTTCATCCGCTCGGCCATGGCCGCGACGAACTGGTCGTGAATCCCGGCGGTGACGATAAAGCGGCTGGACGCGGTGCAACGCTGGCCGGTGGAGTAGAACGCGCTCTGTACCGACAGCTCGACGGCTTGCTTGAGGTCGGCGTCGTCGAGAATGATCTGCGGGTTCTTGCCGCCCATTTCCAACTGCACCTTGGCCTGGCGCGACACGCAGCTGACGGCGATCTGACGACCCACGCCCACCGAGCCGGTGAAGCTGATGCCGTCGACTTTCGGGCTGTTGACCATGGCATCGCCGACCACACGGCCGCTGCCCATCACCAGGTTGAACACACCGGCAGGGAAGCCGGCGCGGGAGATGATTTCGGCCAGGGCCCAGGCGCAGCCCGGTACCAGTTCAGCCGGTTTGAGCACCACGCAGTTGCCGTAGGCCAGGGCCGGGGCGATCTTCCAGGCCGGGATGGCAATCGGGAAGTTCCACGGCGTGATCAGGCCAACCACGCCCAACGCCTCACGGGTCACTTCAACGTTGACGCCCGGACGCACCGACGGCAGGTAGTCGCCGGACAGGCGCAGGCATTCACCGGCGAAGAATTTGAAGATGTTACCGGCGCGGGTCACTTCGCCGATGGCTTCCGGCAGGGTCTTGCCCTCTTCCCGGGCCAGCAGGGTGCCGAGTTCTTCGCGACGGGCGAGGATTTCGGTGCCGACTTTATCCAGCGAATCATGACGCGCCTGGATCCCGGAAGTGGACCACGCCGGAAAAGCAGCGCGCGCAGCGTCGATGGCCGCGTGGACCTGGGCGAGGTCAGCCTTGGCGTATTCGCCAATGACATCAGACAACTCCGACGGATTGATGTTGGCCGAGTAGTCGGCGCCGGCAACCCACTGGCCACCGATGTAGTTTTCAAAACGCTTGGCTTGGGACACGAATTCTCTCCTGACGCAAAAAGCCGCTGATTACTCAGCGGCCTTGGTGATGGGTTATTGCGCGCCTTGCTTGTCGATCAACGCGGCCAGGGCTTCGTATTCTTCCGGCAGCAGATCGGTCAGCGGGGTACGCACGGGGCCTGCGTCGTAGCCGACGATTTTCGCCCCGGCCTTGACGATGCTCACCGCGTAACCGGCCTTGCGGTTACGGATGTCGAGGTACGGCAGGAAGAAGTCGTCGATGATCTTGCCGACGGTGGCGTGATCTTCCCGGGCAATGGCGTGGTAGAAATCCATCGCGGTTTTTGGAATGAAGTTGAACACCGCCGAGGAGTACACCGGCACGCCCAGGGCCTTGTAGGCAGCGGCGTAAACCTCTGCAGTCGGCAAGCCGCCCAGGTAGCTGAAACGGTCACCGAGGCGACGACGGATCGACACCATCAATTCAATGTCACCCAGGCCGTCCTTGTAACCGATCAGGTTCGGGCAGCGCTCGGCCAGGCGCTCCAGCAGCGGCGCGGTCAGGCGGCAGACGTTGCGGTTGTAGACCACTACACCGATCTTGACCGACTTGCACACCGCTTCAACGTGGGCGGCAACCCCGTCCTGGCTGGCTTCGGTCAGGTAGTGCGGCAGCAGCAACAGGCCTTTGGCGCCCAGACGCTCGGCTTCCTGGGCGTACTCGATGGCCTGGCGGGTGGCACCGCCGACACCGGCAAGAATCGGCACGCTGGTGGCGCAGGTATCAACGGCGGTTTTCACCACTTGCGAATATTCGCTGGCCGCCAGGGAGAAAAACTCACCGGTGCCGCCAGCGGCGAACAAGGCGGTAGCGCCATAAGGGGCCAGCCATTCCAGACGCTTGATGTAGCCCGCCTGGTGGAAATCACCCTGGGCATTGAAATCGGTCACCGGGAAAGACAGCAGACCGTGAGAGAGGATGGACTTCAGTTCTTGTGGATTCATTATTCGAACACCCTGGGCGAAGACTTTCTGTTGTGAGATTACGGATGGTTATCTTGATGTCGTACGTCATCGTACAACTATAAAAATATTCGTCAACTGCAATTCATCGCCGCCCTTCTCGATTGCTGCTTTCTTGACGTAGGAAGTTTTTCCTCTATGCTCGGGATAACTGTATATACGTACAGTTATTACGGAAGATTCCTACGACATAGCAAGGAGCTAACATGTCAGATCTTGAACTCGCCACACCTGTGAAAACCCCGCCAACCCTGCGTTTTGAAGGCGGCGAACACACCGCCATCGGCGACGACACCCTGTTGCGTTTCGTCAAGGACGCCCCGCCGATTCCCGCCCGGCAGGTCGAATTGCACCTGCCCAATGGCCTGGCCCTGAGCTATGGCCAGATCATCGCCCTGGGCGGTGATTTCTATGGCATCCCCGGACGCCCCATCAACGAAGGCACATCGCCCGCTGATCGTGTGCAGCGCTTTACCGATGCATTCAACTCGCTGGCGGTATTGCCAGCATCACGGGAAGAAGCGGGCAAGATCCTGGCGGTGATGCAAAAGGAGATCAATGCGGTCAACCAGGCGATCAAGGATGGCAAGCAACCCCATGAAGCCTATGACGCGCTGGGTGACACCTTGTCCGAGGAATGGAACCGCATCACCGGCGGCGGCAGTGCTGTCTCGGCACTGATTCCACTGGGGCGCTACCTGAAACTGGCGGCAGACAATGCCGACCACTTTGGCGAATGGGCTTTGGCGGCCTATTTGGCGGGGCATACGGCAGCCTTGCAACAAGCCGTCGTGGCGCATCAGACCGACACCGACCAGGCGCTGGAACTGGCCTATGCCATGAACAGCTTTGCTGATCACTTTTTGACCGATCTATTTTCCGCCGGGCACCTGCGGGTACCGCGCAAGCAACTGGCGGCGGTGGTGACACCGGGTGAACTGGGCTCGCTGATCAGCCGCTTCATGCACGATGAAGACAGCAAGTTCGGGCTCAATGTGCGCAACGCCCTGGGCGAGCAGTGGCATGCCTACGGTGATAAACGCTATTTCGACAGCAACGATGCGGCCAACCGCGCCATGGTCAAACGCGCCGTGCAGGCCTCGGCCGATGAGATCTTCGAAACGTTTATCAGCGGCATGGCGCCCTCCCCGGCCAACTTCAAGGCACCGCTGTATGTGCCGGACCTGAACGCCGCGCAGAACCCGGTGAACAACTTCTCACCGCTGTTCAAGGCTGAAGGCGACAAGGTGCTGCGACGCAAGGACGTCAACAACCTGAACGACAAGCAGTGGACCAATGACTGGTGGGGTTGGAGCACGTATCTGCTGCTCAAGGACTACAAGCCGAATCAGCCGGCCTGAAAGACGTGAGTTAAGCCTCGCGCATTAACCTGTGGCGAGGGAGCTTGCTCCCGTTGGGCTGCGAAGCAGCCCCAGCAAGAACACGGGGTTCTTTCAGACAGAACTCGGGGCAATGGATTTGGGGCCGCTGCGCGGCCCAACGGGAGCAAGCTCCCTCGCCACAATGAGCTTTCAAGCCACACGCTTACGTCCAGCCTGGAATCAACCGCGCTGCGCTTCCGCCTCTTCATGGGCATGGCGCAGCCGCTCACGGCTGTTGGTCAGGTGCAACCGCATGGCCGCCCGCGCCGCATCCGAGTCCTGGCGCGCGATCGCCTCGTAGATCTCTTCGTGTTCGCGGCTCAGGCGGCTCATGTAGTGCTGCTGGTCATCATGGGCCAGGCGTGCCGAGTTCAGCCGCGTGCGTGGAATGATGCTGGTGCCCAGGTGGGTCATGATGTCGGTGAAGTAGCGGTTGCCGGTGGACAGGGCAATCTGCAGGTGGAACTGGAAGTCCGACGCCACCGCATCACCGGCGTGGGCCGCACTTTCGTTAAGGGCATCGAGGGCAGCACGCATGCCGGCCAATTGCTCGTCGCTACGACGCTGGGCGGCGAGCCCGGCAGACTCCACTTCCAGACTGATCCGCAGTTCAAGGATGGCCAGCACATCACGCAGGGTGACGACAGTGGCCGGATCAATCCGGAAACCGCTGGGGCTTGGCGTATCCAGCACAAAGGTACCGATGCCATGGCGGGTTTCTACCTGCCCGGCGGCCTGCAATCGAGAGATGGCTTCACGCACCACGGTGCGGCTGACCCCATGGGCGTCCATGATCGCCGACTCGGTGGGCAGTTTGTCGCCACGTTTGAGTTGGCCGTCGCGGATCTGCTCGGACAACACCGTGACCAATTCCTGGGCAAGGCTGCGGCGCTTGCGGGGAAGACGAGGGGCGGCGCTGGAGTTTTCCATGATGAATCATCTATCTCGGCGATCTGAAGCACGCATGATAGCCCATGGCGGTTGTACGATCACCGTCCTGTCATGACTTTCATCTATAACCGCCGGGGTTTTCGCCAGGCAAAAAAATGCCCCGGCATCACCGAGGCATTTTCAACGCTGGCCCGAGGGCCCGCGCCTTGTTACTTCACCACTTTCAGACTCGGCCGACCGCTTGGACGCGGTGGCTCGGAATCCGGCGGCGGCACATCATCTTCGCCTTCGAGCTCGATCGCTTCGTCATCCTCAAGGGAAGACTCCAGATCAAACACCATGCCCTGGCCATTTTCCCGGGCGTAGATCCCGAGGATGGCACCGATGGGCACGAACAGCGTATGCGGCACACCGCCGAAACGCCCTTCAAAGCTGACCGCTTCATTGTCCATGTGCAGGTGTCGCACGGCACTGGGTGAAACGTTCAGGACGATTTGTCCGTCACTGGCAAAACCTTGCGGTACCTGAACCGCGGGAAACTCGGAATTGACCAGCATGTGCGGGGTGCAATCGTTGTCCACTATCCACTCATAGAGCGCGCGGACCAGGTAAGGTCGACTGGAGTTCATCAACGGCTCCTTAAGCCTTAGCGCATATCGCGTTCGACACCAGACAGACTCGCCTGGAAAGCCTCACGCGCAAACTGGCGCTCCATGTAGTCAAGCAGCGGCTTGGCAGGCCGCGGCAGTTCTATGCCCAAAATCGGCAAGCGCCAGAGTATGGGTAATAGGCAGCAATCCACCAGGCTTTGTTCCTCGCTGAGGAAAAAAGGTTTGTCGGCAAACAACGGCGAAACACCGGTCAGGCTCTCGCGCAATTCCTTGCGCGCCTGAACCCGGGCCGCTTCCTTGCTGCGTGAATCCAGAATCAGGTCCACCAGGCCACACCAGTCACGCTGGATCCGATGGATCAGCAGGCGGCTGTTGGCACGCGCCACCGGATACACCGGCAGCAACGGTGGATGGGGATAACGCTCATCCAGGTATTCCATCACCACGGTTGACTCCCACAACGCCAGGTCACGATCGACCAGGGTGGGCAAGCTGCCGTAAGGGTTCACTTCGATCAGTTTCGGCGGGTGACGTCCCACCTCCACACTGATGATCTCTGCGCTGACACCCTTCTCTGCGAGCACGATGCGTACTCGGTGGGAATAGTGGTCGGCGGGGTCGGAGTAACAGGCCAACCGATTGGTCACGCCCATGGCGGTCCTCCTCGCTTGTTGAAATTATCGGAAGCTCAAAAACGAGCGCGCCCAGTGAGCATCTCCGTGATGCCTGGATAAACCAGACTTACCTTCAGAGATGCCGCTGGGCGCGCAAGATTAACAGCAATTACTTACGGTTGGATCAATGCACATCCTTCCAGTATTCGCGTTTCAGCAGATAGGCGAACACGAAGAAGAAGGCCAGGTACAGCAACACATAGGTACCAATGCGCTGATGCTGCAGCTTCACTGGGTTGGCCGAGTAGGCCAGGAAGGTCACCAGATTCTTGACCTTCTCGTCGAACTGCTCTTCGTTCAGCGTGCCGGTCTTCGGCACTATGGTCAGCTGATCGCACGCTTCATGAGTCAAAGGCGTACCGGTGAGCGGATCATACTGCTTCTTGCCGTCTTCGACGATTTGTACTTGCTTGCATCCTACCACTTGGCGACCTTGCAGGCCGACCAGAACGTTAGGCATACCGACGTTCGGGAACACTTTGTTGTTCACGCCGTAGGGACGCGTCGGGTCTTCATAGAAGGATTTCAGGTAGCCATAGAGCCAATCGGTGCCACGCACACGGGCCACCAGGGTCAGGTCGGGCGGTGCAGCCCCGAACCAGGTCTTGGCGTCGGCCGGTTGCATGCCGATGGTCATGTGGTCGCCGATCTTCGCCCCGGTGAACACCGAGTGGCTCAGCATCACGTCATGGGGAATGCCCAGGTCGTCGGCCACTCGCTCGTAACGCTGGAACTTGGCGCTGTGGCAGCCCATGCAGTAGTTGGTGAACGTACGCAGCCCGTCCTGCATTGCGGCTTTGTCCGACACGTCGATGTCGACTTTTTCCAGTTCTGGGCCGTGTTCAGCGGCGAAAGACAGCAGCGGCAGGGCCGCAAGAATGAATGCAACGAATAATTTTTTCATCAGCCAGTCACCCTTTCCGGTACCGGTTTGGTCTTCTCGAGCCGGGTATAGAACGGCATCAGAATGAAGTAGGCGAAGTACAGGAAGGTGCAGACCTGCGACAGCAACGTACGCTCCGGGGTCGGCGCCAGTACGCCCAGTACACCCAGGATCACGAACGCAATGCAGAACACCCACAGCCAGATCTTGCTCAGCCAGCCCTTGTAGCGCATGGACTTGACCGGGCTACGGTCGAGCCACGGCAGCACGAACAGCACTGCAATCGCTGCGCCCATGGCGATAACGCCCATGAGTTTGTCGGGAATCGCCCGCAAGATCGCGTAGAACGGAGTGAAGTACCAGACCGGGGCAATGTGTTCCGGGGTCTTGAAGGCGTTCGCCTGTTCGAAGTTCGGTTTCTCGAGGAAATAACCGCCCATCTCCGGGAAAAAGAACACGATCGAGCAGAAGATGAACAGGAACACCACCACACCGACGATATCTTTCACGGTGTAGTACGGGTGGAACGGAATGCCGTCCAGTGGTACGCCGTTTTCGTCCTTGTGCTTCTTGATATCCACGCCGTCGGGGTTGTTCGAACCCACTTCGTGCAACGCCAGGATGTGCAGCACTACCAGGCCCAGGATCACGATCGGCAAGGCCACCACGTGCAAGGCGAAGAAGCGGTTCAGGGTGATCCCGGAGATCAGGTAGTCACCGCGAATCCACTGGGTCAGGTCGTTGCCGATGACCGGGATCGCACCGAACAGCGAGATGATCACCTGGGCGCCCCAATAGGACATCTGGCCCCACGGCAGCAGGTAGCCCATGAAGGCCTCGGCCATCAGCGCCAGGTAGATCAGCATGCCGAACACCCACACCAGCTCGCGAGGCTTCTGGTACGAGCCGTAGAGCAGGCCACGGAACATGTGCATGTAGACGACGATGAAGAACGCCGAGGCGCCGGTGGAGTGCAACAGACGCAGGATCGAGCCGTACTCGACGTCGCGCATGATGTATTCGACAGAGGCGAAGGCTTCTTCGGCCGACGGGGTGTAGCTCATCGTCAGCCAGACACCGGTAACGATCTGATTGACCAATACCAGAAGTGCCAGGGAGCCAAAGAAATAGAAGAAGTTGAAATTCTTCGGTGCGTAATACTTGCTGAGGTGGTCTTCCCACATCTTGGTCGCGGGGAAGCGCGCATCCACCCAATCCATGAACTTGCTCATCAGGCTTTCTCCCCCTCGTCGACGCCAATGACAATGACACTGTCAGTCTCGTAGTGATGTGGCGGAACTGGCAGGTTCAGTGGTGCAGGTTGTGACTTGTAGACGCGGCCAGCGAGGTCGTAGTGAGAACCGTGGCACGGGCAGAAATAGCCCCCGACCCAGTCCTTGCCCAGGTCCGCGGGCGCCACTTCCGGGCGGAAGGTGGGAGAGCAACCCAAGTGGGTGCAGATACCGATCAGCAGCAGAATTTCCGGCTTGATCGAGCGAATTTCCTTATCGACGTAAGCGGGTTGGTCGGAATTCTTCGAGTCGGGGTCGGACAGCTGGCCCTCGATCTTCTTCAGATTTCCCAGGATTTCCTCGGTACGACGAACGATGAACACTGGCTGACCGCGCCATTCAGCAATCATTTGCTGGCCTGGATCGATCTTGCTGACATTCACCTTCACCGGTGCACCTGCGGCTTTCGCCTTGGCACTGGGAAACCATGACCCCACGAACGGGACCGCAGCCCCCACCGCTCCTGCAGCACCCACCACGGATGTGGCTGCTACCAAGAAGCGACGCCGGCCTGCATTCACGCCGTCATTGCTCATTCAGTCCTCTCCCATCAGCTTTGTGGCCTGTTAAATCAGGCGTCTACTAAGTGTTAAATCTGAACTTATAAAAATTTTGCCGAATGGTAATGAAAAGCCCCACGTCTGACAAGGTAATTACCCCCGGCACTGGCTCCAAGCCTTTGAGTATAGGGGCTCTACGGATGTGGCAAGTTGTCACACAGATTTTTTTACATAAATAGCAGGCAATAAAAAACGCCCAGCTCCGTGAGGAGGCTGGGCGTTTTCTGGAACGTAAAAGCGAATTAACGCTTCGAGTACTGCGGACGCTTACGCGCTTTACGCAGACCAACTTTCTTACGTTCAACTTCACGAGCATCGCGAGTCACGAAGCCAGCTTTGCGCAGAGCGCCACGCAGGGTTTCGTCGTACTGCATCAGAGCGCGAGTGATACCGTGGCGGATTGCGCCAGCTTGACCACTTACACCGCCACCGATAACGGTGACGTAGATGTCGAACTTTTCAACGGTCTCGGTCAATTCCAGCGGCTGACGAACTACCATGCGGGCAGTTTCGCGACCGAAGAAATTTTCCAGAGTGCGGTTGTTGATCGAGATGTTACCAGTACCCGGACGCAGGAAAACGCGAGCGGTAGCGGTTTTGCGACGGCCAGTGCCGTAATTTTGAGTCGCCGACATAATGAACTATTCCGTTAAAACTTCAGTTCTTGGGGCTGCTGAGCAGCATGAGGGTGAGCAGCGCCCGCATAGACTTTCAGCTTGCGATACATGTCGCGACCCAGTGGGCCCTTCGGCAGCATACCTTTGACCGCGATTTCAATCGGGGCTTCAGGCTTTTTGGAGATCAGGCCTTCGAAGTTCGAAGACTTGATACCGCCTGGGAAACCGGAGTGACGGTAGTACATTTTGTCTTGCGCTTTGTTGCCGGTAACACGTACCTGCTCGGCGTTGATGATGACAATGTAGTCACCGGTATCAACGTGAGGGGTGTACTCAGGCTTGTGCTTGCCACGCAGACGGCTGGCGACTTCAGTGGCCAGACGACCCAGGGTCTGACCAGCGGCGTCGACGACAAACCAGTCGCGCTGAACTGTTTCTGGTTTTGCAGTAAAAGTTGTCATTCTTTAATAGCCTCAGGGGCCGCCCTGTAAATTAGACGGCGGATCTTACTGAATAGTGCGTACTTTGACAAGTCAAAGGCAGCCGGATACAGACGCTATCGGGGGCTCGGGTCGGCGCGTCCGTTCAACGGCAAGATTCTTCGGCAGGCGGCGCATCACTTCCACTGCAGAAAGAGGTGGGCAATTATGCAGATTGCCAAAAAAATTTCAACCTGCTTTTATGATTGTTTTCCCCGAAGGAGTACCCGATGGACTATCGACAGCTGGGCCGAACCGATCTGAACGTGAGCGCGATAGCCTTGGGCACCATGACCTGGGGCGAGCAGAACAGCGAGGCAGAGGCCTTCGCACAGATCGAACGGGCCAAGGCCGCGGGGATCAACTTCCTCGACACCGCGGAAATGTACCCGGTGCCGCCCAAGGCCGACACCTACGCCACCACCGAGCGCTACATCGGTAATTACTTCAAAAGCCGCGGCGACCGTGCCGACTGGATCCTCGCCAGCAAGATCGCCGGCCCCGGCAACACCATCGACTACATCCGCGATGGCAGCCTCAAGCACAACCGCAAGCACATCGCCGAAGCCCTGGACGCGAGCCTCAAGCGCCTGCAAACCGACTGGATCGACCTCTACCAGCTGCACTGGCCGGAACGCAGCACCAACTTTTTCGGCCAACTGGGCTACAAGCACAAGGCCGACGAAGACCTGACGCCGCTGGAGGAAACCCTCGAAGCCCTGGATGAGCAGGTCAAGGCCGGCAAGATCCGCCACATCGGCCTGTCCAACGAAACCCCGTGGGGCACCATGAAGTTCCTGGCCCTGGCCGAAGCCCGTGGCTGGACCCGCGCGGTGTCGATCCAGAACCCCTACAACCTGCTCAACCGCAGCTTTGAAGTGGGCCTGGCGGAAATCGCCATCCGTGAACAGTGCGGTTTGCTGGCGTATTCACCGCTGGCGTTCGGCATGCTCAGCGGCAAGTACGAAGGTGGCGCACGCCCGGCCAAGGGCCGCCTGAGCCTCTATAGCCGCTTCAGCCGCTACTTCAACCCGCAGTCGGAAGCTGCATGCAGCCGTTATGTGGCACTGGCCCGTGAGCACGGCCTGGACCCGGCGCAGATGGCATTGGCGTTTGTGACCCAACAACCGTTCGTGACCAGCAACATCATTGGCGCCACGACCCTGGAGCAGCTGGACAGCAACATCGCCAGTGCCGACCTGAAACTGTCGGATGAGGTGCTGGCAGGGATTGAGGCGATTCAGAAGGATCATCCGAATCCTGCGCCTTGATTGATCTCTAGACCGCCTTCGCGAGCAAGCCCGCTCCCACATTCGACCGAGTTCCACCTTTGGAATGCAGTCGAATGTGGGAGCGGGCTTGCTCGCGAAGAGGCCCTCAAAAACACCAAGAATTCAAAGCGCCCGCGCAATAATCTCCTTCATGATCTCATTCGTCCCCGCATAAATCCGCTGCACCCGCGCATCTGCCCACGCCCGCGCAATCGGGTATTCCCACATAAACCCATACCCGCCGTGCAGTTGCACACACTCATCCAGCACCTTGCACTGCAGGTCCGTGGCCCAGTATTTGGCCATCGCGGCCGTGGGCACATCGAGCTTGCCTTCCAGGTGCAACTCCATGCACTTGTCGACAAATACCCGGCCGATCTGGGTTTCCGTCGCAATCTCCGCCAGCTTGAAACGGGTGTTCTGGAAGTCGATGATCGCCTTGCCGAACGCCTTGCGGTCGCGGGTGTATTCCAGCGTCCATTGCAGCGCCGCCTCGGCTGACGACAACGCGCCAATCGCCACCGTCAAACGCTCCTGCGGCAACTCCTGCATCAGGTAGGCAAAGCCCATCCCCGCCTGGCCCAGCAGATTCTCCTTGGGCACCCGCACATCCTGGAAGAACAGCTCCGATGTATCCTGGGCCTTCATCCCGACCTTCTCCAGGCGCTTGCCCTTGTCGAAACCCGGCGTGTTGGCCTCCACCAGGAACAGGCTGGTGCCCTTGGCGCCGGCCTTGGGATCGGTCTTGGCCACGACGATCACCAGATCAGCCAGGAAGCCATTGGTGATGAACGTCTTGGAGCCGTTGATCACGTATTCATCGCCATCCAGCACCGCCGTGGTCTTGACCCCTTGCAGGTCGGACCCGGCCCCCGGCTCGGTCATGGCAATCGCCGTGACCATTTCCCCGGAGATCAGCTTGGGCAGGTACTTGTGCTTCAGCGCCTCACTGCCGTAATGCAGGATGTAGGGCGCAACAATGTCCGAATGCAGGGAGAAACCAATCCCGGTCAGTCCCAGGCGGCTGATCTCCTCGATCACCACCGCGCTGTAGAGAAAGTCCGCCCCGAGGCCGCCGTACTCTTCCGGCAAATGCGAGCAGAGCATCCCCGCCTCCCCCGCCTTGTTCCACAGGTTGCGGTCGATGTAGCCCTGCTTTTCCCATTGCCCGTGGAACGGCGCCGCGTCTTTTTCGAGGAAGGTGCGCACGCTCTGGCGGAAGAGTTCGTGCTCCGAGCTGAACAAGGTTCTGGGAATCATGGGACACCTGTGTGAATTGTCGGACAAGACCGGGATCACAGAGCCTAAGCCGCGAAGGCGTCACGGGACACTGGACACATGCGACAAAAAATAAGACGATCCAGCCGTCTGGTGACCACTTTCCCCTATAAGAATAAATGAAATTATGTCTAACCAAATCTCCACGCCCTTGCGGCGCGTCAGCATTTTGGCCATTGATCGGGTATTCGCTTCAACCCTCATGCAAGCCAAGGATTTCTTCCACCTCGCGAGCCTGCGCTACGGCAAACAGCTGGGCCAGGGCCTCACTCCCGCCTTCGAAACCCGCCTGGTCAGCCCCGACGGGCAGTCGGTGCGCAGCTTCAGCGATGTGATCATGCCGGTGGACGGCGGCCTCGAAAACGCCGACATCATCGTGCTCCCGGCCTTCTGGGACGATTTCGACTCGTTGTGCCAACGCTACCCCCAAGTGCTGCCCTGGCTGCGCGAACAACACGCCCGTGGCGCGGTGCTGTGCGGCGAAGCCACCGGGGTGTTCTGGCTCGCCGAAGCCGGCCTGCTGGATGGCAAGGAAGCGACCACCTATTGGCGCTTCTTCAACGCTTTCACCGAACGCTTTCCCAAGGTGCAGCTGAACCAGGACAAGCACCTGACCGACGCCGACAACCTCTACTGCGCAGGCGGCACCACCTCGGCCTGCGACCTCTACATCTACCTGATCGAACGCTTCTGCGGCGCCAACATCGCCCAGGCCGTGGCCCGCGACATCCTCTACGAAGTGCAACGCAGCTACGCCCCCGGGCGCATCGGTTTTGGCGGGCAGAAGCTGCACCAGGACGTGATCATCCTGCAGATCCAGCATTGGCTCGAAGAGCACTTCGCCGACAAGTTCCGCTTCGAAGACGTGGCCCGGGAACACGGCATGAGCATCCGCAACTTCATGCGCCGCTTCCAGACCGCCACCGGTGACAAGCCGCTGCACTACCTGCAACGGTTGCGCATCGAGACAGCCAAGGGCCTGCTGTCCGGCAGCCGCAAAAGCATCAAGACCATCAGTTACGAGGTGGGCTACGACGACGCGAGCTTCTTTGCGCGGCTGTTCCGCCAGCATACCGAGCTGTCGCCCAACCAGTATCGCCAGCAATTCCAGCAGGCCGCGTAACCAAAGGGTATACACAGTAAAAATGTGGGAGCTGGCTTGCCTGCGATGGCGGCGCGCCAGGCACCAGAGGCATCAGCTGACAGACCGCTATCGCGGGCAAGCCCGGCTCCCACAGCTCTTTCTGTTGACCTGGAAATTTTGCATAAAAAAAGGCCCGCATCGCTGCGGGCCTTTTTCATTTCAAGCGCATCGCTTACGGCTTGTGCGCCCGCGACAGGAACTCGTGGGACTGCATTTCCAGCAAGCGGCTCAAGGTGCGCTGGAATTCGAAGTTCAAGCGGCCGCCGGTGTAGAGGTCCTTGAGCTCGACTTCCGCCGAGATGATCAGCTTGACGTTGCGGTCGTAGAATTCGTCGACCATGTTGATAAAGCGCCGCGCGATGTCGTCGGTGGTGACGCTCATCTGCTCGACACCGCTCAGGATCACCGCGTGGAAGATCTTGCCCAGTTCGATGTAGTCGTTCTGGCTGCGAGGGCCGTCGCACAGTTCGCGGAATTCGAACCAGGCCACGTCATCGCAGGTGCGCAGCGCGATGATTTCGCGGTTTTCGATGATCAGCTTGTCGTTTTCAATCGCCTGGGTGCATTCCGGCGTCAGCGCGCGGAAGCTCTTGCGCAGGCTTTCCTGGGCCACTTCGTTGAGCGGGTAGTGGAACAGTTCGGCTTGTTCAAGGTGACGCAGGCGGTAGTCGACGCCGCTGTCGACGTTGACGATGTCGGTGTTCTGCTTGATCAGGGCGATGGCCGGCAGGAAACGCGCGCGTTGCAAACCGTCCTTGTACAGGCCGTCGGGCACGATGTTCGAGGTGGCGACAAGGGTCACGCCGTTCTTGAACAGCTCTTCCATCAGGGTGCCGAGGATCATCGCGTCGGTGATGTCGGAGACGAAGAACTCATCGAAACAGATCACCCGGGCTTCTTCCGAGAAGCGCTTGGCGATGATGGTCAGCGGGTTCTTCTCGCCAGGCAGGGTCTTCATCTCTTCATGCACGCGCTTCATGAAGCGGTGGAAGTGGGTGCGGACCTTTTCCTTGAACGGCAGCGCTTCGAAGAAGGTGTCCACCAGGTAAGTCTTGCCCCGGCCAACACCACCCCAGAAATACAAGCCCTTGACCGGCGTGTGGTCTTTCTTGCCAAACAGCTTGCTGAACATGCCCGGCTTGTTCTGCGAGGCCTGGACCAGGTCGTCGTACAGGCGCTGCAAATGGCGCACCGCAGTTTCCTGGGCAGCGTCATGGAAGAATTCAGGGCGTTTCAGATCAGCTTGATATCGTTCTAGGGGCGTCATAATTCGTTAGCAAGGCAACAAAAACGGGCCGCCACTGTAACGACGGCCCTGAAGAATGGCAATCAACCCTTGGTCGGGTCAATCCTCGATTGGGGTCAACGCAACGCGCAAGGCTTCGATCGCCGCATCCCGCGAGGCGCTATCGGCGAACGCCGGGCTATCGGCGACGACTTCACCCTCCAGCCACACGCTGAAGCTCGAGGCTTCACTGCGGACATCCAGCGCCTGACCCGATTGCAGCTGCTTGGTTACGGCGCCTGCGGTTTTACCGTCGGCAAAGTTGCGCGACAGCAGCAGTTGCTCGCCTTCGGCCGCCAGCAAACGGAAGCGGAAGCTGCCGTCGTCTTCGCGGAAGCTGACAAAGCGTGCGGCTTTCGCAGCTTTCTTCTTGGTGGTGGCAGCCACGGCGACCGGGTTGACGAACGAGCGCAGGCCCACCGCTTCACGCAGTTCGGCCAGGAACGGTGCAGCCACGGCGCGGGCTTTGCGGGCGCCGACCAGCAGCAGGTCTTCCATGTCCGACGGGCGCGACATCAGCTGGTGATAACGCTCGCGCGCTTCACCCAACTGGCCGTCCAGCAGTTGGAACAGACGGTTCTTCGCCTCACCCCAGCCCAGGCCCTGCAGCAGTTCGCCGCGGAACTCTTCTTCCTGGGCCTGGGTGGCAAATGCCTGGTACAGGGTGAACAGGTGCGAGTTGTCCGGATCCTTGGCTTCGCCCGGCGCGCGGGAGTCGGTGACGATCCGCGAGATTGCGTCCTTCATGTCCTTGGCGCTGGTGAACAACGGGATGGTGTTGTCGTAGCTCTTCGACATCTTGCGGCCATCCAGGCCCGGCAAGGTGGCGACGCTTTCTTCGATCAGCGCTTCGGGCATGGTGAAGAATTCTTTACCCTTGCCGAACAGGTGGTTGAAGCGCTGGCCGATGTCGCGAGCCATTTCCACGTGCTGGATCTGGTCACGACCGACCGGCACCTTGTGGGCGTTGAACATCAGGATGTCCGCAGCCATCAGCACCGGGTAGCTGTACAGGCCCATGGTGATCCCCGCATCCGGGTCTTCGCCGTTCTCCAGGTTCTTGTCCACCGAGGCCTTGTAGGCGTGCGCACGGTTGAGCAGGCCCTTGGCCGCCACGCAGGTCAGCAACCAGGTCAGCTCGGGGATTTCCGGGATATCGGACTGGCGGTAGAAGGTTACCCGGTTCACATCCAGGCCACCGGCCAGCCAGGTCGCGGCGATTTCCATGCGCGAGCGCTGGATGCGCTGCGGGTCATCGCACTTGATCAGGGCGTGGTAGTCGGCCAGGAAGTAGAAGGAGTCGGCGTTGGCGTCCTGGCTGGCAAGGATCGCCGGGCGAATCGCGCCGGCGTAGTTGCCCAGGTGCGGCGTGCCGGTGGTGGTGATGCCGGTGAGGATGCGGGTACGGGTCGTCATGGGTGATCGCTTGTCATCAATTCGAAAGACGTGGCAGCACAAGATCCTTGAGATCGGTCAGCTTGCCATGAAAAAAGTGTCCGCATTCTGCCACTTTCAGCAGCTCATGGGGGCGATTCAGGGCCGCGGACCAGTCGTAGACGAGTTGCGGGTCAACCACTTCGTCGGTTTCCGGCTGGATCACGGTCAATGGGCAGCCTTGTGGCAACACGTCGTTGTCCCGCAGGCGCATCACGGCCGCGGCCACCATGAACAGGTGCGCGAGTTTTTCGCCCTTGGCTTCCAGGCGGCCGCCGAGGGTGGCCGCGACAAACCCGCCGAAGGAAAAACCCAGCAGGGTGATCGGCAGGTCGGGATGCTTTTCACGCAGCCAGGTGGCTGCCGCTTCGGCGTCGTCGACTTCACCGGTGCCCATATCGTGCGTACCGGCACTGGTGCCGACACCGCGATAATTGAAACGTAACGTGATCAAGCCGGCATCGCGCGCGGTGCGTTGCAGGGTCGATACGACTTTGTTGAGCATGGTGCCGCCCTGCACCGGGTTCGGGTGACAGATCAGCGCCAGGCCACGTGGCTCGGGGTGATCCAGATACAGGGCTTCCAATTGGCCTACCGGGCCATCGATCAAAACGGGGGTTTCACGCATCAGCAAGGAAGGAACTCCGTGACCTCTCAAGGGGTCGACTCGTCTAGCTAAAAGTCTGTGCATGGCATCATTGCGAGCTTAATCGCGGTATACAGCGCAGGTCCGAGCCGTTAACGTAAAGCAAAGCCGTTTATAGAGGAAGGACTCGTGGAACACTCGCTCTTAGTTTGGTTGTTGCCGACTCTCGCCTTGGTTGCCGGTGTCGCCATTGGATTCCTGGTTGCCCGCCTGCTGCCGAATGCCGCGCCTAACCGCACGCAGCGTCAGCTGGATGACATTCAGGAACGTTTTGACAGTTATCAGAACGAGGTTGTTACCCACTTCAACAGCACCGCGACCCTGGTGAAAAAGCTCACTCAGAGCTATCAGGAAGTACAGGATCATCTCGCCGAGGGTGCCAACCGCCTGGCCCTGGACGACATCACCCGCCAGCGCCTGCTGGCCGCGCTGCATTCCGATGCACCGCACGCTCCACGGGAACGCCTGACCCCTCCGCGGGAAAATCAGGAACCGCCACGGGATTACGCGCCAAAAACGCCAAACGCCCCGGGGATGCTGGATGAGCATTACGGCTTGAAGAAGTAATAGCTTTTCAAGCGGCATGAAAAAGCCCGGCTGATCGATGATCAGCCGGGCTTTTTTGTTGGAACCAGGTCGACCAGACGACACTGATCCAATGTGGGAGCGGGCTTGCTCGCGAATGCGGTCTATCAGTCACCCTATGTATTAACTGACCCACCGTATTCGCGAGCAAGCCCGCTCCCACATTGACCGAGTCCGACTTCAGGACACTGGCTGTTCTTGTAGCTGCCCGTTCTCGATCCGCACATGCCGCCCATGGAAACGCTTGAGGCTGCTGCGGTGCCCGACGCTGACGATGCTCAACCCCGGCAACTCATCGATCAACGCCTGATACAGCGCCGCCTCATCTTCCTCGTCCATCGCCGAGGTGGCCTCGTCCATGTACAGCCATTGCGGTTCAAACAACAACGCCCGCGCAAACGCCAGGCGCTGTTGCTCACCCGGCGACAGCATGCGCTGCCAGTGATTGGCCTCGTCCAAGCGTGGAATCAGGTGCGCCAGGCGGCAGGTTTCCAGGACCTGTGCATAACGTTGCGGCGGGTACGCGCCCTCCTCCTGTGGATAACTCAACACACCCCGCAAGGTACCAATCGGCAGGTACGGCTTTTGCGGCAGGAACAGATAACGCTCGGCCGGCAAGCGGATGTTGCCGTGGCCGTTTGGCCAGAGATTGCCCATGGCCCGCAGCAAGGTTGACTTGCCGCTGCCGGAACGCCCGCTGAGCATCAATCGCTCACCCTCGGCAACCGTCAGGTTGGCGCCATCGAGCAGGTGACGACCATCCGCCAGATCGAGGCTGAGGTTGCTCATCTGCAAATTGCCGCCCTGGCGTTGCAGCTCGATGCCCGTGTTGCGGCCTTCGTTTTCTTCCATCGCCTCGCCAAAGCTCAGCAGACGATCACAGGTCGCACGCCAGCTGGCCAACACGGTATACGCGTCGACAAACCAGCTCAGGCTGCCCTGCACGCTGCCAAACGCACTGGCCACTTGCATCAGCACGCCCAGCTCTATCTGGCCGGAAAAGTAACGCGGCGCTGCCACCACAAACGGGAAGATGATCGCGATCTGCGAGTAACCACTGGTGAAGAAGTTCAGGCGCTTCTTGAGCTGCATGATGCTCCAGAAGTTGCTCCACACCCGCCCGAAACGTGCACTCAGTTGCTGGTGTTCATTCGGCTCGCCATTGAACAGCGCGATGCTTTCGGCGTTCTCGCGCACCCGCACCAGGCTGAAACGCAAGTCGGCCTCGAAGCGTTGCTGGCGGTTGCTCAAGCCGATCAGTTTTCGACCAATCAAGTGGGTCAACCAACTGCCCAGCACGGCATATACCAGTGCCGCCCAGAACATATAGCCGGGAATCGTGATGCCCCAAACCTCGATACTGCCGGACACGCCCCACAGGATCACCGAGAACGACACCAGGCTCACCAGGTTACTGATAAACCCCAGGCCCAGGCTCAGGGTGCTGCTGGTAAAGGCGTTGAGGTCTTCGGAGATACGTTGGTCGGGGTTATCGGTGTAGCCGCCATATTCCAGGTGGTAGTAGTTTTTCTCGCTCAGCCACTTGGCGAAGTAGGTTTCAGTCAGCCAGCGCCGCCAGCGGATGGTGAGCATTTGCTGCAAATAGGAAGTGAACACCCCGGTGACGATCGCCACCACGGCGATCACGCTGAAATACATCAGCAGGTGGGTGAAGGCGTCGTAGTCCTTCTTTTCCAGGGCGTTATAGAAGTCGCGGTTCCAGCTGTTGAACCACACCGACACCGCCACACTGAACAGCGACAGCCCCAGCACCACCAGCAACAACAGCCAGGCCTTGAACTTCTCCTCACTGCGCCAGTAGGGGGTGATCAGCGCCCAGACTTTCCTTAAAAATTGCCCACGCACCGCGTCATTGACCGCGGAATACTCAGCGTTCTGATTCATTGTTCAGGCTCGGTAGGAAAAAAATAACAGGCGTTTGAACCGATCATAGACGATCGGTTCAGGGCTCCGTGCGGCCTGAAGCAGATTGTTCAGTCGCCGTTCAACGTCGAACCGGGCGTTTCTGCAACTTGCGCTGCAACGTTCGACGATGCATGCCCAGGGCGCGGGCCGTGGCGGAGATGTTGCCTTCGTGCTCGGTCAACACCCGCTGGATGTGTTCCCACTGCAGGCGGTCCACTGACATCGGGTTTTCCGGCACCAGGGTGTCGAGGTCGGCGTGCTCGGAGAGCAAGGCGGCCAGCACGTCGTCGGCATCTGCCGGCTTGCACAGGTAGTTGCAGGCGCCACGCTTGATCGCCTCGACGGCGGTGGCAATGCTGGAATAGCCGGTGAGGATCACCACGCGCATTTCCGGGTCCAGCTCCAGCAGCTTGGGCAGCAGCACCAGGCCGGAGTCGCCGTCCATTTTCAGGTCCAGGGCCGCGTATTCCGGCAGGTCGGCCGTGGCGATGGCCAGGCCTTCCTCGGCGGAACCTGCGGTGCTGACGCGAAAGCCACGACGGCTCATGGCGCGGGCCATCACGCGGGTAAAGGTGGCGTCGTCATCTACCAGCAGCAGGTGCGGCAGTTCTTCGCCTTCGACTTGGATCTCGTCACTCATCGATGTCTCCTCGTGCGACACGGGGCAGGCGCAGCTCGGTGAGCGTGCCGCCTTCCTCATGACTATAGAGTTTCACTGAGCCGCCCGCGCGGGTCACGCTGGCCTTGCTCAAAAACAGGCCCAGGCCGAAGCCTTTGCCCTTGGTGGTAAAGAAGGGCTTGCCGATCTGCTCGGCAATCGCCAGCGGCACACCGGCGCCGTGGTCGCGAATGCTGATGGTGAAGTCTTCCGCATCCCAGTCCAGGGTCACTTCCAACCCTTCCGGGCAGGCATCGGCGGCGTTGTTCAGCAGGTTCAGCAGCGCCTGGGTCAGGTCCGGCGGCGGCGCCATGCGCGGCACCGTGCCCTGGCCCAGCAGGTGGAACCGGTAACTGGCTTCGGGACGCATCAGGTGCCAGCGGTTCAGGGCCTCGTCCAGCCACTGGGTGACGTCTTGCATCTCCACCGCCAGGCGGCGATTGGCCTCGGCGGCGCGCACCAGCTGCTGCAAGGTCAGCTTGCACTGCTTGACCTGTTCCTGCAGCACACTCAGGTCGTCTTGCAGGGCCGGGTCGTGGTGGTCCTGGGTCATTTCCTTGAGCAGTACGCTCATGGTCGCCAGCGGCGTGCCCAATTCGTGGGCCGCGCCGGCGGCCTGGGTGGCGACGGCCAGCAACTGCTGGTCCCGCAGGCCTTCTTCACGGCGAATGGCGCGCAGCTCTTCCTGGCGGCGCAGCTCTTCCGCCATTCGTGCGGCAAAAAAGGTGATGACCGCCGCCGACAGGGCAAAGCTCAGCCACATGCCGTAGATCTGCAGGTTTTCCCGGGCGATGGGGAAGGTCTGCAACGGGTAGAACTGTGCCAGCAGCAGGGTGTACAGGGTCAGGGCAATACCCGACAGCACCACCGAATAGCGCCACGGCAAGGTCACCGCCGCGATGGTCAGTGGCACCAGGTAATAGGACACGAACGGGTTGGTGGAGCCGCCGGAGAAGTACAGCAACACACTGTGGATAAACAGGTCGCAGGCCAGTTGCAGGGCGTATTCCAGCTCGGTCACAGGCCACGTGGTGCGCAGCCGGATGACGGTAAATACACACAGCACGGTGGAGAAGCCGAGGGTCACGGCCAACTGCAACCAGGGCAGCGGCAGCAGCTTGAACCAATAGGCGAGCCCCACCGAACCGGCCTGTGCGGCCAGCACCAGGGTGCGGATGAACGTCAGGCGCCAAAGGTTCTGGCGGGTGGCGGAAGTCAGTTTTACGGCGGCGAGCATGAGCTCTCCCGATGAGCGCTGCAGGCGGATCGCACGGAGTATAAACGAAGCGACAGCGCTGGCACGGCGTGTGTGGCTCTTTGACGCAGGGGTCAGGATCATGACCGTTCGTCGGCATCCGCCAACTTGTAGTGAATGTGTAAACCCGAAGAACTGAAACCTTGCGTCTACAGTCTTACCGAACACGAACATCTCAAGGAGCTTACATGTCTCGTTTCATTCGCAGTGCAGCCACCCTCACCCTCGGCGCCGCTACCCTCGCCAGCCTGCCGGCCATGGCCGCTGACGAACTGCATTACAACCAGATTTCCCTGCGTGCCGAAGTCAGCCAGGAAGTGGCGCGCGACCAGATGATCGTCACCCTGTACACCGAGTCGCAGAACACCGACCCGGCCAAGCTTGCCGCCGAAATCACCACCACCATGAACAAGGCGCTGGCCCAGGCCCGCGAAGTCAAAGGCGTGACCCTGCGCCAGGGTAGCCGCAACAGCTACCCGATCTACGACAACAAGAACCAGAAAATCACCGGCTGGCGTGAACGCGCTGAGCTGCGCATGGAAAGTGCCGACTTCGCCGCCCTGTCCAAGCTCACCGGCGACATGCTGACCAACCTGAAAATGGACAGCATGGACTTCGCCATCGCCAACCCGACCCGCAAGGCCAGCGAAGATGCCCTGCTTAAAGAAGCGGTCACCGCATTCAAGGCCCGTGCCCAACTGGCCACCGATGCGCTGGGCGGCAAGGGCTACAAGATCGTCAACCTGAACTTCAACACCAACGGTTATCCACAGCCGTATGCCCGCGGCGGGATGATGATGAAAGCCGCAGCGATGGATTCGGCACCGACGCCGGAAGTCGAAGCCGGCACCAGCCAGGTCAACATGACCGCAGATGGCGTGATCGAAGTCCAGATGCCTTGATCGAGCGGTACCCCAGTTGCAATGACGCTGCCCACGGGCAGCGTTTTTTTTGCCTGCGCACTTCATTCAAGAAGTATCAGCGGTAATAACCGGATATCAGCTTAAGAAAATACTCAATGGCTGAGAGTGTTCTGGTCCACACACCTTGAAGCGCACCGGCGATAAATCTTTTCAGCTTATAACCCGCGTAATGGCGAACTACATCTTCCCCATCAAAGAACGGAACACGCCTACACGCTGAACCACCTATGGCGGACATCACATCATTCCTGCACACCATGCACATCAGGATTTGTCATATGACCACCATAGGTTCCATCGCGGCAAACAACGGCTTCTTCCTTGATACCCCCTCCTCGGCAGGTATTGCCGAAGAACAGGGAAAACCCCGCCAAGGTACGGATACTTCACGGCAGACATATTCGCCAGGGCAGCCCGTAAAGGCAGCCGATCGGGCCACCGACACTCCCGCATCACGACCCCGCCGTCACACTCACGACGTGTTGATCCCGGGATTGCCATACAACAAGACAGTCGAAAACTACATTCGCAGTGCAACGACAGGGTTCGAGACGCCCCTGGAAAGCACCGCCAACCTTATCAAGGCCGAAATCAAGAAAAAGTGGGGCGAGGACGTTGATCCGGACAACACGTTTATTACTACCTTCAACTACGACCCGACACGGGGAAGGCCTCCTCGCAATGCAAAGGTACTGAACCGGATAACCTTGACCCAGGCGGCCCTGCAAGATGTGCAGAAAAAAAACAACACCGATGAACACCAGACGCCCGAGGAAAAAACACGCACGACCCTGCATACCTGGCTGGAACGGCTACTGACGTTTTCGCCGCTGGGCCAGGCGGGGCTTGCCATTGACTCTGCCGTCAATGCCCAGCAGACCTATGAGTTTATATACCGCGCCTCCCCGCCCGGCCAGCGCCAGCAATACAACGAGTCGATGCGGATCAAAAAGACCCCGGAGCAATTCAGGGAATTGGTGTGGAACACCGAACGCGCCGCGCCGTATAAAACATTCCTGGATACGTTCTGGCCCAGCCACGAAAGCAAATACACGGCATTGACCAAGGCCTCCTTCGTTGCCGCCATCCTGCTCCAGGAAAAGACCGGCAGCCTGAGCCCAAGCGACAAGGAACTGGCGCTACGCGCAGCGAACTTGACCACCGATAAAGACTGGTCGAACCTCCGCGTCGAGGACCTGAAAGCCTCTGCCGCCCAGGACCCAGGCCTGGAAATGGGTCTGCTCAGCATCAACGGTTTTCAATCTTCGGACCTGCTGTACATCACCGACAAAAACCCCAAGGTCACCGATGACGGCAAGATCATCAGCCCCACGCTTTTGTATATTCCCGGCAACTCGTCGCCTATTCATCGCTTTGACAGCCAGGCCCAGATGAAAAACTGGCTGGCTGAGCAAGCTGCCGACCCCACCAAGCGCGAAGCCCTTTCAACCCATTTCACGCTGCGTGACCAGGCCGACCGGACGTTCTCCGACGGCGTGAACCAGACACTGACCGGGCTGGGTGGCTGGCACCGCAAAGACGCGCCGGATGCCGATGTGTTGGAGCGCCTGAATGAATTCAACCCGCAGACTTTCATCACCACCGAACCCCTCGCCCAGGACCCATTCGAGGCCATTACTGCCCGCCAGAAAGATCGCTCGTACAAGGATGCCGAGACCCAAATCGTCACCGACAGCGACGTGACCAAAGCCAACATCCTCAAAGGCCTGGAAACCGCCACCAAGGTCGCGATGCTGATGACGCCGCTGGCACTGGTGATGCCCGAAGTCGCCGTGGCCCTCGAGGTGTTCTACGTCGCCTCCGGCGTAGCGGAGGCCGGTATCGGCATCGATGACGTCAAGCACGGCAAGAAAGGCGGGGCCGACCATATCGTGTTCGGAGTGCTCAATGCGCTGCCGACGGTGGCTTCGGGCGCAACTTCACTGGTGGAGAAAGGGATAGAGAGGGCCTCGAAAGCCCTTGAGTCCTCCACCCGCATCGCCCTCACGCGCGAAGTCGAGCCGGGAGCTGCAGGGGCAAGCGTGCTGGTACCTGAGGGCCTGTCCGCAGACCAGACCTTCCTGATCAAGCGTGCAACCCATACCGATGTAGTGGTCGGGGATGACGTTTACCGCTACGACCCCGCACAACCGGACGCCTTGACCAAGATGGGGCCTACCGAGCATGCCGAGCCGCTGGAGGATTTTGAAGCCGTTTGTGCGCCGGTTGGGCGCCGCGTAAAGCGCAACATTGACAGCTTGTGCTACACAAAAATGATCGAGGACGCCGATACATCGGTCGCTCAAGACGCCCAGGCACTTGAGCATCGGCGTCTCTTGCCGGGCGCCCCAACGCAGGAAGGCGCGCGGACCGTGGTGCATGAGCACAGGCTGTATAGAGTGAGCGACACATCCAGCCAGGAGCTGATGTCGGTGCCCGGGCACACGCCGGTTACCTACCGCAACCAAACCAGCGGGGTGGTGCTCAATGAGCCGGACTTCGGCTATGAAGATATCGGTCAACCACGGGCGCTCAACCAGGAAACCGTGGTTGTAAAGCTGGACCAGATCAGTGATCTCAGTGATGACCAGCGCGTCCTGAGGGGCATAAAAATACCCTACGCAGGAATAGATTATGTGGTGGTCGAGGGCGATACCGGCATTTACTACGTGGCCGAATACGACGGTTCGAACCCTGCGCTCAACTTTCAACGCATCGCCGCAAACACCGATCCGGCCAGCCGGGACATCATCAGGCTGCATGACGAGTACAAGGACCTCTATCGTGACATTTCCGGAAAAACCCACAATAACGATCTGGTGATACTGCCCTCCCTGGACTCACTGGCAAAAAAACTGAGCCTTGAATACAACTTCACACCCGATCAAGCCACCCAACTGGACCGAGTCCTGGCCGGACTGTCCGATGAAAAGAAACGTGAAGTTCTACTGGCAGTCTATGCCTGGGACAAGAAGGTAGAGGTGGCCGCCAAGACCATACAACTTGAGCCCCTTCAAAAGCCTCACTATTTCGGGCAGCTCACGGTCAACGAGCAAAACAAGGCCTACGCCCGTTGGGGCAAGAGAACGGTGGAGGAACAGTTCCAGACAACCGGTATACGGTCGGCCAACCAGAAAACCCTGGCCGATGCCGGTAACAGTCTGCGCAGCGACGTGGCCAATGAAATAGTGACCTGGCTATACACTCGAACCGGCGCGCCCAACTACTCGGAGGTCATCCTGAAAACGGGGGCCGGCAATTGCGACCAGATGGCCAGGGTCGCCACCGATACCATTAACGCCAGTGGCGGCTTTGCCCGCATTGCACAAGTGCAGGGACACACCTTCAGCGTGGTCGGCGGCCCCGCAAGTCAGCCTAACCTCTTGACCGCTGGATTTGCCGAGCCCGAATGGGCTGATGCGTGGATAGTGGACCCATGGGCCGGTATCACTTGTCCGGCCAACGAGTACCACGGCCAATTCGCACAACGCATGCAGGAATGGAGCGACGAGGGCCGGCAAATCCTGATCGGAGATGGTGGTACGCCGCCTCGGCACGTCTGGAGCGATCCTATGGACCCGCGGTGGATACAGTCCACCGTTTATGGCGGCGCACAGGTGTTTTAAGGCGATCGCCGCGACGCAGGCGCTTATCTCAACCTGGGTAACCCGAACGGCGGCACCGTGGTGACCGCCGTTCTCGTTCGCGTAGCGTTTACCTGCCATTTCAGGGAGCAGGACTGCAATGCCGCTGCCTTCGGGCAGCATTTTTTTTGCCTGGCACTTAATTCAAGAAGTTTCAGCGGTAATAACCGGTTACCAGCTTCAGAAAATGCTTAATCGCCGGGCGTCTGCTGGTCCGGACACATTGAAGTGCGTTGGTGATAAATCTTTTCAACTTATAACCCGTGCAATGGACAACTACATCCTCACCCTCAACGAGCGGAACACGCCTGGACGCTGCACCACTCATGGCGTAGATCACCGTACTCCTCATCCACAGTTTATGGCGGCGCAGATGCGTGCAATCAACATCCAGCCAGGTAATCTGAAATGACAAGCTCAGTTCAACTTAACATTGTCCATTACCCAAAAACACCGCTACCCGGTACGACTCAAGAACAACGTACCGAGGCGCTGGAACGGATACCGCCAACGCCATTGAAGAGTACCGATATTTATGAAACGGACAACGTTGGCACTGCCGCCAGGAACGAGTCTGATATCTACAAGGCAACCATTTACGGACCCGACTTTGTTCACGCGCCAGGCGATGGGTATATCTACAATGAGCGAGAGGCTCATATCGATGCCTATGCCAATCGTGTAAAGACGCAGATCGAAAATATAGAAAGTGGCACTGAAGGCGAACGAAACGTCAAGTTCCAGAACGTGCGCCTGTTCATGGACCCCGCAGGATACTTCAGTGGGGGTTTATTGGCAGCCGGGTTCGACCCGCATGAAAAGTTCACGGTAACGTTCAATACCTATGTCGGTATGGGCACAGCACAAAATCTCTCTGATACCCAGACACACACTTATTTCGCATGGGAAATTGCAGCGGGTGCTCTAGCGCACGACAGACCCGCACGTGGTGGGGTTTTAAATTTTCCTGAAATGGAAATAGAAAAAAAAGACCGGACAAAAATCAATGATTTGGAAGCGTTCGGCCGACAACTTCAAGCTCGCTGGGAGAAAGACATAGCCGCGCCGATGCGCGAGGGCTCCGGAACAATAGCAGAGCGATCGGGAAAAGCAGACGCCTATGTAACACGGGGCACGTTGCTGAGCCTTCGTAGTGACACGGAAAATTTCGCAAGGTTAAGCCCTGCCGGCCAGGAAGCGGTGAATCGCACGCTGGACAAGAATGGGCAAGTGATTATCCCCAATATTTACGGCTACCCCATGAGCGGGTATGCCTTTATCCCCTACACGCCTTACGATGGCAATCCCGCCAATCGCCCCAATCAGGGAGTCATGATCGACTTGAAGAACGGCGCTGTCCGCGAGATAAAAGGCGATGAAGAATTTGCGAACTGGGCCAAAGACAATCGTGATGAATTGATGCGCCGTTTCAATACCGGTGATATGCAAGGGGGACACAATGCCCACTGGCCACCGGCCGGGGCGGTGCTCGACAGCCTCATCCAGGATAATCGGTCGCGATATCCGGGGTACGAACACTGGTACAAAGATAAATCCGTGCCGGTACGAGAGCTATTCAACTACACCGAATCGCGAAAAGCAGGTTATGGGCTGCAATTTGGCGATCTGAACAAAGGTATCGCCCCCCACTATCAGGAGCAGAACGCCAACAATGCGGTGTGGGCCGACCAGACGGATGTGTTTGGTGCCTCGCAGCAAGCCTGGAAGTCGGTGAAAGACACCTGGGGCAAAACCTTTGGTAATCTGCCCATTGTTGGCAATATAGGCAATATCGTGTTTGGCGTGCATGACAGCCTCTATGGCAAGACCGCAGGCGAGCGCACAGGGGGAACTGCTGCGGCCGTCATCTCAAGCCTGATGCTGGCACACGAAGTTGCACCCGGTTTGGTCGAGGCGAGCCTGGGTGAAACTCCGATTACGTTCAACTCCACCGTTACTGAAGACTACCGCTGGAACTATAATTCGCAGAAGAGCGAATTTGAGCTGACACGCGTTTCGAAAGTATCCGGCGATAGTCATCCGGACCCGTCTTTAAATGAAATTGAGTCGAGTGGACCAGAGGTCCCCCCGGCATCTATCAACGTAGACGGCGTCGAACTGCCGCCCCTGAAAACGGTTAAAAATCTGCCGGTCGGCGAAGCCCTTTTTTCTACTGCTGAAAAAACCAGTATTCTCAGTGGAGAAATAGATAGCCTGAACACTATCAACGATAAACTTTACACGTTCGTGGATGTGAACAAACAAGGTTCGGCCCAGCGATTGAACATACTGGTACACGGTAAAGTCGATGAGACTACGGGGGTCGCAAAAGTTTCTTATGATGGAAAGCTCAATAGTCCGGAAGAATTGCTGGATACGCTTCACAGCAAAGGGATCCATCCGGAAGAGTTCGACAACGTGCGCCTGCTGTCATGTGATTCCGCAACCGGTGGGGATGCTTCGTTTGCCGCTCAATTCCAAAAGTTGATTGGCCGCCCTGTCAAAGGTTATAGCGGTACCTTGACCGCCAACCTGTCCCCGGAACAAGTAAAAGCAGCCATTGATAAAGTAGAACACCTCTACCTGGAGAACTTATCCGCACAAAAAATCCCGATCACCGACAACGTCCGTACCGCAGTAAGAGCTCAGGCTGAACAGTATGTCAGCGAAGAAATGGCGCGGATCAAGAAATTCAAGCCGTCAAAGAACAACCCGTACTGGAATCCGTTCAAGTGGTGGGCGTTCACTTATAAACCCGAACACTTTCCGGCCAAATCGTAGCGACCTGGAATAGCCGAATCCCGGAGACACTGGGGCCTCGCATGCTTATCTCTACCTGAGTGACAAGAACGGCGGTAACCTCGGTGACTGCCGTTTTCGTTCGGGCACTATTTGCCTGCCACTTCAGGGGTCTCCATGGAAAGAATCACCTTAAAACCGCTGCTCCTTGCTGCCGGCCTGCTGGCATTCATGCCCATGGCCCAGGCAGCCGGCACCCTGGTCTACTGCTCCGAAGCCAGCCCCGCCGGCTTCGACCCCAGCCAGTACACCAGTGGCACCGATTTCGATGCCTCCGCCGAAACCGTGTTCAACCGCCTGACCCAGTTCAAGCGTGGCGGCACTGAAGTCGAACCCGGCCTGGCAACCCATTGGGACGTGTCCAAAGACGGCCTGATGTATACCTTCCACCTGCGCGATGGCGTCAAGTTCCACACCACCGACTATTTCACCCCGACCCGTGATTTCAACGCCGACGACGTGCTCTTCACCTTCCAGCGCCTGCTGGATCCCGAGACCCCGTTCCGCAAGGCCTATCCATCGGAGTCGCCCTACTTCACCGACATGGGCTTGAACACCACGATCAAGAGCGTCGAAAAACTCGACGAGCACACCGTGCGCTTCAACCTGAACAACGTTGACGCCTCCTTCGTGCAGAACCTGGCCATGAGCTTCGCCTCGGTGCAGTCCGCCGAATATGCCGCGCAGTTGCTCAAGGAAGGCAAGGCCGCGGACATCAATCAGAAGCCGGTGGGCACCGGGCCATTTGTGTTCAAGCGTTACCAGAAGGATTCGCAGATTCGCTACAGCGCCAATAAACAGTATTGGAAGCCCGAAGATGTGAAGCTCGACAACCTGGTGTTCTCGATCACCCCGGACGCCGCCGTGCGCCTGCAAAAGCTCAAGGCCGGCGAGTGCCAGGTCAGCGGTTACCCGCGCCCTTCCGACATCGAAGTGATGAAGCAAGACCCCAACCTGCGGGTTCTTCAGCAAGCCGGCTTCAACCTGGGCTTTCTCGCCTACAACGTGACCCACCCGCCCCTGGACCAGCTCAAGGTGCGCCAGGCGCTGGACATGGCCATCGACAAGCCGGCAATCATCAAGGCGGTGTACCAGAGCGCCGGACAATTGGCGCAGAACGCCCTGCCTCCGGCCCAGTGGTCTTATGACCCGACAATCAAGGACGCGCCCTACGATCCGGCCAAGGCGCGGGCGCTACTAAAAGAAGCAGGGGTTGCACCAGGTACCACCCTCAACCTGTGGGCGATGACCGTACAACGCGCGTCGAATCCCAATGCCCGGATGTCGGCGCAGATGATCCAGCAGGATTGGGAAAAGATTGGCATCAAGGCCAATATCGTCAGCTATGAGTGGGGCGAGTACATCAAACGCGCCAAAGCCGGCGAGCACGACGTGATGATCTACGGCTGGACCGGCGACAACGGCGACCCGGATAACTGGCTCGGCGTGCTCTACAGTTGTGCCGCGGTGAAGGGCAGCAACTATGCAAAATGGTGTAACCCGGCCTACGACAAACTGGTACAGCAGGCCAAGGTCAGCAGCGACCGCGAGCAGCGCATCAAGTGGTATCAACAGGCACAAAAAATCCTTAAGGAACAAGTACCTATAACGCCTATCGCAAACTCGACGGTTTTCCAGCCCCTGCGAAAGGAAGTGCAGGACTTCAAGATCAGTCCTTTTGGACTCACTCCCTTCTACGGCGTCAGTCTGAATAAGTAACAGCCGCGCCCCAACCGAGTGCGCCAGACGCCTCGGTTGGGCATTCCTGGTGCAGCCCTCGCACCGAAAAAAACCCTCAAAAGTGCGTAAATGTGTCTGAACTTACACATATGCGACATTCGTGTACGTTCGTACCACTGTTTAGCCGTTGTAGGCTCTCAACATCTTGCATTGGGTATGGGCCCTGCATAAGTATCCGCAGGTCGACTCACGAGGTCGCCCTCACTACCAAAAATGACAACAAATCATGAGGCCAACATGCTTAAACACGCAGTCATTCCGTTATTAGTCAGCGCCGGTTTAATGGCTGCTGCACCTTTCGCCCAAGCGGCGAGCAACCTGGTGTTCTGCTCCGAAGGGAGCCCGGCCGGTTTTGATCCAGGCCAGTACACCACCGGAACAGACTTCGATGCTTCGGCCGAAACCATGTTCAACCGTCTGACCCAGTTCGAGCGCGGCGGCACCGCTGTTGTTCCTGGGCTCGCCACGACCTGGGACGTTTCCCCGGATGGCCTGACGTACACCTTCCACCTGCGTGAAGGCGTCAAGTTCCACACCACCCCGTACTTCAAGCCAACTCGTGAATTCACGGCTGACGACGTACTGTTCACCTTCAACCGGATGATCAATAAAGACGATCCGTTCCGTAAAGCCTACCCGACCGAGTTCCCGTACTTCACGGACATGGGTATGGACACCAACATCAAGAACATCGAGAAAGTCGATGACCACACCGTCAAGTTCACCCTTGGCACCGTGGACGCCGCCTTCATCCAGAACCTGGCAATGAGCTTCGCCTCCATCCAGTCGGCTGAATACGCCGCCCAGCTGTTGAAGGAAGGCAAGGCACAGGACATCAACCAGAAGCCAATCGGCACTGGCCCGTTCGTGTTCAAGAGCTACCAGAAAGACTCCAACATCCGTTACACCGGCAACAAGGATTACTGGAAACCTGAAGACGTGAAGATCGACAACCTGATCTTCGCCATCACCACCGACCCGTCGGTGCGTATCCAGAAGCTGAAGAAAAACGAATGCCAGGTGACCCTGTTCCCACGTCCGGCCGACCTCAAGGCGCTGGGTGAAGACAAGGACCTGAAACTGCCGCACCAGGCCGGTTTCAACCTGGGCTACATCGCCTACAACGTAATGCCGGTCCTCAAGGGCCAGACCGCGCCTAACCCGCTGTCCGACCTGCGCGTGCGTGAGGCCCTGGACATGTCGGTGAACAAGCAGCAGATCATCGACTCGGTGTACCAGGGCGCAGGCCAACTGGCTGTCAACGCCATGCCGCCAACCCAGTGGTCCTATGACACCACCATCAAGGATGCGCCGTTTGATGTGACCAAAGCCAAGGCTTTGCTCAAGGAAGCCGGCGTCAAGGAAGGCACCGAGATCACCCTGTGGGCGATGCCGGTCCAGCGTCCGTACAACCCGAACGCCAAGCTGATGGCCGAGATGCTGCAGAACGACTGGAAACAGATCGGCCTGAAAGTGAACATCGTCAGCTATGAGTGGGGCGAGTACATCAAGCGTTCCAAAGGCGGCGAGAACCAAGCCATGATCATTGGCTGGAGCGGCGACAATGGTGACCCGGACAACTGGCTGAACGTGCTGTTCGGCTGCGATTCCCTGGCCGGCAACAACTTCTCCAAGTGGTGCGACAAGAAATTCGACGGCATCGTGAAAGAAGCCAAGGCGACTTCCGACGTAGCCAAACGCACCGAGCTGTACAAGCAGGCGCAACATATCCTCAAAGATGCAGTCCCGATGACACCTATCGCGCACTCGACGGTGTATCAACCCATGCGCAACAACGTGCAGGACTTCAAGATCAGCCCATTTGGCTTGAACTCCTTCTACGGCGTGAGCGTAAGCGGCAAGTAAGGATCTCTGGCGGCGACGTTTCATAACGTCGCCGTTATTGCATCCGCCAAGACCGTAGGAAACAGACCACCTCCGCACACGCTGCCGTCCTACGGCAGCTAACTGCGAATCGCGGCTCCGTTACCTACAAGGTCTGTCAGATTCGTTGCATTTACTGCCTGGCTCCCGACCCATAACGTCGTGGTACGGCAGACGCATCGTCTCTGTAGGGCAACTGCCGTTGTGGGATCAGTGTTGTCGCAAGGTCGTGAATGACCTTGCGATTGCTCACTGACGAAAACAACAAACAAGGATCGGGATTGTTATGCGCCATACCACCGTTCTATCCGCGATATTTGGCACCAGCCTGCTGGCTGTGGCCTCGATGGGCCAGGCTGCCGAGAAAAAGAGCCTGGTGTTTTGCTCCGAAGGCAGCCCGGCGGGCTTCGACACCGCGCAATACACGACGGCCACCGATAACGACGCCGCCGAGCCTATCTACAACCGCTTGGCCGAGTTTGAAAAAGGCGCGACCAATGTCGTACCGGGCCTGGCAACCCGTTGGGATATTTCCGAAGACGGCCTGACCTATACCTTCCACCTGCGTGAAGGGGTGAAATTCCACGGCAACAAGGACTTCAAGCCGACGCGCGACTTCAACGCCGACGACGTGCTGTTCACCTTCAATCGCATGCTTGACCCCGAACACCCGTTCCGCAAGGCCTACCCCACCGAGTTTCCGTACTTCAACGGGATGAGCCTGAACAAGAATATCGCCAAGGTCGAGAAAACCGACCCGCACACCGTGGTGATGACCCTGAACACGGTCGACGCCGCGTTTATCCAGAACATCGCCATGAGCTTCGCCTCGATCCTGTCGGCCGAATACGCCGACCATTTGCTCAAGGTCGGCAAGCCCAGCGACATCAACCAGAAGCCGATCGGCACCGGGCCGTTCGTGTTCCAGCGCTACCAGAAAGACTCGCAGATTCGCTACACCGGCAACAAACAGTACTGGGACCCGAGCCGCGTGAAGCTCGACCAGCTGATTTTTGCGATCAACACCGACGCCTCGGTACGGGTGCAAAAGCTCAAGGCCGGCGAATGCCAGATCACCCTGCACCCGCGCCCGGCCGACGTCGAAGCCCTGAAGGCCGACCCGAACCTGCAACTGCTGACCAAGCCGGGTTTCAACCTGGGCTACATCGCCTATAACGTGCGGCACAAGCCCTTCGACCAGCTCGAAGTGCGCCAGGCCCTGGACATGGCGGTGAACAAGCAGAGCATCCTCAACGCCGTGTACCAGGGCGCGGGGCAACTGGCGGTCAACGCCATGCCGCCGACCCAGTGGTCTTACGACGACACCATCAAGGACGCCGCCTACAACCCGGAAAAAGCCAAGGAATTGCTCAAGGCTGCCGGCGTGAAGGAAGGCACCGAGATCACCCTGTGGGCGATGCCGGTACAACGGCCGTACAACCCCAACGCCAAGCTGATGGCCGAAATGCTGCAAAGCGATTGGGCAAAGATTGGCCTCAAGGTCAAGATCGTCAGCTATGAATGGGGCGAGTACATCAAGCGCACCAAGAATGGCGAGCATGACATCAGCCTGATCGGCTGGACCGGCGACAACGGTGACCCGGACAACTGGCTGGGCACCCTCTACAGCTGCGACGCCATCGGCGGGAACAACTACTCCATGTGGTGTGACCCGGCGTACGACAAGCTGATCAAGCAAGCCAAGGTCGTCACCGACCGCGAACAAAGGACTGTTCTATACAAACAGGCGCAGCAACTGCTCAAGCAGCAGGTGCCGATCACGCCAGTCGCCCACTCGACGGTCAACCAGCCGTTAAGCGCCAAAGTCGAAGGTTTCAAAGTGAGCCCCTTCGGCCGCAACGTGTTCTCGGGCGTCAGCATCAACCCATAAAAAGATAACCGGATTGCGCAGGGCGAGCATTCGCCTTGCTGCAAACGTGCAGCCTTATTTCGGGTTTTACCCATGGGCAAACGTTTGCAAAGGCTTGAACGAGTTACACACCCAATAGCCGGTTCACCTAAAAAGACCGGCATTAAAAAGAGAACCAAAGGAGCTTCACCCATGAAACTGAGCAGCACCGCGCTACTGGCCCTGGCCATCAGCAGCATCACGGCTAACGCCTACGCTGATCCTGCAAGCCAGGACTTCGTTCCAACCACACTGGCCGGCACCAGCGCCCAAAGCGAGGCCAAAGGCTTTATCGATGGCGCAAGCCTGGGCGGTACAACCCGTAACTGGTTCTCCAACGAACAACGCTTCCGTGGCAGCAAGTTCACTTACCAGAAGCACGGCGAAGCCCGTACTGACAACTACCGTACCAACTGGGTGCAAGGCACCATCCTCAACGCTACCTCGGGTTTCACCCAAGGCACCGTTGGCGTGAGCACTGAAGTGGCGGTCTACAACGCTCTGGTCCTGGACCGCAGCAAGCGCGACATCAAGGGCGGCTCCAACCGTACCCTGGCCGACTCCGACGGCGACGCTGTAGACCAGTGGAGCAAACTGGGCCTGGCCAACGTCAAGTTCCGTGTCTCGAACACCACCTTGACCGCCGGTCGCCAGAACTTCAGCAGCGGCATCATCGACACCATCGGTAACCGTGCGCTGCCTTCGAGCTTCGAAGGTGTGAGCTTCAACAGCGAAGAGTTCAGCAACCTGTCCTTCCAGGGCGGCGTGTTCGACCGCGTTTCGCCACGGACCGAGCAGAGCCTGTCGAAATTCCGTACTGAATACGGCAATGGTCGCCAGGAAACCGACAAGGTCAACACCCTGGGCGTCAACTACCAGCCGTTCAAGAGCCTGAAGACCAGCCTGTTCGCCGCTAACGTGGAAGACTTCTGGAACCAGTACTACTTCGGTGCTACCCACGAACTGGGTGACAGCCAGACCCTGTCCCTGACCACGGGCCTGAACTACTACAAGACCGTCGACGAAGGCAAAAAGTTGATGGGCAAGATCGACAACGACACCTACTCGCTGTCGTTCGGCCTGACCCACCAGGCTCACAGCCTGACCTTCTCCTACCAGGCCGTGAACGGCGACGAGTACTTCGACTACCTGCACGAAACCAACGGCATCTACCTGGCCAACTCCCTGACGTCCGACTTCAACGGTCCGAACGAGAAGTCCTTCCAGATCGCCTACGGCATCAACATGGCCGAATACGGCGTGCCGGGCCTGAAGTTCAACGTCTACTCGGCACGTGGCTGGGGTATCGACGGTACTCACTACACCGGCGACGGCGGCCGCGCTGGCTTTGCCTACAACGGCATTCAGGCCCAGGACGGCGAGAAGCACCAGGAATACGGTGTAGGCGCGGCTTACGCGATCCAGAGCGGCGCACTCAAGGCCACCACCATTCGTGGTACCTACGTGACTCACCGTGCCAGCGCCAACCAGGCTGACGGCAACCTGCGTGAGTTCCGCCTGGTGACCACCATCCCGTTCAACATTCTTTAATCAGCGCCAGGTCGGCGGCGGGCTCAGGACGGGCCCGCCGCCTACGCTTGTCTGGTCCAATCGATTGCAGAGGGCTCTTAGATGAAAATGCTCCCGTTACAAGCTGCCATTGCCGCTGCGCTGTTGAGCGTCGCTGTCGGCATCTCGGCCAAACCGTTGGTCGTCTGCACCGAAGCCAGCCCGGAAGGCTTCGATCCGGTCCTGTACACCACGGCTGTCACCGCCGACGCCGCGGCCGAAACCATCTTCAACCGCCTGGTGGACTTCAAGCCCGGCACCACCGAAGTGATCCCGGCGCTGGCCAAAGACCTGCCCGAGATCAGCGCCGATGGCCTGACCTACACCTTTCACCTGCGTGACGACATCAAGTTCCACACCACCGACTACTTCAAACCCACGCGCAACATGAACGCCGACGACGTGCTTTGGAGCTTCCAGCGCCAGCTGGACCCGAATCACCCGTGGCACAAAAAGTCCAACGTGGGCTACCCATACTTTGAAAGCATGGGCTTCAAGGAACTGCTCAAGAGCGTAGAGAAGACCGATGACCACACCGTGGTCTTCACCCTGACCCGCCCTGAAGCACCGTTCCTGGCCGACCTGGCCATGGCGTTTTCCTCGATTCACTCCGCCGAATACGCCGACCAGTTGCTCAAGTCCGGCAAGACCGACGACCTGAACGCCAAGCCCATCGGCACCGGCCCGTTCATCTTCACCCGCTACGCCAAAGACGCCCAAGTGCGCTTCAAGGCCAACCCGGACTACTTCCGTGGCAAGCCGCCGGCTGACCCGCTGATCCTGGCCATCACCACCGACAACAACGTGCGCCTGCAAAAGCTCAAGGCCAACGAATGCCAGATCGCGCTGTATCCGAAACCGGATGACGTGCCGAGCATGAAGGCCGACCCGAACCTGAAGGTGGCGGAACTGGCGGCGATGACCACCGCCTACACCGCCATGAACACCACCCACAAATACATGAGCGACGCGCGGGTGCGTCACGCGATCAACATCGCGTTCGACAAGAAGGGCTACAACGAATCCCTGTACGGCAAAGGCAACGCCGTCGACGCCACCGGCCCGTACCCGCCAACCCTGCTGGGTTTCAGCGACAAGCTGAAAAACCCGCCCCGCGACCTCGACAAGGCCCGCGCCCTGCTCAAGGAAGCCGGCGTACCGGAAGGCACCGAGTTCACCCTGTTTACCCGCAACGGCGGCGGCCCGACCAACCCCAACCCGATGCTCGGCGCCCAGCGCATGCAGGCGGATCTGGCGCAGATCGGCCTGAAAGTGAACATCAAGGTCATGGAATGGGGCGAAATGCTCAAGCGCGCCAAGAATGGCGAACATGACATGGTCTCCGCCGGCTGGGCGGGGGATAACGGGGACCCGGATAACTTCCTCACCCCGAACTTGAGTTGCGATGCAGCGAAAAACGGCGAAAACTACGCCCGCTGGTGTAACAAGGAGTTTCAAGACTTGATCGACAAGGCGCGCGCCATCGCTGAACCCACCCAGCGCGCTGCACTCTATGAACAAGCAATGGACGTTTTCGACAAGGACCAACCATGGATTCCCATGGCTTACCCGAAAATGTTCACCGCCATGCGTAAAAACGTCGAGGGTTATACCCAAAGCCCTCTGACCACAAATAACTTCGCCACCACCCAGGTGAAGTAGATAAGAGACGCTCGGCACCGTCGACATTGACGGTGCCGAACCTGCCTAACCGGCTGATTGAGGTACACAACAAGATGTTTAGTTTTATTGCCCGCCGATTGGGGTTATTGATCCCCACGTTTTTCGGCATCACCTTGCTGACCTTCGCGTTGATTCGCATGATCCCTGGCGACCCCGTCGAAGTCATGATGGGCGAACGACGAGTCGACCCCGAGATGCACGCTCAGGCAATGGAACGCCTTGGTCTGAATAAACCGCTCTACGCGCAATACCTGGATTATGTCGGCAAGCTCGCCCACGGCGACCTCGGCGAATCCCTGCGCACCCGTACCAGCGTGTGGACTGAATTCACCGCCCTTTTCCCTGCGACCCTGGAACTGTCCATGGCCGCCCTGTTGTTCGCCGGCATCCTGGGGCTGTTAGCCGGGGTGATCGCGGCCTTGAAGCGAGGATCCCTGTTCGACCATGGGGTGATGGGCATCTCCCTGGCGGGATATTCGATGCCGATCTTCTGGTGGGGCCTGATCCTGATCATGTTCTTCTCCGTCAGCCTGGGCTGGACGCCAGTCTCCGGACGGATCGACCTGCTCTACGACATCGAGCCGCGCACCGGCTTCATGCTGATCGACACCCTGCTGGCCGACGAGCCGGACGCATTCTGGGACGCGTTGCACCACCTGATCCTGCCGGCCATCGTGCTCGGCACCATCCCGCTGGCCGTTATCGCGCGGATGACCCGTTCGTCGATGCTCGAAGTACTGCGCGAAGACTACATCCGCACCGCCAAGGCCAAGGGCCTGTCGCCGGCACGCGTGGTGTTCGTCCACGGCCTGCGTAACGCCTTGATCCCGGTACTCACCGTGGTCGGCCTGCAAGTCGGCACATTGCTGGCGGGTGCGGTCCTGACCGAAACCATCTTCTCGTGGCCCGGCATCGGCAAATGGCTGATCGAAGCCATTGGCGCAAGGGATTATCCCGTGGTGCAAAACGGCATCCTGTTAATCGCCTGCCTGGTGATTCTGGTGAACTTCGTGGTGGATATCCTCTACGGCTTCGCCAACCCACGCATCCGTCACCAGCGCTGAGATCATGACCATGACCACACCTACTCCCGCGGTAGCAGTCGATCAAAGCCTGCTGTACCCGTCCCCGTACAAAGAATTCTGGCAAGCCTTTTCCAAGAACAAGGGCGCCGTTGCCGGCCTGCTGTTCATGTTGCTGGTGGTGTTTTGCGCGCTCTTCGCCCCTTGGGTGGCCCCGCATAACCCGAGCGAGCAATACCGTGACTTCCTGCTGACCCCTCCGGCCTGGCTGGAAGGTGGGCAGATCCAGTTCCTGCTGGGCACCGATGAACTCGGGCGTGACCTGCTGTCGCGCCTGATCCAGGGTTCGCGCCTGTCGTTGCTGATCGGCTTGTCGTCGGTGGTGATGTCGCTGATCCCGGGGATCCTGCTGGGCCTGTTCGCCGGTTTCTTCCCGCGCCTGCTCGGCCCGACCATCATGCGCCTGATGGACATCATGCTGGCCCTGCCGTCGCTGCTGCTGGCTGTGGCGATTGTCGCGATCCTCGGCCCTGGCCTGATCAACACCGTGATCGCCATCGCGATCGTGTCGCTGCCGTCCTATGTCCGCCTGACCCGCGCTGCGGTGATGGGCGAACTGAACCGTGACTACGTGACCGCCGCACGCCTTGCTGGCGCCGGCCTGCCGCGCCTGATGTTCGTCACCGTGCTGCCGAACTGCATGGCGCCGCTGATCGTTCAGGCCACCCTGAGTTTCTCCTCGGCGATTCTCGATGCTGCCGCCCTGGGCTTCCTGGGCCTTGGCGTACAACCGCCAACCCCTGAGTGGGGCACCATGCTGGCTTCGGCCCGCGACTACATCGAACGCGCCTGGTGGGTCGTGAGCCTGCCTGGCTTGACCATTTTGCTCAGCGTGCTGGCAATCAACCTGATGGGCGACGGCCTGCGCGATGCGCTGGACCCGAAACTCAAGAACGCCGCCTGAGGAGATTCCCATGTCACTGCTAGAAATCAAGAATCTCAATGTCCGCTTCGGCGACAAGACCGCCGTACCGGTGGTCGATGGCCTCGACATCTCCGTCGACAAAGGCGAAGTACTGGCGATCGTTGGCGAGTCGGGTTCGGGTAAATCCGTGACCATGATGGCGCTGATGGGCCTGATCGAGCACCCCGGCATCGTCACTGCCGACGCCCTGAACTTCGACGGCAAGGACATGCTCAAGCTGAGCAACCGCCAGCGTCGGCAGATCGTCGGTAAAGACCTGGCGATGGTGTTCCAGGACCCGATGACCGCCCTGAACCCCAGCTACACCGTGGGTTTCCAGATCGAAGAAGTGCTGCGCCTGCATTTGAAAATGTCCGGCAAGCAAGCGCGCAAGCGTGCCATCGAACTGCTCGAAAAGGTGGAAATACCGGGCGCAGCCAGCCGTATGGATGCCTACCCGCACCAGCTGTCCGGTGGTATGAGCCAACGTGTGGCCATCGCCATGGCGATTGCCGGCGAGCCGAAATTGCTGATCGCCGATGAACCGACTACTGCGCTCGACGTGACCATCCAGGCCCAGATCATGGACCTGCTGCTGGCCTTGCAGAAAGAGCAGAACATGGGCCTGGTGCTGATCACCCACGACCTCGCGGTAGTGGCCGAAACCGCCCAGCGCGTGTGCGTGATGTACGCAGGCCAAGCCGTGGAAGTCGGCCAGGTGCCGCAGTTGTTCGACATCCCGGCGCACCCGTACAGCGAAGCGCTGCTCAAGGCGATTCCAGAGCACAGCCTGGGCGCCACGCGCCTGGCCACGCTGCCGGGTATCGTTCCCGGCCGTTATGACCGCCCGCAGGGTTGCCTGCTGTCGCCGCGGTGCCCGTATGTGCAGGAGTCCTGCCGCGCCCAACGCCCGGGCCTTGACCCGAAAAGCAACAGCCTTGCCCGCTGCTTCTACCCGCTGAATCAGGAGGTGGCGTAATGGCCGTCGTACTTACCGCCCGCGACCTGACCCGTCACTACGAAGTGTCCCGTGGCCTGTTCAAGGGCCATGCCCTGGTGCGCGCACTCAACGGTGTGTCGTTCGAGCTCGAAGCCGGCAAGACCCTCGCGGTCGTAGGCGAGTCCGGTTGCGGCAAATCCACCCTGGCCCGCGCCCTGACCTTGATTGAAGAGCCGTCTTCCGGCTCGCTGAAAATCGCCGGGCAAGAAGTCGCCGGTGCCGACAAGGCCCAGCGCAAGCAACTGCGCAAAGACGTGCAGATGGTGTTCCAGAGCCCTTACGCCTCGCTGAACCCGCGCCAGAAGGTCGGCGACCAACTGGGCGAGCCGCTGCTGATCAACACCAACCTGTCTGCCGCCGAGCGCCGGGAAAAGGTCCAGGCGATGATGAAGCAAGTGGGCCTGCGCCCTGAGCATTATCAGCGCTACCCGCACATGTTCTCCGGCGGCCAGCGCCAGCGGATCGCACTGGCGCGGGCGATGATGCTGCAACCCAAGGTGCTGGTGGCGGATGAACCGACCTCGGCGCTGGACGTATCGATCCAGGCCCAGGTGCTGAACCTGTTCATGGACCTGCAGCAGGAATTCAACACCGCCTACGTGTTCATCTCCCACAACCTCGCGGTGGTGCAGCACGTCGCCGACGACGTAATGGTGATGTACCTCGGCCGCCCGGTGGAAGTGGGCCCGAAGGAAGACATCTACGCACGCCCGCTGCACCCGTACACCCAGGCGTTGCTGTCGGCAACCCCGACCATTCATCCGGACCCGAACAAACCGAAGATCAAAATCGTCGGGGAGTTGCCCAACCCGTTGAACCCGCCATCCGGCTGCGCCTTCCACAAGCGCTGCCCGTACGCGACCCAGCTGTGCAGCACCGATGAACCGGTGCTGCGACCTCTGGACAACCGCCAGGTGGCTTGCCACTACGCGGAGCAATTTGTGGTCTGACGTGCAAAAAAAATGCTCTGGAGGGTGAGTCCAGAGCATTCCAGTGTTCTACAGCCCTGCTTGTCGGATAGCGCATCTGTTCGGCAAGCGGGGCTTTCTTTTGCCTGCGTTACTTACGTATCGCTGTCGCCATCGTTGTAAGTGTCGCTGTCTTCGCCATCATTGTCCGGGTTCTCGGCGTCGTCATCGTCCTTGGAACCGCCCTGGTTTTCGTCACCGGGCTCGGATTCACTCTTGGCCAACTGCAAGCCACCCGCCTGCACCGTCTTCGCCGCCACAAACCCCGTGCCATGGCTTTGCACAGCCGTATTGGCCCACGCGGCAGACATGCCCAATGACATCATCACCAGCACTTTGAGCAACAGCACCACACGTTGAAAGATACTCATGGTCGAATTCCGCCCAGTCAGGAGTTGAACTGCGTACGACAGCTGTCCGCCGTCGCCTTGCTTCAAACTAGTCCCGAACTGAAGTTTTCGCCAATGAAACAACCTGAATAGCAGCCAAAGAAAAAGGCGAAGCCATCACAGCTTCGCCCTCTCTTATATCGCTAACCCTTAGTGATGCTCACGGGTCGCGCGGAATTTCACATCCGGCCAGCGCTCTTCCATCAGCGCCAGGTTGACCCGGGTTGGGGCCAGGTAGGTCAGGTGACCACCGCCGTCGATCGCCAGGTTTTCCACGGCCTTGATCTTGAACTCTTCCAGCTTCTTCTTATCGCTGCAGTCGATCCAGCGCGCGGAGTACACGGTGATCGGCTCATAGGAGCATTCCACCTTGTATTCCTCTTTCAGGCGACTGGCCACTACATCGAACTGCAGCACACCGACGGCGCCGAGGATGATGTCGTTGCTGCGCTCCGGGAAGAACACCTGGGTGGCACCCTCTTCCGCCAACTGCTGCAAACCTTGGCGCAGTTGCTTGGATTTCAGCGGGTCACGCAGGCGTACGCGGCGGAACAGTTCCGGGGCGAAGTGCGGGATACCGGTGAAGCCCAGCACTTCGCCTTCGGTGAAGGTGTCACCGATCTGGATGGTGCCGTGGTTGTGCAAGCCGATGATATCGCCGGCATACGCTTCTTCCAGTTGCTCACGCTCGGAGGAGAAAAAGGTCAGGGCGTCGCCGATGCGCACGTCCTTGCCGGTACGCACGTGGCGCATCTTCATGCCTTTTTCGTATTTGCCGGAGCAGATACGCATGAAGGCGATACGGTCGCGGTGCTTGGGGTCCATGTTCGCCTGGATCTTGAACACGAAGCCGGCGAATTTCTCTTCCACAGGCTCCACGGTACGCTCGTTGGCAACCCGGGCCAGCGGCTTGGGGGCCCAATTGACCACGGCATCCAGCACGTGGTCGACACCGAAGTTGCCCAGGGCGGTACCGAAGAACACCGGCGTCAGCTGGCCGTCGAGGAATTCCTGCTGGTTGAACTCGTGGCAGGCGCCCTGCACCAGTTCCAGCTGGTCGACAAACCGGTCGTACTCGTCACCCAGGTGGGCGCGGGCTTCGTCGGAGTCGAGCTTCTCGATGATTTTCACATCGGTACGTTCGTGGCCGTGGCCAGCGGTGTACACAATGATGTAGTCGTCGGCCAGGTGGTACACGCCCTTGAAGTCGCGGTAGCAACCAATCGGCCAGGTGATCGGCGCGGCCTTGATCTTCAGGACGGCTTCGATTTCGTCCAGCAGTTCGATCGGGTCGCGGATGTCACGGTCGAGTTTGTTGATAAAGCTGACAATCGGCGTGTCCCGCAGGCGGCACACGTCCATCAGCGCGATGGTGCGCGGCTCGACGCCTTTACCGCCGTCGAGGACCATCAGTGCCGAGTCCACCGCCGTCAGGGTGCGGTAGGTGTCTTCGGAGAAGTCTTCGTGGCCCGGGGTGTCGAGCAGGTTGATCATGTGATCGCGATACGGGAACTGCATGACCGACGTGGTAATGGAAATACCGCGCTGTTTTTCCATTTCCATCCAGTCGGAGGTGGCATGGCGGTCGGATTTACGGGATTTCACCGTGCCGGCCACCGCGATCGCCTTGCCCATCAGCAACAGCTTCTCGGTGATGGTGGTTTTACCGGCATCGGGGTGGGAAATAATGGCGAAAGTGCGGCGTTTCGCGACTTCGGCGGCCTGGTGGGTCATGGGAAATCGCCTGGCAGGTGAGTCAAAAAAGGGCGGCGAGTATAGCGCAAACCCGGGGTGACGGACCACCGTTCACCCCATTGGGGGTGGCTAATTGCTGCCAAGTATGGAACCTTTTAAAAGGTAGAGACGTCCACTCCCCTGCTATCGCACTCGTAACAGGGGCTGAAAAATCAGCAAGTTAGCCTGACGAGGCTGCGCTCATGGCTCGACCGCATACCGCGTTGCCGGTAGGGGCGAGCTGCTATTCGCGACCACATTCGCCGACAGCCAGGAATGGCATTGCCGCTCGGAAATGTGTTCGCCGACAAAAGAAAAAAGGAGTCCGCCTGTGGCTATTCGCTATGGCAAAGGGCTGATAGGAGGAGCGGTTGTCGTCGCTCTCCTGGCCCTGCTGGTCCACTGGATCGGCATCAACACGATCGAACTGTACCGCGACGATTTGTTGTTTTACCTGCAAGCTCACTTGATCCTCGTACTTGTTTCGATGCTGGCCGCCCTGATCGTAGGGATTCCCGCCGGTATCCTGCTGAGCCGACCCAACATGGTCGGGCGCGCAGAACGCTTCATGCAGATCTTCAACATCGGCAATACCGTCCCTCCCCTGGCCGTACTGGCCATCGCCCTCGGTGTCCTTGGCATCGGCAGCGGCCCCGCGATCTTCGCGCTGTTCCTCGCCTCGTTGCTGCCCATCGTGCGCAACACCTATGAAGGCCTGAAAAACGTTCAAGGTTCCCTGAAAGAAGCCGCCGTCGGCATCGGCATGACGCCGCGCCAGGTGCTGTTTCGCGTGGAATTGCCCAACGCCGTGCCGATCATCATCGGCGGTGTGCGCGTGGCCCTGGCGATCAACGTCGGTACCGCGCCCCTGGCGTTCCTGATTGGCGCCAACAGCCTGGGCAGCCTGATCTTCCCCGGCATCGCCCTGAACAATCAGCCGCAACTGCTGCTCGGCGCCGCATGCACCGCGCTGCTGGCCTTGCTGCTCGACGGTCTGGTGACCATGGCCAGCCGCCTTTGGCTGGAACGCGGGTTGCGTCCGTCTTAAGGCTTTGGCCCCGTCTTGGGCCTGAAACAGGAATTCACATGAAAAAACTGACATTGATATTGAGCTGCGTCCTGCTGTTCGCAGGGTTTGCGCAAGCCGCTGAAAAACCGGTCATCCGCATCGGCGCCCGGGTGTTCACTGAACAGACCCTGCTCGCCGAAATCACCTCCCAGTACCTGCGCACCAAGGGCTACGACACCCGTGTGACCGGCGGCCTGGGCAGCAACCTGGCGCGCAGTGCCCAGGAAAGCGGGCAACTGGACCTGATCTGGGAATACACCGGCGTGTCGCTGGTGGCCTACAACCATGTCGACGAGAAGCTCGACAGCGAACAGTCCTACGCCCGAGTGAAAGAACTCGACGCGAAAAAAGGCCTGGTCTGGCTCTCCCCGTCGAAATTCAGCAACACCTACGCCCTGGCCCTGCCAGAGAACGTGGCCAAGGAATTCCCGCAGATCAACAGCATCAGCGACCTGACCGCGGCACTGGCCGAGAAAACCAAGGAAAACCGCCTGGTGGCCCTGGACACCGAGTTCGCCAACCGTTCCGACGGCATGGCCGGCATGGTCAAGCTGTACGACATGAACCTGACCCGCAAGAACACCCGGCAGATGGACGCCGGCCTGGTGTACACCGCGCTGCGTAATGGCCAGGTGTTTGCCGGCTTGGTCTACACCACCGACGGTCGCCTGAACGCCTTCAAATTGAAGCTGCTGGAAGACGACAAGCACTACTTCCCGGACTACACCGCCGCGCCGGTGGTGCGTCAGGTTTACCTCGATGCCCATCCGCAACTGGCCGCTGATCTCAAGCCACTGGCTGCGCTGTTCGACGACGAAACCATGCGCCAGCTGAACGCGCGGGTCGACGTCGACCACGAAAGCCCGTCCGCCGTGGCCGCAGATTTCCTGCGCCAGCATCCGATCAACTAAGAGGAGAAGACATGGAATTCCTGAACGCCTTTTCCCATCTTGATTGGGCCCAAGTCCTGCACCTGACCTGGCAGCACATCACCCTGGTCGGCATTGCAGTGATCCTCGCAATCGTCGTCGGCGTGCCCCTGGGCGTGCTGATGACCCGCTTCCCGACGCTCGCCGGCCCATTGCAAGCCAGTGCCACGGTGTTGCTGACCGTGCCGTCGATTGCGCTGTTCGGCCTGCTGCTGCCGTTCTACTCCAAGTTCGGCCAGGGCCTGGGGCCGATGCCGGCGATCACCGCCGTGTTCCTCTATTCCCTGTTGCCCATCATGCGTAACACCTACCTCGCCCTCACCGGCGTTGAGCCAGGCATTCGCGAGGCCGCCAAAGGCATCGGCATGACCTTCGGCCAGCGCTTGCGCATGGTCGAGCTGCCGATTGCCGTACCGGTGATCCTCGCCGGTGTGCGCACCGCCGTCGTCATGAACATTGGTGTGATGACCATCGCCGCCACCATCGGCGCCGGTGGCCTGGGTGTACTTATTCTGGCTTCCATCAGCCGCAGCGACATGTCGATGCTGATCGTTGGCGCCGTGCTGGTCAGTCTCCTGGCCATCTTCGCCGACCTGCTTCTGCAATGGCTGCAACGCACGCTGACTCCAAAAGGACTGCTCAAATGATCGAACTTCAAAACCTGACCAAGACCTTCCAAAGCAACGGCAAGACCATCACCGCCGTTGATTCCGTAAGCCTGACCGTCAACGAAGGCGAAATTTGCGTATTCCTCGGCCCCTCGGGCTGCGGCAAGAGCACCACGCTGAAGATGATCAACCGCCTGATCAAGCCGACCTCCGGCAAGATCCTGATCAACGGCGAAGACACCACCGACCTTGACGAAGTGACCCTGCGTCGCAACATCGGCTACGTGATCCAGCAGATCGGCCTGTTCCCGAACATGACCATCGAAGAGAACATCGTGGTGGTGCCCAAGCTGCTGGGCTGGGACAAGCAGAAATGCCACGACCGCGCCCGCGAGTTGATGAGCATGATCAAGCTCGAACCCAAGCAGTACCTGCATCGCTACCCGCGTGAGCTGTCCGGCGGCCAGCAACAGCGGATCGGCGTGATCCGCGCCCTGGCGGCGGATGCACCGTTGCTGCTGATGGATGAGCCGTTCGGCGCGGTCGACCCGATCAACCGCGAGATGATCCAGAACGAGTTTTTCGAGATGCAGCGCGCGCTGAACAAGACCGTGATCATGGTCAGCCACGACATCGACGAAGCCATCAAGCTGGGTGACAAGATCGCGATCTTCCGCGCCGGCAAGCTGCTGCAGATCGACCACCCGGACACCCTGCTGGCCCACCCTGCCGACGAATTCGTCAGCAACTTCGTTGGCCAGGACAGCACCCTCAAGCGCCTGCTGCTGGTGAAGGCTGAAGATGCGGCGGACAACGCGCCGTCGGTCAGCCCGGAAACCCCGGTGGCGGATGCCCTGGAGCAGATGGATGAGCTGGACCGTCGCTACGTGGTGGTCACCGATGCCGAGAACAAGGCCCTGGGTTATGTGCGACGTCGCGACCTGCATCGTCAGACCGGTACCTGCGGCCAGTACCTGCGGGAATTCAACGCCACGGCGGCGTATGACGAGCATTTGCGCATCCTGCTGTCGCGGATGTACGAGTTCAACCGCTCGTGGTTGCCGGTGATGGATGCGGAGCGGGTGTTCCTCGGGGAGGTGACCCAGGAGTCGATTGCCGAGTACCTGAGTTCCGGTAAGTCCCGTGGGGGCAAGACCAGCATTGTGTCGCCTGCCGAGACAGCACTGGCCTGACCTGACACACAGCGGTCAAAATGTGGGAGCGGGCTTGCTCGCGAAGGCGGAGTGTCAGTCACCGGATGCATTGGCTGATACACCGCATTCGCGAGCAAGCCCGCTCCCACATTGGATCTTCACTGTACCCGCAACACCTCAAATTGCCCCTACCGGGGAACATCAATCCGTCATACCGGTCGGTTACATAAGTAGCTGCACGCGACCGCACGACGAACGCGTGCAAAAACGCGACATTTTTAGTTGATCTATAGCCCCTCACGTCCTAAAGTTCGCGCCGAACGTCCATGCTGGAAACGATCCATCCGGCTCAAGTACTGACGACGAGACAGCAAGGCCAAGGGAAGCGGTTGATCCCATGGCCTTTTTGCTTTCGGCGACATGCCTTGGGAAGTAGGCGAACCAAAGTGGGGATACGGAGGACGTTCATTTGCACCCATTGATCAATCTAGTTTGCCAGTAGGAGTTCCCAGCATGTCGATCCAGGTCGAAGACTATTTCGCGCGCGCCACTTTTGACAAAATGAAGGCGTTTGCCGACACCCAGGAAACCCCGTTCGTGGTGATCGACACCGCGATGATCAGCCAGGCCTACGATGACCTGCGCGCCGGTTTCGAATTCGCCAAGGTGTATTACGCCGTCAAGGCCAACCCGGCCGTCGAGATCATCGACCTGCTCAAGGACAAGGGTTCGAGCTTCGACATCGCGTCGATCTACGAGCTGGACAAGGTCATGGACCGCGGCGTCAGCCCCGACCGTATCAGCTACGGCAACACCATCAAGAAATCCAAGGACATCCGCTACTTCTACGAGAAGGGCGTGCGCCTGTTCTCCACCGACTCCGAAGCCGACCTGCGCAACATCGCCAAGGCCGCCCCGGGTTCGAAAGTGTATGTACGTATCCTCACCGAAGGCTCGACCACGGCCGACTGGCCGCTGTCGCGCAAATTCGGCTGCCAGACCGACATGGCCATGGACCTGCTGATTCTCGCTCGCGACCTGGGCCTGGTGCCTTACGGCATCTCCTTCCACGTCGGCTCGCAACAGCGTGACATCAGTGTGTGGGACGCGGCGATCGCCAAGGTCAAAGTGATCTTCGAGCGCCTGAAGGAAGAAGACGGCATCCACCTGAAGCTGATCAACATGGGCGGCGGCTTCCCGGCCAACTACATCACCCGCACCAACAGCCTGGAAACCTACGCCGAGGAAATCATCCGCTTCCTCAAGGAAGACTTCGGTGACGATCTGCCGGAAATCATCCTGGAGCCGGGCCGTTCGTTGATCGCCAACGCCGGGATCCTGGTCAGCGAAGTGGTACTGGTTGCGCGTAAATCCCGCACCGCCGTCGAGCGCTGGGTATACACCGACGTGGGCAAATTCTCCGGCCTGATCGAAACCATGGACGAAGCCATCAAGTTCCCGATCTGGACCGAGAAGAAAGGCGAGATGGAAGAAGTGGTCATCGCCGGCCCGACCTGCGACAGCGCCGACATCATGTACGAGAACTACAAGTACGGCCTGCCGCTGAACCTGGCGATTGGTGACCGGATGTACTGGTTGTCCACCGGTGCGTACACCACCAGCTACAGCGCAGTTGAATTCAATGGCTTCCCGCCGTTGAAATCGTTCTACCTGTAAACGCACGCCCTGATCGTTCCCACGCTCTGCGTGGGAACGCATCCGGTGACGCTCTGCGTCACGCCGTTAGAGCGGACGCAGGGCGTCCAGGGCGGCATTTCCACGCAGCGCGTGGGGACGATCAAGTTCAATCGCATGCTCTTGATAGATCTCGGCCATTGCCCGTATCTGCGGCTCATTGGCGGCACACAACGCCTTGTGCGCCACCCGCAAGAACTTCAAATTCCCGCCCGCCAGTGCCTTGCGCAACCATTCCAGTGCCGTTTCTATCTCGCCTCGGTCCGCCAACACCGCCGCATAACTGAACTGCCCGCGAAAATCCCCGCCTTCTGCTGACTGGCGATACCACGCCACCGCCGCCTCCAGATCCCTCGGGCAGTACTGCCCTTCTTCCAGATAACGCCCCAGCAGGTTCATCGACTTGGCATGGCCCAGTTCCGCCGCCTGTCGATAACACGCCAGCGCCTGGGTTTGATCCTCGGCAACCCCGCGCCCGGTCGCCAGCAGGTTGGCGTAGTTGTACAAACCCCAATCCAGCCCGGCCTCGGCCGCCCGACGATATTCCCGGGCCGCCGCCACGGCATCCGCCTCGCAACCCCAGCCATGCTCCAGGCAACGCCCGAGCATATTGCGCGCCATCAAATGCCCGCCCTTGGCGGCAATGCGGAACCAGCGCATTGCCAGTGCTTCATCGCGCTCGATGCCGCGCCCTTCCAGCAGGATTTGCCCGAGCAGCGCCTGGGCATCCACCACGCCCTCTTTCGCGGCGATCAAAATCGCCTGGGCGGCGCGCACCGGGGAGTCGTCGAGCATGCTCTGCAATTGCTCAACGTTGAGTACTTCTTCACGGCGCAATAAAAAGCCCACGCTCAGACCTCAACCCAGCGGCGCAGCAGGTTGTGATAGGTGCCGGTGAGCTGGATCAGCGCGGGGTGGTCGGGCACGTCGCGGCTCAGTTGCTGGATCGCCCCGTCCATCTCGAACAGCAAGGTGCGCTGGCTGTCCTCGCGCACCAGGCTTTGGGTCCAGAAAAACGAGGCGTAGCGCGCGCCGCGGGTCACGGCGTTGACCTTGTGCAGGCTGGAGCCGGGGTACAGCACCATGTCGCCCGCCGGCAACTTGACCCGCTGCAGGCCGAAGGTGTCCTGGATTTCCAGCTCGCCGCCGTCGTAGTCGTCGGGGTCGCTGAAAAATACCGTGGAGGAAAGGTCGGTGCGCACCCGCTCGTGGCTGCCCTTGGACTGGCGCACGGCGTTGTCGATATGGAAGTCGAAACTGCCACCGGCGGTGTAACAGTTGAGCAATGGCGGGAAGACCTTGTGCGGTAACGCCGCTGACATGAACAGCGGATTTTTCCACAGTCGATCGAGGATCGCCGCGCCGATTTCCTTTGCCAACGGGTGGCCTTCCGGCAGTTGCAGGTTGTGTTTGGCCTTGGCCGATTGGTGCCCGGCAGTGATTTTGCCGTCGGCCCACTCGGTGTGCGCCAGGGCTTCGCGGATGCGCAGCACTTCCTCGCGAGAGAACAGGCCGGGAATGTGCAGCAACATGGAGGCATTACCTGAAAACAGTGAGACGCCAATGGTAGTGATTCTTATTGACTGTGTACAACCCTACTCCCGCCCAAAGGACGAACGAGATCGTCAAAACCGTAAGCAAAAAGTGTAAAGAACGTAAATTCAGTGCGAATAGTAATGTATCGCAATTGATATGAAGTCTTGTTCTCCCTATATTCCGCGGCCTCACCTCCTTGGGGAAAGGACACACTCATGCCGCGCACTTCGATAAAAACACCTGCCAGTTCACCACGTTTGCTGGCCTCGGCCATCGGCGTTGCCATCAGCGCCAGCGCTGCCGCCCAAATGGCGCAAGCTGCTGAAGACACCGAGCAGAAAGGCGAGCGCAACAGCATTTCCCTGGGAGCCACCAGCATCACCGGCCAGGAACAGGACAGCACGTCCTACCAGGTCGAAAAAGCCTCCTCGCAGAAGTACACCGCGCCGCTGGTAGATACTCCGCGCTCGGTCACCGTGGTGCCGCAGCAAGTGCTCAAGGACACCGCCGCCACCTCGTTGCAGGACGCCTTGCGCACCGTGCCGGGGATTACCTTCGGCGCCGGTGAAGGCGGCAACCCGCAGGGCGACCGTCCGTTCATTCGCGGCTTCGACGCCCAGGGCGATACCTACCTCGACGGCGTGCGCGACACGGGCGGCCAGAGCCGCGAGATCTTCGACATCGAATCCATCGAAGTCAGCAAAGGCCCCAACTCGTCATTCGGCGGCCGCGGCTCGGCCGGCGGCAGCCTCAACCTGGTGAGCAAGACGCCACAGGCGCGGGACTTCACCAACGGTGGCTTCACCTACGGCTCCGACCAGACCCGCCGCTATGTGCTCGACGTCAACCGTCAGTTCCTCGACAGCGCGGCCTTCCGCCTGAACCTGATGAGCCACGAACAGAACGTCGCCGGGCGTGATGCCGTCAACTACGACCGCTGGGGCGTGGCGCCGTCGCTGACCTTCGGCCTGGGCACTCCGACCCGAGTCAACTTCAGCTACTACCACATGGAAAGCAACGACCTGCCGGATTCGGGCATTCCGTATGGCTACAGCAACAGCGGCGCAAGAGCCGCCCACGTGCATGACAAGCCAACCGACGGCGGCGACAGCAACAACTTCTACGGCCTCAAGGATCGCGACTTCCGCAAGACCCGCGCCGACATCAGCACGTTCTCCATCGAGCACGACCTGAACGACAACATGACGCTGAAAAACACCCTGCGCCACGGCAACACCGGCCAGGACTATATCGTCACCCAACCCGACGACAGCCAGCACAACGTCAACCAGTTCGGCACCGTGTGGCGCCGCGCGAACACCCGCGTGTCCACCACCGAGACCACCACCAACCAGACCGATCTGTTTGGCAGCTTCCAGGCGCTGGGCTTCAAGAACACCTACTCCACCGGGCTGGAATTCACCGGCGAAGAAACCCGCTACAGCGGCTACACCGTCAGCCCGAACAGCAACCCCGGTTGCCCGGTGCCCGGCAAAGGCGGCCAGTGCACCTCGCTGGGCAACCCGAACCCGGACGATGCCTGGACCGGCAGCATTGCGCGCAACTACAACGGCACCAACACCAAGGCCACCAGCCGTGCCGCCTATGTGTTCGACACCATCGAGCTGGACCCGAAATGGCTGCTGAACGTCGGCCTGCGCTACGACACCTTCGACACCGTGGCCAACACCAATGCGGTGCCGACCGCCACCGTCAAGGCCCGCAGCAAGATCAAGAACGACAGCCAGTTCTTCAACTGGCAGGCGGGCCTGGTCTGGAAGCCGGTTGAAAACGGCAGCATCTATGCCTCCTACGCCACCTCAGCCTCACCGGCCGGCGGCCTGGTAGGTGAAGGCGCCGACGGCAACCCGCTGTCTGCCGGTGCCGCCACCAGCGACCTGAAACCGGAAGAGACCGTCAACTACGAGCTGGGCACCAAGTGGGACATGTTCCACGACCGCCTGTCCCTGACCGCCGCGGTGTTCCGCACCGAGAAGAAAAACACGCGAATCCTGGTGGACGCGCTGACCTATGAAAACGGTGGCGAATCACGCGTCGACGGCCTGGAGCTTTCCGCCAGCGGCAAGCTGACCGATCAATGGCAAGTGTTCGCCGGCTACAGCTACCTGAAAAGCGAACTGGTGGACCCGGGCCTGAACGGTCGTAACGGTGTCGTCAGTGCCGGCTCGAACAAAGGCAACCAGATGCCCAACACGCCGAAGAACACCTTCAGCCTGTGGACGACGTATGACGTGACACCGAAGCTCACCATCGGCGGCGGCGCGTTCTATGTCGACGAGGTCTACGGCGATGCGGGCAACACCGTCTACGTGCCGTCCTACACCCGCTACGACGCCATGGCCAGCTACAAGCTGACCAAGAACGTCGACCTGCAGTTGAACGTGCAGAACCTCACCGACAAGACCTACTACGACAAGGCCTATGCCTCGCATTTTGCCAACCAGGCAGCCGGTCGTACGGCCCTGCTGACCACCAGTTTCCATTTCTAAACCGATACAAATGACTGCACGAAACCCCACGCATCGGATGCGTGGGGTTTTTGCGTGTAAAAAAGAATGTTTCTCGACAACTCGCGGCATAATGCGCGCCGTGAAACACCTAACCTGATGACGAGGCCGTACGACGTGTTGAAGAAAACCCTGTTCCAGTTGCATTGGTTCTTCGGCATTACCGCCGGGCTGGTGTTGGCCTTGATGGGGATCACCGGCGCGACGGTGTCGTTCCAGGATGAAATCATCGAGTTGCTGAACCCGACGGTGTTGACGGTGGAAAAGCGTCCGGCCGGGGTACTGCCGCCCGCTGAACTGGTGCACCTGCTGGAAGCCCGTGAAGGCAAAGTCGTGTCGATGCTCACGGTGCAGCCCGACAGCACCAACGCGGCCAAGGTCTGGTTCACCCCACCGCCCGGTGAACGCCGCGGGCAGATGCGCTACTTCGACCCGTACACCGGCGATTACCTGGGCGATGCCGTCGGCCAGGACTTCTTCGGCTTCGTGCTGCAACTGCACCGTTTCCTCGCCATCGGCGACACCGGCCGGCAAATCACCGGCGCCTGCACGCTGATCCTGGTGTTCTTCTGCCTTTCGGGCCTGTACCTGCGCTGGCCGCGCCAGGTGGCAAGCTGGCGTGCATGGCTGGCGGTGGACTGGCGCAAGAAAGGCCGCAGTTTCAACTGGGACCTGCACTCGGTATTCGGCACTTGGTGCCTGCTGTTCTATCTTCTGGCGGCACTCACCGGACTGTTCTGGTCCTACGAGTGGTACAGCAACGGCATGACCAGACTGCTGTCCGACGCGCCGCAGAACGAACGCGTACGCAAGCGCGGCCCGGCCTCCGAAGGGCCTGCGCCGGTGGCCAATTACGCCGCGATCTGGAGCAGCATCTACAGCAACGCCGGCCCCGGCTTGAGCGGCTACAACATCCGCATGCCCGCGGTCGCCGGCCAACCCGCCACCGTCTACTACCTGCTGAAGACCTCGCCCCACGATCGCGCGCTGAACCAGATCAACCTCGACCCGGGCACCGGTGAAGTCAAATCCCATGACACCTACGCCGGCAAAAGCTTCAAGGCGCAGATCCTGACCAGTATCTATGCGCTGCACACCGGCAGCTACTTCGGCCTGCCCGGCCGGATCATCCTGACGTTCAGCGCGCTGCTGATGCCGCTGTTCTTCATCACCGGCTGGCTGCTGTATCTGGACCGCCGCCGCAAGAAACGCCAGGTGCGCGATGCCCGCAAAGGCCTGACCGGCAACCACAGCGACGCGCCGGCCTGGCTGATCGGCTTTGCCAGCCAGAGCGGCTTTGCCGAGCAACTGGCCTGGCAGACCGCCGGGCAGTTGCAGGCCGCCGGCGTGCCAGTGAACGTGCAGTCGCTGGGCAGCGTCAGCGAAGAGGATTTGCGCCAATCGAGCCATGCGCTGTTCGTGGTCAGCACCTTCGGCGACGGCGAGGCACCAGACAGCGCCCGCGGTTTCGAGCGCAGCGTGCTCGGCCAGGACCTGTCCCTCAAGGGCCTGAACTACTCGGTGTTGGCCCTGGGTGATCGCCAGTACCAACACTTCTGCGGCTTCGCCCGGCGCCTGCATTTCTGGCTGACCAACCAGGGCGGCAACCCGCTGTTCGCCCCGGTGGAAGTCGACAGCGGCGACACCGATGCGTTGCTGCACTGGCAACAACAACTGGGCCAACTGACCGGCCATGCACCCGCTGCGGCATGGGCCAGCGCGACCTATGAAAACTGGACCCTGAAGCAACGCACCCTGCTCAACCCGCACAGCAGTGGCTCCGGCGTCTATTTGCTCGGGCTCACCCCGCCAGCCCCCCGGGACTGGCTGGCCGGCGACCTGGTGGAAGTGCTGCCACGCAATTGCCCATGGGCCATCGAACACTTCCTGGAAGGCCTGGGACTGGCCGGCAGCGAAGGTGTGGTAGTCGACGGCCTTGCACACACCCTCGACCAGGCCCTGGCCGGCCGCCAACTGCCGGACAATCGCGCACACCTGGTGGGCCTGCATGCCCAGGCGCTGGTCAATGCACTGGTGCCGCTGGGCATGCGCGAATACTCCATCGCCTCGATTGCCAGCGACGGTGTGCTGGAGCTGATCGTGCGCCAGGAGCGTCACCCCGATGGCAGCGTGGGCGTGGGTTCCGGCTGGTTGACCGAACATGCACCGCTGGGTTCGACCATCAGCCTGCGAGTGCGGCGCAACAGTGGTTTCCATCTGCCGACCGAGCCGCTCCCGATGATCCTGCTGGGCAACGGCACCGGCCTTGCCGGGTTGCGCAGCCTGCTCAAGGCGCGGGTTGCCGACGGCCAGCAGCGCAACTGGCTGCTGTTTGGCGAACGCAATATCGCCCATGACTACCACTGCCAGGACGAGCTGCAAGGCTGGCTGGCCAGCGGTGACCTGGCGCTACTGGACCTGGCCTTTTCCCGGGATCAGGCAGAGAAAATCTACGTGCAGGATCGCCTGCGCGAATCAGCGGATGTGCTGCGTAAATGGGTGGCGGATGGCGCCGCGATTTACGTCTGCGGCAGTTTGCAGGGGATGGCGGCGGGTGTGGATCAGGTGCTGCACGATGTGCTGGGCAGCGAAGCCGTCGAACGCTTGATCGAGCAGGGCCGCTACCGCCGGGATGTTTACTGACCCCCTGAAGATACACCGGTCAAAATGTGGGAGCGGGCTTGCTCGCGAAGGCAGTGGATCAGTCCATACATCTGTTGACTGACACACCGCCTTCGCGAGCAAGCCCGCTCCCACATTGGCTCTTCTTCAGTAGGTAGATTGCATTGCAATCACACTGGCGCCAGTTTCTGTTCAAACACTGAAACCCCATCCAGGTCCCGCAAAATCACCGTCAGCTCCGCCGTCTGCCCGTCAATCTGCACTTCGCCAAAAAACTGGAACCCGGCAAACGGCGAGCTGTTCTGCACCGTCGGCGCCTTCTCGAACACCACTTCCGGGCCAAAGGTTTTATCCAGCGGATTAGGCCCGAAACTCCCGGCATTCAACGGCCCGGCGACGAATTCCCAGAACGGCTCAAAATCCTGAAACGCCGCCCGATCCGGATGGTAATGATGGGCTGCGCAGTAATGCACATCCGCCGTCAGCCACACGTGATTACGCACCTGCTGCGCCCGCAGAAACGCGAGCAGTTCAGCAATTTCCAACTCGCGCCCCTGGGCCGGGCCCGGGTCGCCGTTGGCGATCGCTTCCCAACGCGGCACGCCGGGGCTGACCTCACCGTCGGGCACGCCCAGGCCAATGGGCATGTCGGCGGCGATGACTTTCCACTGCGCCTGGGAGGCCTTCAATTCGCGCTTCAGCCAGTCCAGTTGCTCACGCCCAAGGAACGGTTTTTCACCGCCAAGGTTGTCATCGTTCGGCCCGCGATAGCTGCGCATGTCCAGCACAAACACATCCAGCAACGGGCCGTAGCCGAGCTTGCGATAGATGCGCCCGCCCTGGTCGGCGCTTTGCCGGCGCATCGGTGAATATTCCAGCCAGGCCTGACGCGCACGACCCACCAGGGTATTGATGTCGCGAGTCTTGTAGCGCTCATCCAGTTGCTTGCTCGGCGACCAGTTGTTGATCACCTCGTGGTCGTCCCACTGCCAGATCTGCGGCACTTCGGCGTTGAAGCGACGTACGTTCTCGTCCATCAGGTTGTAGCGGTAGTTGCCCCGGTATTCATTCAGGGTTTCAGCGACTTTGCTTTTGGCTTCGGTGGTGATGTTGCGCCAGATGCGTCCGTCCTCGGTGGTCAGTTGCGCGGGCACCGGGCCGTCGGCGTAGATGGTGTCGCCGCTGTGAATGAAGAAGTCCGGCAGGCGCAGGCGCATGGCTTCGTAGATGCGCATGCCGCCGATGTCCGGGTTGATGCCGAAGCCCTGGCCGACGGTGTCGCCGCTCCACACAAAGCGGATATCCCGGCGCTGCTGCGGCACGCTGCGCAGGTGACCGAACCAGGGCTCGCTGGCCACGCCGGTCTGGGCATCTTCAAAGTGCACACGGTAGAAAATCGCCTGGTCGACGGGCAGGCCGGTGAGTTCGACACGGGCGGTGAAATCGGTGCGGCTGTCGGCCAGGGGCGAGACGAATTTGCGCGGGTTGCTGAATACGCTGCGGGTGTCCCACTCCACTACCATCCGGGCCGGGCGGTCGCTGCGGCTCCAGATCATCGCGCGGTCGCCCAGCAGGTCGCCGGACTGCACGCCGTCGGTGAGTTGCGGGCGATCCTTGACCGAGGCGATCACCGCAGGCGCGAGGCCCGGCAGCAACAGGCCGGCGCCGACGGCTTGCATCACGCGGCGGCGGCCGAGATTGAAGTGGCTCATGCGGGTTCCCTCTCGAGCAGCAAAAGGGAAACTTAAGCATGAAGGGATGAACGAGTTATGACACCGGCCTTATTGCTCACGGAGGTCAAATGTGGGAGCTGGCTTGCCTGCGATAGCCTCAACTCGGTTGCGTTGATACACCGAGGTGCCTGCATCGCAGGCAAGCCAGCTCCTACATGAACCGCGTTATGCCTGGGCGGGTGCGACAGAAAGTTCTACGGTCTCAGGGCGCTTGAGGAATGCATACACCACGGCAGTCAACAAACTGCCCGCCACGATCGCCAGCAGGTACAGCAGCGCATGGTTGATCGCATTCGGGATCAGCATCACAAACAATCCACCATGGGGCGCCATCAGCTTGCAGCCGAAATACATCGACAGCGCACCGGTCAGCGCACCGCCGGCGATGCTTGCCGGGATTACCCGCAGCGGGTCCTTGGCAGCAAACGGAATTGCGCCTTCAGAGATAAAGCACATGCCGAGGATCAGCGCGGCCTTGCCGGCTTCACGCTCGGTCTGGGCGAACTTGCGCCGCGCCAGGAAGGTGGCGATGCCCATGCCAATCGGCGGCACCATGCCGGCAGCCATGGTCGCGGCCATGGGTGCACCGCTTTGCGCTGCCAGCAGGCCGACGGAAAACGCGTAGGCCGCCTTGTTGATCGGGCCACCGAGATCGACGCACATCATGCCGCCCAGCAAGATGCCCAGCAGCACGGCGTTGGTGGTGCCCATGGTGCTGAGAAAATCCGTGAGGCCGGTGAGCATCTTCGCCACCGGCGGCCCTACCAGGTAAATCATCGCCAGGCCGGTGAACAGACTCGCCAGCAACGGGATGATCAGGATCGGCTTGAGGGCTTCCAGGCTCTGGGGCAAACGGATCGCGCGGCTGATGAATTTGACGCAGTAGCCGGCGAGAAAGCCGGCGAAGATCCCGCCGATAAACCCCGCGCCCAAAGTGCTGGCCAGCAGGCCACCGATCATGCCGGGGGCCAATCCAGGACGGTCGGCAATCGAGTAGGCGATGTAACCCGCCAGCAGCGGCACCATCAGCATGAACGCCTGGTCGCCGACGGTTTTCAGCGCGGCGGCCAGGGTGCCTTTTTCTTCAAAGGCATGAATGCCGAACACGAATGACAGGGCGATCAGCAGACCGCCCGCCACCACCATCGGCAGCATGAACGACACGCCGGTGAGCAAGTGTTTGTAGACACCGGTCTTCTCCGGTTTGGCAGCGGCACCACTGGCAGCGGATTCCTGCTTGCCTTCGGCCAGCGCCTTGTTGAGGGTCGCCTCGGATTGCTTGAGCGCGATCCCGGTGCCGCAGCGATAGATTTTCTTGCCGGCAAAGCGCTCGGTGGCGACTTCGATGTCGGCGGCGAGCAGCACCACGTCGGCGTCACGAATCGCCTCGGGACTCAGCGGCGTGCGGGCGCCCACGGAGCCCTGGGTTTCCACCTGCAAGTCATACCCGAGGCGCTTGGCGGTTTGCTGCAACGCTTCGGCAGCCATGAAGGTGTGGGCGACGCCGGTCGGGCACGCGGTGATCGCGACGATACGCGGCGTGCTTTTCGCCGGTGCCGCGTCAGCCACCTGCACCTGGGCCTCCTCGGCCCCGCGACGCAACACCGCGTCCACATCCTGCAACGCCTGGGCCGGCGTGCTGCGGAATACACGTTTGCCGACAAAACGCTGCATGTCCACCGGCGTGCTGCTGACCAGCAATACCCACTCGGCGGCTTCAAGGGTGGCCGCCGACAATTGGCGTTCCGGATGCTGCACGTCGACCACTTCGACGCTGGTGCTCCAGCCCTGGCGTTGCGCGGCAGCATCCAGCAAGCGGGCGCACAGCACACTGGTGACCATGCCGTTCGGGCAGGCAGTAACAATGGCTAACTTCATGACCAACCCTCTTATTGTTCTGTCAGCGGGCGCACGTGGACGCCGCTCTGCAAAGTCTCAAGCTGCGCTTCGTCGGTGATGCCAAAGCCGATCTGCGTGACCGCCATCGCGGCAATGGCGGTGGCGCGGCCCAAGGTCTGCTCCGGCGTATCGCCACTGAGCAAACCGTGAAGCATCCCGGCCAGCAGCGAGTCGCCGGCGCCTACGGTACTGGCCACGGTTACCTTGGGCGGCGTGGCGTGCAGCGCGGTATCCGGGCTATACCAGCTCACACCTGCGGCACCGTCGGAGACCACCACATGCTCAACACCTTGCCGATGCAGTTGGCGGATGGCATCTGTGGAATGACCAAGGGCATCGGCCAGCTCTTCGGTATTGGGTTTGACCAACCACGGGCCGGCGTTCAATCCGGCGCGCAGCGCTTCGCCGCTGGTGTCCAGGGCGACTTTCAAGCCGAGGTTTTTCAGTTGCTGCAGCAGGCCCTGGAACCACTGAGGGGTGATGCCGCGTGGCAGGCTGCCGGCCACGACGACGGCGTCGTAGCCCGGAGCAATCCGCGCCAGTTGCTCAAGCAGTGCGTGTTGCGCCTGCTCGCTGACCAACGGGCCCGGCGCATTGACATCCGTGACCCGCCCGTCCTGCTCGGCGATCTTGATATTGCTGCGGGTTTCGCCCGGCACGCGAATAAAGGCATCGGTAAAACCGCGACGGGCAATCAGCATCTCGAATGCCTGGGGATTGTCCTCTCCAAGAAAGCCGCCCACGGTCATCTGATGACCAAGGTCCGCCAGCACCTGCGCGACGTTCACGCCCTTGCCGGCAGCGTGGGTGATCATCGCTTCGCTGCGGTTGACCTCGCCCGGTTCCAGGCGCGCCAGGCGCACCGTCAGGTCCAACGCCGGGTTCAGCGTCAGGCTTAAAATCCTTGCCATTTACACGGCCTCCACAAGCGCACGCACTTCGGCGGGAGAACCCACCGCCAGGGCTTTTTGTGCCAGGCCCTGGGCCTCGCTCAGACTGAATTCACGCACCCGTGCCTTGACCTCGGGGATGCTGCGCGCAGACACACTCAGCTCATCCACTCCCAGGCCGATCAGCACCGGAACTGCCAACGGGTCGGCTGCCAGCTCGCCGCACACGCCGACCCATTTGCCATGGGCATGGGCGGCGCGCACGGTGATGTCGACCAGTTGCAACACCGCCGGATGCAGGCCGTCAGCCTGGGCCGACAGCGTCGGATGGCCACGGTCGATGGCCAAGGTGTATTGGGTCAGGTCGTTGGTGCCGACGCTGAAGAAGTCCACTTCCTTGGCCAGTACCGGCGCCAGCAACGCGGCCGACGGCACTTCGATCATGATCCCCAGTTGCAGGTCGGCCACCGGGATTTCCAGGCGCAGGCGCTCGGTCATGTCCCGGGCCTGGCGCCACTCGTCAACACTGCCAACCATCGGGAACATGATGCGCAGTGGACGGTTGTCTGCCGAACGCAACAGTGCGCGCAATTGCGCTTCCATGATCTGCGGGCGTTGCAGGGTCAGGCGAATGCCGCGCACGCCGAGGAAGGGGTTTTCTTCCTTGGCGATCGGCCAGTAAGGCAGCGGTTTGTCACCGCCCACATCAAGGGTGCGCACCACCAGCGGCCGGCCGCCGAGGCCGTCGAGCACGCGGCGGTATTCGGCTTCCTGGGTGGCTTCGTCGGGCGCTTGTTTGTGGGCCATGAAAATCAGTTCGGTGCGCAGCAGGCCGATGCCTTCGGCGCCCTGCTCCACCGCGCCGGCAACCCCGGCGCTTTCGCCGATATTGGCGAATACTTCGACGGCATGGCCATCGCGGGTCAGGGCCGGTTCATGGCGTTGGGCAGCGGCGGCTTGCAGACGTTGTTCGCGGGTGTCGCGTTCGACGGTGGCGCGCTGCAAGGTGGCGGCGTCGGCGTCCACATGCAGGCGACCGCGCTGGCCATCCAGCAACAACGGCGTGCCCGAAGCCAACAGCAATACAGCAGGGCCTGCACCCACCAGCGCGGGAATGCCCAAAGCACGGGCGACGATGGCGCTGTGGGCGGTGGCGCCGCCACGGGCAGTGAGGATGCCGGCGACACGCACCGGGTCCAGGCGCGCCACGTCCGAGGGCCCCACTTCGTCCATCACCAGGATGTAGGGTTCGTCCGGCTCCTGGGCGGTTTCGACGCCGCACAGTTGTGCCAGCACGCGGCGGCCAATGTCACGCAGATCGGCAGCGCGCTCGGCGAGCAAGGCGTCCTGCAACGATTCCTGCTGTTTGGCGGCGGCTTCGATCACGCTCATCCACGCGGCCTCGGCGCTTTCGCCCTGCTTGAGGCGCGTCTCGACTTCGTCGGTCAGTTCCGGGTCGTCGAGCATCTCCTGGTGGGTGATGAAGATCTCGCGGATGGCCTTGGATTTGCTGCGCTCGATCAGGCCCTGGATGTCCCGGCGCACGTCGGTCAATGCCGCGTGCAGGCGCTGGCGCTCGATCACCGGCGACTCGCCGCGCAGCGGGTATTCGAAAGGTTGCAGCACCTGGATATGCGCCGGGCCAATCGCAATGCCGGGGGCGGCGGCGATGGCCTGGATCAGGCTGCCGGACACTGGCGCGCTGATCACCGGTTCGATCTCGACCACGGCTTGTTGGGCGCTGACTGCCGGCAGCGGCTCGACTTCTTCGCCGAGGCCGTCTTCCACTGCCGCCAGCAAGGCGGGCAAGGCGTCACCGGCAATGGTTGGCTCGGCGACAAACTCCAGTACCTGGCCGCGACGCGCACCGAGGCTGAGCAACTTGCTCAGGCTTTTTACCGATACCGCGCCGACGTCTCCATCGACGATGCGCACACGGATTTCACCGGCAAAACTTTTCGCCAATTGCGCGAGGATCTTCGCCGGGCGCGCATGCAGCCCGTGGGCGTTGGCCAGGGCAATGCGCACGCTTGGCCAGTCGGCTGGCAGTTCACCGCCGAGCACTTCCAGTACGGCCCGGCTGCTGGTGGCGCGGCCGAGTTCCTGGCCACGGCCTTCGATCAGCAAGGCACACAGGCGTTCGAGCAAGGTCTGGTGGGCCTCGCCGAGGCTGGCCAGGCAGAACAGGCCGCTCAATGGCTGGCCCAGGTAACGCATCGGTTTATCCGGGGTGACAAAAGCCAGGCCCGGGCGCTTCACCGTCTGCTCGCTGTGCAACCACCACAAGCCATCGCCCAGGGGCAGCGCGTCGACTTGTTGCAGCACGGCGGCAAAGCCATTGCTCACGCAATCGGCCTGGCGCAGCAGGCGTGCGCCTCTCCACACCAGTTCTTCGAAATCATCAGCCGACACGCCCAGGCCAATCATCTGTGCGTCCAGCGCCAGCTCCTGCGGCGCACCTTGTAGCAGTTTCAGCAAGGCCTCGGCAGAACTGGCGCGACGCAGGGCCTGGCCCAGGTCGGTCTCGCCAAGGGCACGGGTCAGCAGTTGCAGCAGGCGCAGGTGTTCGTCGGATTTGGCGGCAATGCCGATCGCCAGGTAGACGATCTGGCCATCGCCCCAATCCACGCCGTCGGGAAATTGCAGCAGGCGCACGCCGGTGGCGAACACTTGGTCGCGGGTTTCGGGGGTGCCGTGGGGGATGGCGATACCCTGGCCGAGAAAGGTCGAACCTTGGGCTTCACGCGCTTGCAAGCCACTGAGGTAACCCTCGGCGACCAGGCCATCGGCCACCAGTTTTTCAGCGAGCAGTTGCAAGGCAGCAGACTTATCCACAGCCGTCTGGCCCATGGATATCTGCTCGTGGGTGAGCTCAAGCATGCCGTTCTCCTAGTTAGTGCGGCGGGCGCACTAGGTATTATTTTGAATAAATCAGTGCAAAAGCGTTCGAATAAAATTGACTGAGTGGTCAGTTGGCAGGACCACACTCGTCGCGATAATCGTAAAAATACGCTTGCTGAAACGTTTAATCTAGAATTTATGGCAGATTACGCGTTAATTTCCCATGATTGAAGAGCCACTCGGCTGTTGAGTTGCGACAATGGTCGCCTGCAGTAATCGGTTACGATTGGACAAAATGTCGGGGCAAGCTCTAAAAAACAAGGAAATCCCGGTTTGAAACTCAGTGATATCGCGCGCATTGCCGGTGTGTCTGTGACCACCGCCAGCTACGTCATCAATGGCAAGGCCGAACAGCAACGGATCAGCAGCGCAACCGTCGAACGGGTGCGCGCCGTGGTTGAAGAACATGGCTTTACGCCCAACCCCCAGGCCGCCGGGCTGCGCAGCCGGCACACCCGTACCCTGGGTTTTATCCTGCCGGACCTGGAAAACCCCAGTTACGCACGCATCGCCAAGTTGCTCGAACAAGGCGCCCGTGCCCGCGGCTATCAATTGCTGATCGCCAGCTCCGACGACGACGCCAACAGTGAGCGGCAACTGCTGCAACTGTTCCGCGCCCGCCGTTGCGATGCGCTGTTTGTCGCCAGCTGCCTGCCGGCCACCGACGACAGCTACCGCGAACTGCAAGCCAAGGGTTTGCCGGTGATCGCCATCGACCGGGTGATGGAGTCTACGCAGTTTTGCTCGGTGGTCAGCGATGATCGCCAGGCCTGCCAGCAATTGACCAGCAGCCTGCTGCACCCGCTGCCCAAGCAGATCGTGTTGATCGGCGCGCGGCCAGAGCTGAGCATCAGCCAGGAACGTACCGCCGGTTTCAAGCAAGCGCTGAAAGACTTCAGCGGCGAAGTGCTGATCGAACAAGGCGAGTCGTTCAGCCGCGACTGTGGCCGACAGCTGATGGAGCAGTTGCTGCAAAGCCTGGGGCATTTGCCTGACGCACTGGTGACTACGTCCTACGTCCTGCTGCAAGGGGTGTTTGACGCGCTGCATGACTTCCCGCTCAAATCCCGGCCACTGCGACTGGGGACGTTTGGCGACACCCAACTGCTGGATTTCCTGCCGCTGCCGGTGAATGCCATGGCCCAGCAGCATCAGTTGATTGCCGACACCGCGCTGCGCCTGGCGCTGGCGGCCATTGAAGAACAGCACTACGAACCCGGCGTGCATGCCATCGGCCGTACGTTCAAGCAGCGGATTCACTCGGAGTAAGCGGTGTGGAGCTGATCGACAGCCACACCCATCTGGATTTTCCGGACTTCGATACGGACCGCCGCGAAGTCCTGAGCCGCAGTCGCCGCCTGGGCGTGCGCAGGATGGTGGTGCTCGGGGTCTATCAGCAGAATTGGCAACGGTTGTGGGACCTGGTGCAAACCGACGCGGATTTATTCGCCGCCTTCGGCCTGCACCCGGTGTATCTCGACCACCATCGCCCCGCCGACCTGACGGAACTGGGCGACTGGCTGACCCGCCTGAACGGCCACCGGCAACTGTGCGCGGTGGGCGAAATCGGCCTGGATTATTTCCTCGAACAGCTGGACCGCGAACGCCAGCAAAGCCTGTTTGAAGCGCAACTGAAGCTGGCGGTGGATTTCCAACTGCCGGCGCTGCTGCATGTGCGCCGCAGCCACGCTGCCGTGATCGCCACTCTCAAGCGCATTCGGCTGCCACGGGGCGGAATCATCCACGCATTTGCCGGCAGCCAGGAAGAGGCCCGCGAGTACATCAAGCTCGGCTTCAAACTGGGCCTGGGCGGCGCGGCCACGTGGCCGCAAGCCCTGCGCATGCACAAGGTGATCGCCCGGCTGCCGCTGGAAAGCGTGGTACTGGAAACCGACTCACCGGACATGGCCCCCGTGATGTACCCCGGCCAGCGCAACAGCCCCGAACACCTGCCAGACATCTGCGCCGCCCTGGCGGAGCGTATGGGCATCAGCTCCTCAGCGCTGGCCGAGGCGAGCACCCGTACTGCCTGCGAGCTGTTCAACTGGTAGGGGCCCATCCCCGATGCATGCCTGGCCATGCCTCACACTCGAAAGGCCCCGATCAACTGCTTCAGCTCGATCACTTGCAAGGACAACTGCCGGCTGGCCTCTTCAGTCTGGTGCGCGCCCTGCGCTGCATGTTCACCGGCGCGATTGATCTCGACGATGTTCTGATCGATGTCATGGGCCACGGCAGTCTGCTGTTCGACGGCGGCGGCAATCTGCTGGTTCTGGTCGACGATCATGCCTACCGCGCCGAGGATGTTTTCGAGGGCCTGCTGGACTTTTTCCGACTGCCCCACCGTGCCATTGGCCATCTCGTGGCTGGTGCCCATGGCCTTCACCGCAGCGCCGACACCGCTGTGGAGCTTGGCAATCATCTGCTCGATCTCTTCGGTGGAGTGCTGGGTGCGCCGGGCCAAAGTGCGCACTTCATCGGCCACCACGGCGAAACCGCGTCCTTGCTCACCGGCGCGCGCGGCCTCGATGGCGGCATTCAACGCCAGCAGATTGGTCTGTTCAGCAATGCTCTTGATCACTTCCAGTACGCGACTGATGGATTGGCTGTCGATAGCCAATTGGTTGATGACCCGTACCGATTGATCGATCTCCGAAGCCAACGCCGCGATACTGCCTTGCTGGGACTGCACCAGGCCGCGTCCGCTGACGGTTTCATCGTTGACGCTGTGGGCGCTGCTGACCGCCGCCGCTGCACTGCGCGCCACTTCCTGGGCAGTGGAGGACATCTGGTTCATGGCGGTCGCCACTTGCTCGATCTGGCTGCGTTGGCCGGACACGGCCTGGTTGCTGCTGGCCGAGACTGACTCCACTTGCCCGGCCTGGTGTTCGACCTGGTTGACGGTGTGCCCTACCCGCTCGATCAGGTCATGGATTTTGGCCACGGTGGCGTTGAACACCTGGCCCAAATCCCCCAGTTCGTCGCGGCTGTGGGCGACGAAGGTGACGGTCATGTCACCGGCCGCCACCTTGTCCATCGTCGCCCCCAGGCGGCGCAAGGTGGTGCGGGTGGAGGCGTAGAAACCGGCATACAAATAGAAGATCAGCAAAAACACCGACGCCAGTGCCGCCACCAATCCGATCATGTGCGTGCGGTTTTCTGACAGGCGTTGCTCCAGTTGCTGCTCGAGAAAGGTCAGGGTGGCTTCGTCGAGCTGATAGGTCTTGGCCATCAACGTGCTGACGTCGTCGTAGAAGCCTTGCCATGGGGCGTCGAGGGTTTCGGCCACCACGACCTGCTCTTCGAACAACTCACTGCCTTGCTTGAGGCTGGCCTTGCTCGCGTCCGCCAGGCTCGCCAATGCTGCGTGGGCGGGCTTGCTGGAGCCGAGGGCATCCTGCAGTTTCAGGCCGTATTCCGCCTGGAGCTTTTCCAGTTGCTGCAGCAGCTCGTCAAAACGAGTGCTGGACGACGAATTGAGAAAACCCTGGCCCAACGAATAAGCCCCCATGGCCCGGCCTTCCCCCAGGGTCTGGGTGACTTGCGGGGTGACGCTGGTGATCAGTTCACTGAGTTGGCGCAGGTCGCCCTGGGGGTCACGGCTCAAACCCGACTGGCTGGCGATGATCTGGCTGAGCATCTGCGCCTTGTTGAGGAGTTTGCCGATCAGCGCGCTTTTGCTGAGCAGTGAAGTTTCCTGTTGCTGGGCCTTGAAGGCGGCGATCATTTCATCGCGCTTGGCTTCGAAGGCGGCGGCCTGCTCAGGGTCGGCGGACAGGGCGTGGAAGCTTTGCAGGCGCTGCAGCAGACTGTCTTCGAGGGCGGTGATTTTGTTTTCGATATCACCGGCCTTGCCTGATTGGCCGAGGGTTGCGTTGATCTGTACCTGGTTGTTCAGGGTTTCCAGGTCGCGGCGCAGGGCCAGGCTGCTGCCCAGCAGGTCGAGGCTTTGCAGCTCGATGCGAGTGCCCTGGAATTCTCGCCAGGAATCGCGCACCAGGTAGTAGTTGGTGGCCAGCATCGGCAACAGGAACAGCACGCTGATAAGGCTGAACTTCATGCCGAAGGTCAGGCGGTTCATGAACGCGACGGCGGGATAGAGCAAGCTCTTCACAGGTGAACTCCCTTTTCTTTTATTTTTATTGAGGGCGCAGGGCGGCGGCAGATAGCCACTATTTGGCGCTCTGTCTGTATAGCTCAATTCGAAAAGGAGGTTTGTAACTTAAGGTTAACGAGGTAGGAGCGAGCTTGCCCGCTCCTACAGGGAGGCAAATCAGGGCAGCACGGTCCAGATGGCAAAGCCGGCGTACCACAGCACGGCGGCACGCAGCAGCAACTCCCAGATACGATCAAGGCTGTTGATGCCCTCGGCGCCTACCACCGGTGGCGGGATCTCCGCGGCCACCAGGCCCACCTTCTCCACCAGTTGCGCAGCACTGATGTCCCAGCTCAGCAGCTCATGCAGCATCACCCGGCCGACCGCCACAAAGTTGCCGACCAGGGCGAAACTCGCCGCCAGCAAACGTACCGGCAACCAGTCGAAGGCATGGCGCAATTGCCCGGCACGCTCGGCCACCAGTGGGTTCTTGCTGTTCTCGGTCGCCAGCGCCAGCAGACGGTAGGCCAGGGCGGCCACCGGCCCGAGGAGGAAGTACCAGAAAATCACCGCGAAGAAGCTTTGGTAGGCCTGCCACAACAGATGGCCCTGGACCCGCTCCAGCAACTGCTCACCACTGTCGGCACTGATGCTCAAGTCACGTTCGGCCACATGTTCGGCCGCTTGCAGGTCACCCCGGCGCCAGGCATCACGGAACGGGCCCAATCCGGCCAAGAGATCGCCACGGCCCAGGCTGTAGATCACCACCAGCAGGTGCACCGGCAGCGCCAACAGGCCATAGGCCACTGGCTCCAGCACCAGCAACAACAACGCAAGCAAGGCCACCGGCAGCAGCACCAGCAATGTGAGGATCAGCCACGGCTGCTTGCCCAGGCTGGCGCTCGACTCCAGCTTGGCCAGTTCCCGCAACCAACCGCCATCACGTTGTATTCGGTGACGCAGGGCCGAGAACTTCTCGATCCATACCGCCAGCACCAACACCAGAAAACTCATTGTGCGTGTCCTCCATCCTGCAAGGCGCTGCGAAAGCGCGCCCAATCAAATTCGGGTCCGGGGTCGGTCTTGCGTCCCGGGGCGATATCGCTATGGCCACAAATGCGCTGGCGGGTAATGCCCGTGTACGCCGCCAGCAACTGGCGCGTCAGGGCGATCAGGGATTGATACTGGGCATCGGTGAAGGGCAGGTCATCAGTGCCCTCCAGCTCGATCCCCAGGGAAAAGTCGTTACACGTCTCACGCCCCTCGAAGCTCGATACCCCGGCATGCCAGGCTCGGTCCCGGCACGAGACAAACTGCGTCACCGCGCCATCACGCTCAATCAGAAAATGCGCAGAAACCCGTAGGTCGGCAATACCTTCAAAGTAGGGATGTTCCGTGACATCCAGGCGATTCTGGAAAAACTCGTGCACCTTGCCGGTGGCGAATTGCGCCGGTGGCAGGCTGATGTTGTGCACCACCAACAGGGAAATCTCGCCACCGGGGCGCTCGTTGAAGTTGGGCGAGGGGCAATGACGAATGCCCTGGCACCAACCGCTGGCGGGGTCCAACTGCATACTGGTTCCTTGAACGAGGCTGGGGTGACTCAGTATGCCGCGTTCCGCTGTCTGGTTGCGATCACTTGGCGCGATGAAGTTGGCGCAGGTTGCCAATCACCGAAGCCAGGGCGCGGTCGAACAACAGCGCATCATCCAGGGTTCGCACCGCGCCGCGCTTGAACTCCAGGGCCAGTTCAAGCGGATTTTTTTCCAATACCTTGAGGCCGGTTCGATTGACGAAAATACAGGTATTGCCCGGCGCAATAATCGCCGTCAGCTTGCAACGCAGGGTGTTTTCGGCATCTTCCTGAAATTCCACCCAGCAACCGATCCGCAGTTGGCGAACCTTGAGCAGGTCGGGATCATCTTCCGGCAGGCTCGCCTCGATGGCCGGTGCCGCGGGACTGAGGACGAATGCCTCGCGCACCTCGACTTGCGACAGCGACGGTTGTTCCTCGGCACTGCCCCGGAACGACTGGACATGCAGGGTTTGCAAGCGGGTGAAAAATTCCCGGGTAATGAAGGGATCGAATGCCGCGCCGCTCAACCCATCGCGCAAGGCTTTCAGCAAGCCTGGCAACTGCTCCAGCAGGTGCCGGCCGGCGTCGGTGTCTTCGCTGAGGCCGACACTCCAGATCAACTCGTCCATGGTGCGCAACCCGGCCAGCCATTGTGGCGAGTGCTCACCATGCTTCAGGCACGCCAGCAACAGCACCTGGCTCCAGGCCTGTTGCAGGAACTGCACCACGACCTCGGGCAGTACTTTGCCCAGCAACCGCAGATTGAGGGCTTCGGCTACACGCTGACGAGCGATTTCGGTACGGGCGCGCCCTTCTTCCGCATCGCGGGTACGTTGCTCTAGCAATTCGCTGCGGCGTCGCTCGTCATGGGTAAACGCGGTGAACTCGGTCAGGAGCTGGGAAAAGATCGCCGGATCATCCACAAAATCGTTCAGCAACCGCTGCACCACCTGCTCGATGTGCAGGTACAGGCTGTCGCGCTGATAATCGTCGCGCTGGCTCCAGCCCATGGCCGCCAAAGCGATTTCATTGAGCAAGCGTCGCGCCGGGTGATTGGTGCGGCTGAAAAAACTCTTGTCCAGCACCGCCACTTTCAGCATCGGGATCTGCAGGCGGGCGATCAGCGCCTTGAGGGATTCGGGCACCGTACCGTCATTGAGGATGAACTCGAACAGCATGGCGATCAGGTTGATCACATCCTCGTCCGCATCCTCCACCACCCGAGACTTGCCGCTCTTGACGCTGACCCGGGTCAGCAATTGTTCAAGCTGGTTGCGCAGGTCGAAATCATCCTCGACCTCAGGCTCAGGCACATATTGCTGCAAATGGGACAGCAGGCGCAGCAAGTCACGGGTGGAGATGGGCTGGGTCTCGGCGCTGGCTTCCAGCGTGGGTGCCACGCTGCCGCGCACTGCCGACAGCAATTCCTGCAACGCCGCGAAAACTTCCTGGCCGCTGTCGTCTGCCGGGTGTCCGGCAATCGGCGGGGTGTCTTCAGGCAACTCGGCCGTGGCGACGGCGCGCCGCGATGGCACGGCCTTGAGTTCGGGCAATACGCCGGTGGCGATCAGCAACTGATTGGCTTCGCCGTACAACAGATCAGCGTCACTGAGCACGTATTTCTCAAACAGCTTGAGAATGATCAGCTTGACCCGGATTTCCACGCCAAGGCTGCGTCCTGCTTGCAGAAAAAACGCGCACAGCATTGCCGGGCCCAGGGGGTTGTCCCGATCATCCAGGCGTTTGTCGAGCAAGGCATTCAGCCGGGCTGTCAATTGCCCAAGGGCGAGCCCGTCACGGCGCAGCACCTTGCCCAGCATGGCCTCGAGCGCGACGGCTTTTTCCAGCTCATCGCCCGAGACCCCGGGCGCCGCGGTGTAGGACACCACCGGAATCAGTTGCAGCTCACCGCGCTCCACGTTGCCAAGATTGGCAAACGCTTCGTAGAGTTGCTCCATGAAGCCACGCTCGAAATTCTTGCGCTTGAGGCGCAGGTCGCGCATGGCTTCAAAGAAAATACCGTGGTCGACGTTACTGCGGGTCTTGTCGGCCATTTCGAACAGGGTGTCGTCGGCGTTATCAAACAGCTCCTGCAGTCCCTGCCTGAGTTGCTGCGCCGCCTTGTCACGGACCTGGAGCAACACCACCGGCAGGCGGGCGAGCGGCGATGGCGTCGCCCGTGCCTTATTGATCGGCACCACCTTCCCGTCATTGTGCATCCTGGCCTCCTGAAACGGCGGTATTCGATTGTGTGAAAGATCGGTGCAGCAACAGCGCGAAGCACGCCGGGGCACTGCGAAAATCGGGCTATCACCGTGACGTCAAAGCTATGACGCCAATTGCAAGGCGCGAGATTATCTTGCAAATGAGGGTTGTTGCGCCAGCGAACTCTGTGATTGCCGTGTAAATGAACATCGCGCACCGCACCCGAGGTGCCAGTTGCCTTGGGTTCAGGCCCGCCCTGCCCCTATAATCCAGGCACTTTGTTTGTGGAGCCTGTTATGCCCAATCTTCGTCTAGCCGACCTGACCGCCGAAATCGAAGCCAACGTGCGTCGCGCACTGCTGGAAGACATCGGCAGCGGGGATATCACCGCACAACTGATCCCCGCCGAACGCCTGGCCAAGGCCACGATCATCACGCGCGACGCCGCCGTCATCAGCGGCACGGCCTGGGTGGAAGCGGTGTTTCGCCAATTGGACCCACGCGTCGCGGTGCATTGGCAGGTGCGCGACGGCGAACGTGTCAGCCCCAACCAGGCGCTGTTTCACCTCGAAGGCCCGGCCCGCTCGCTGCTCAGTGGCGAGCGTTGCGCGCTGAATTTCCTGCAACTGTTGTCAGGCGTTGCCACCCGCGCCCAATACCTGGCGGACTTTGTCGCGTCCACCCAGGTCAAGCTGCTGGATACCCGCAAGACCCTGCCCGGCCTGCGCCTGGCGCAAAAATATGCAGTGACCTGCGGTGGTTGCCACAACCACCGCATCGGCCTGTATGACGCGTTCCTGATCAAGGAAAACCATATCGCAGCCTGCGGCGGCATTGCCCAGGCCATCAGCGCCGCCCACAAGATCGCCCCGGGCAAGCCGGTGGAAATCGAAGTGGAAAGCCTGGAGGAACTGCGTGAGGCACTGGCGGCGGGCGCCGACATCATCATGCTGGATGAGCTGAGCCTGGATGACATGCGCGAAGCGGTGCGCCTGAACAACGGCAAAGCCAAGCTGGAGGCCAGTGGCGGGATCAACGAAAGCACCCTGCTGCCCATCGCTGAAACCGGCGTGGACTACATCTCCATCGGGGCGATGACCAAGGATGTGAAGGCGGTGGATTTGTCGATGCGGCTTAGTCTCTGAAACGCCCTTGAATGTAAGCGCCTGCTTTTGTGGCGAGGGAGCTTGCTCCCGCTGGAGTGCGCAGCGCTCCCAAGGTTTTTGGGGTCGCTTGGCAACCCAGCGGGAGCAAGCTCCCTCGCCACATCAAACTTGTGTCAGATCGCGAGATTGTTCATCCCGCAATACTCATTCCAGTCGACACCCAGCACCTCGGCCGCTTCCTTGTGCAAAGCCAGGCGAGCCGCCTCGAACGCTTCGGGGGTGGAGGTGTACTTCAGGGTCAGTTCCCATGGCTGCAGGCCCTGGGCCTCGGCCTCATCCTCAAACGCCCATTGGATCTGGTCCCTTTGATCATCGGCGCTCAGGTCCTTGATCTCATCCAGCAGTTCCGGCGACTCCGCGACGTACTTTTTGAGGGCTGCTTCGTGCCGCGCTTCCTGGGTCATTTCTTGTGTGGTCATGTCGTTCTCTTAGATCGAGGAATGGGGATGCATCTGGGTCATCAAGGTCGCGCAGATACAAAAGAACAGGCATGAATACCGGTTCGTCTGGCCTTCAGAACCATTCTGGGATCATCTGAAAACTGTGTTGCCTTTGTGCCCGAGACAGGAATCGAACCTGCGACCTTCGCGTTACGAGTGCGCTGCTCTACCGGCTGAGCTACACGGGCGGTGGGCTAAAGCTAGCACTGCCTTGGACGTCCGGCAACTCACTGCATTTCGAGGGCAATCACACCTTGCACCCAAAAGCGTGGCTGCAGGTGACCGTTGCCCAGGCCCATGTAGCGCTCGCTGCGCTCCGTGAGTCGGGGCACGTCACGAATCGCGACGAACACCAGCAAGCCCACGGCCACGACGCTCGCGGCCATCCACACCCTGTACAACGCCGGCATCGGGGCGACCGATGGAACGCGCCACACATGCAATCCCATCAGCCAGCCAACCACCAGCGCCAGCCAGAGTTGCGACACCGGCATCACGATCACCCCATCCACCTGTGCCTGGGCCAGTGCACCGATCAGCGAGGCAAACAGGCACAGGCGCAGCAGGTCCACGGGCGCCAAGGACAACGCACGCTCACGCAACACGCCCAAGGTTGACCAACCCGCCCACGCAACCAACGCGATCACGCACAGCGTCGACGGTACGCCCCATTCGCTGGCCCATTGCAGAATCGCCTGGTGAGGGTGAGCGGCAATGTCATTGGCGATGTCGGCAAAATGCATCGGCCCGAAACCCAGCCAGGGCCGCTCGATAATCATGCTCCAGGCCTGCCACCATATAGGCCCACGCCCCGAGAGGCTGGTGGTCAGTCGGTCTACGGCACCATTGGAAATTACAATCCCCAAGTACCCTGCCAGCACCGTGAAGACCAACCAATACAACACTAACCCACAGGCCAGTGCCGCCAACTGCCAGCCCAGCCAACGACGCCCCTGCGGCCCCAGGAACATCAGCACGCAGCCGGCAGCGCCCATACCGAGCCAGGTGCCGCGGGTACCGCCACCGATCGCGATCAGCCACCAGACACACAGCAGGGCGAACACTGCGCCCCGCGCTGGACGAGCGACGTTTGAAACCAGCAAGGGAAGCGCCAGCAGCGGCAGGGTGAAGGTCTGGAACTGACCGTAGAAACGTTTATTGGAGAACCCGGACAACAGCAAATCGGTATTCACGATTGCTTCGCCGCTGGTGAAGGCGAGGACCCCGGCGTGCAGATATTGAATGCTTTTAACCATGCACAGCAGCAATACGAACAGGACCAATACACGATCCAGGGACTCATCCCCATTGCGCCTGGCCCGGCTGAAAGCCACAGCAGTGGCGCAACAACTGATGAGCAGCGCCAGCTCGGTCAACGCCCAGAGTGGCTGGTGGGCCAACAGGGCCGAAACCAGCCCCGCGCCCCCGATCAGCGACACCCCGAGCGCTGTCGACCTGTCTACGCATCGCTCTGCCTGCGGCAAGCACAGCCCATACACCACCGCACACAGCGCCACCCATATCTGCACCGCACGTTGCCAGTCATGACTACTGAAAGGCGCGCAGATCGCCAGCATCAGCAGACACATAACCACGACGAGGAATATGTTCCCCCGCTGCTGGACAGACGACGTCATCGGCAACCTCTACTTCCTTGTGATGGGCGTAGAGCGGTTTACACACACGCTCTTCCTTGCTGCGTAAACAGTAGACGACCTGATGATCACGCGCCGCCGGAAGCACAACCTTTAGCGGCGTATTGGTCTTCTGCCGTGGTGGTGCACTTCCAGCCGGTTGTGGCGCTACGGGTCAAGGTGATGATCTTGCCCAGGACCGGCGCGGGTGCGTCGAGGATTTCACAGGCAATCGTGCCAGCACCGGTGGCGATGTCGCCGGTCACGTCAATCCTGCAGTTGGCCGTTGGGCTGGTCCCGCCAATCAACGCCAAGGTCGGTGGCGTCCCCTGGTTCAGCGTGTCTTCAAAGCCCGCCTTCAACGCGGAGACTTCGGCCAGCCCTGCGGTGAACTTGGCCTTGGCCTGGTGCTTGGTGTACATGGGCAGGCCGATGGTGGCCAAAATGCCGATGATTGCCACGACGATCAACAATTCGATCAAGGTAAAACCTTTCTGACGCATCACATTCACTCTCCAGAATAAAACCTTTCGCGAGGCGCATCCTGCACCCCGTCTCGGCAACCGCGCCAGTGTACTCACCCCCGCGCAACCAATGCTGAACAAGACGCACAAACTGACATTTTTTCGCTCACGGCGAGCCTGCCCGAATCCGTCACCTGACTAAGCTATAAATCTTCCACTGTCTGTGTGCGGAACCGTGAAATGAATGATGTTTCAGCGATCTACGCCTGGGAAGGCGTCAACCGCAAAGGGCGCAAGGTATCCGGAGAAACCCGCGGTCACAATCCCGCCCTGATCAAGGCACTGCTGCGCCAGCAAGGTATCAATCCTGGGCGCGTACGCAAGAAATTCGCCGGTTGGCCGAGCCTCGCCCTGCCGGTCAAACCGGCAGAGATCGCCCTCTTCACCCGCCAACTGGCGACGCTGCTGAAGGCAGGTATCGCACTTTTACAGGCGCTGGATATCATCGCCGAGGGCTTCGACAACCGGCATATGGGGGCGCTGGTACAAGGCTTGAAGCAGGAGATCGCCGCCGGCAGCAGCCTGGCTGTCGCCTTGCAGAAATACCCACGCTACTTCGATGATCTGTACTGCAACCTGGTTGCGGCGGGTGAACAGGCGGGCGCACTCGAAGCGCTGCTGGAAAGGGTGGCCATTCACCTGGAAAAAAGCGAACAGCTGAAAGCCAGAATCAAGAAGGCCATGACCTATCCCGTGACGGTACTGGCAGTCGCCACCGCTGTCAGCACAATCCTGCTGATTCACGTGGTGCCGCAGTTTCAGGGGTTGTTTGCCGGCGTCGATGCACAACTGCCGGGCTTTACCCTGGGCGTCATCAGCCTGTCGGAGTTCATGCAGCAAAGCTGGTGGATGCTGATCCTGGCCGCGGGTGCCGGTTTCGCAGGAATGCGCAAAGCCTATCGCTCGTCCACAGGCTTTCGCCACTGGCTCGATGCCAGTTTGTTGAAAGCTCCCGTGGCAGGCACACTGCTGAAAAAATCGGCGGTCGCCCGCTATGCTCGCACGCTCTCGACCACCTTTGCGGCGGGCGTTCCATTGGTGCAGGCATTGGATTCCGTGGCCGGCGCCACGGGTAACGGGCAGTTCAAACAGGCAATCAATCGTATGCGGCACGACGTTGCAACCGGAATCCAGCTGAATGAATCCATGGCCATAAGCGGCCTGTTTCCAGGCATGGCGATCCAGATGACGGCTATCGGCGAGGAGTCGGGCAGCCTCGATAACATGCTGGAAAAAGTCGCCTGCCACTACGAGGCTGACGTCGATAACCTGGTGGACAACCTTACCAGCCTCATGGAGCCGCTGATCATGGTGGTACTCGGTGGCATCGTCGGGGCATTGGTGCTGGCCATGTACCTGCCGATCTTTCAACTCGGTACAGCCTTTTGAGCACGCCACTGACTGAAATCCTCGTTTATCAGCCGTGGGTGTTTGTGTCAGGCGCGTTGCTGCTGGGCTTGATTGTCGGCAGTTTTATCAACGTGCTGGTATGGCGCCTGCCGAAGATGCTGGAGCGCGAATGGCGAGCCCAGGCCCATGAAGTACTGGGGCTTCCCGCCGAGCCCATCGCGGCTCCCTATAACCTGATGCGCCCCAACTCCTGTTGCCCACACTGCAGCCACCCGATTCGCCCCTGGGAGAATATTCCGCTGCTCAGTTATGTACTGCTCAAGGGACGTTGCTCAAGTTGCCATCAACCTATTGGCGCGCGTTATCCCATCACCGAACTGGCGTGCGGGCTGATCTCGGCGGTTGTCGCCTGGCATTTCGGTTTTGGCTGGGCAGCCGGAGCGGTGTTGTTGTTGAGTTGGGGCTTGCTGGCGATGAGCCTGATCGATGCAGACCACCAACTGCTGCCGGATGTGCTGGTGCTGCCGTTGCTGTGGCTGGGCCTGATCCTCAACAGCTTTGGCGTTTTTGTTTCATTGCCCGATGCGCTGTGGGGCGCGGTAGCCGGTTACATGAGCCTGTGGTCGGTGTTCTGGGTGTTCAAGCTGATTACCGGCAAGGACGGGATGGGGCACGGGGATTTCAAGCTGCTGGCCATGCTCGGTGCCTGGGGCGGCTGGCAGATCCTGCCGATGACGCTGTTGCTGTCTTCCCTGGTGGGTGTGATGGGAGGCCTGATTCTATTGCGCCTGCGCAAAGCCCACGCATCCACTCCAATGCCTTTTGGTCCGTATCTGGCAATTGCCGGCTGGATTGCATTGCTCTGGGGTGGTCAAATAACCGACTTCTATTTGCAGTCTGTCGGTTTCAGATGACCACTTCTGTCGCAACACCCTGGATTCTTGGCCTCACTGGCGGCATCGGCAGTGGCAAAAGCGCGGCCGCCGAACACTTCGTCCGGCTTGGCGTGGACTTGATTGACGCCGACCACGCCGCGCGCTGGGTAGTCGAACCCGGGCGCCCTGCCCTGGCGCAGATTGCCGGGCATTTCGGTGCGGGTGTGCTGCAGCCTGACGGGCAACTGGACCGCGGCGCGTTGCGCAAGCTGATCTTCGAAGTGCCCGACGAGCGCCGCTGGCTGGAGGCGTTGCTGCACCCGCTGATCGCCGAGGAGATTCGCAGCCACCTGGCGCGTGCACAATCGCCTTACGCGATCCTGGTGTCACCGCTGCTGATCGAGTCCGGCCAGTACACCATGACCCAGCGGGTGCTGGTGATCGACGTGCCGCAATCGCTGCAGATACAGCGTACCCTGCAACGCGATAGCATCAGCGAAGCGCAGGTGCAGGCGATTCTCAAGGCCCAGGCCACCCGTGAAGACCGCCTGCGCCATGCCGATGACGTGCTGGTCAATGACCAGGACCTGGCCCGGCTGCACGCCGAGGTCGAGCGACTGCACCACTTTTACCTTACTTTGCGTGGAGGCCGATCATGAGCCAACCCTTGAACGTCGAATGCCCAACCTGCGGCGCACCTGTGGAATGGAAAGCAGAAAACGTCAACCGTCCCTTCTGTTCGGACCGTTGCAAACTGATCGACCTGGGCGCCTGGGCGTCCGAGGAACACAAGATCCCGGTCAGTCCGGACGCCGAGGACGACCTGTTCTCCGAAGACTTTCAGCCCAAACACTAAGGCCGCATAAAGCCATAGTCCTGCTGGTCGTCGAGATTCTCTGCAAGGTACTGCAGCTCGTCGGCCAGGTCTTCAAAACTGCGCACGCCCTTGCTCTGCTGCACCACCGCACTGAGCATGGCGCGCAGGGTCAAGCCCGGGTCAAAGCCGATTTCCTGCGCCGCGTCCTGGCTTCTGCGTAACTCCTGCCGTGCCCACTCGTACACACTCATGATTCCGTGCTCCTGGAAATTTTGCAGAGCATGCGACCACTTGCGTGTGCGGCATTTGACCTGGATCAAGGCCGCGGATCGTCATCCTTCCAGGGCGCCGAGAGGTAGCGAGTGCGGTTGAATGTCTCCAGCCACTCGGGGCAGAACACCACCAGGGCGCTGATCACCATGCCGTTGATAAAGGCCTCGGGGAAAATGATCAGCCACAAGTAGCCGACAAAATCCTCGATCCATTCCGGCATCGCAAAACGGCCATCGAACCACAGCAGCCCCAGGCCTGCCAGCAGGCACAGCAAGGCCGACAGTGCGGCGGCGAAAAAGCCCGAACAGAAGATATACACAAAGGGATTGCGTGGCTTCGCCCGCTCCACCAGCAGCGCACATCCTTCGGTGACCAGCACCGGCAACAGGATCAGCAGCATGCCGTTAATCCCCACGGCGGCCAGGTCCTGGCGGCCGAGCAACACCAGGCCGATTTGCGCGGCAAAGCCTCCGACGATCGCCAGGGGCCAATCGAGCAACAAGGTCACGGCGGTCATGCCGATGAAGTGGTAGGACACCCCAGTGTCGAAATCCCGGCGCACCAACCACAACATGAACAGTGCGAATACGGTGCCGAACAGCAAGTGCTGGCGTCGGCGGTCGGCAAACAGCTCGACCCACGGCGAACGCAGGAGCGCCCACATCACCACCGGCGCATATAGCAGCCAGCCGATGCTGAGGGTTTCCGGCGCCAACACCGCTGCGCTGATCACGGCTGCACCTGCTCCAGGGCCTGGCGCAGTTCAGCGGCGGAATCGTATTCGTGCTGCGCCACCAGCGTCCCGTGATCCAGTTGCAGCCACAGCACTTTATCCACAGGTGCGGGATAGCGCGGGGTAACACGAGCATCGCGGTCGAGCATGACGCGATAGTTGTAGGCCTGCATCGCCGGCACCGCGAACATCTTCGCGATCAGCCGGGGCATGCGCTGGATATCGGCGAGAAACACCGCATGCCGAGCCTCCAGGTAACCCTTGGGCTGGCCCTGCAGCGCCGCATCGACGATCTTGGCGGCGTCCATGCTGCGCGCTACGAGCAAGGTTTGCGCCTGGTCATCCAGGGTGTAGGCCTGGTCGAACTGATCAAGCAACGTCCAGGGTGCAACACGCTCACCCACTTCGACGGCGTGGGCCCACACGGGCAAAAGACTCAAGAACAGCACCACAAAACCCTTCACTGCATACTCCTCATGCCACGGGAAACTGTCGAGTGGCCAGTCTACACCGACCTTTTGACGCAGGACTTCCTGCGGTCATCATTTGGACGCTAAGCTGGTGACATGGATGACTCAGATTATTTGCGCCTGCTCACCGTAGCGGCCGAACAAGCCAACGCGTTCCTGTCCAATGCCCGCAAATGGGAGCGTGAGCGTTGGGTCTGCCAGCGCCTGTTGCAAGGCTTGAACGTGCCCTACCGCGCCGAAGAATTCCACGCCGCCGGGCAAGAGCCGCCGGACGTGCTGTTTCGCGACGCCAGTTTCGAAGTGTTTTTCGTACTCGATGAAGGCCGGCGCCTGAACGATGAATGGCGTGACGAACTGCTGCGGCGGCGCAGCGCGTTTTCCCTGAGCCAACTGGTTCGGCGAGAAGCCAAGCCCCGGCGCATTCCCGCCCACGAATTCCTGTTGCGCCTGGCGCCCACCCTGCGCAAGAAGGCCCACAACTATAAAGAGCGCGGGATGGACCTGGGGGAGCTGGACCTCATCGCCTTCGCCAGCCTCAAGCGCGAAGTACTGGACCTCAACAGTCACTTCCCTCCTCCCACCGAGTACCTGCGCCAGGGCTGGCGCTCGCTGTCCCTCGTGGGGCCGACCTTCGCCCGCGTACTGTTCGCGCACCCGGACGCACCGGACTTCTTGCGCAACAATCTGGGGCGCAGCATAGTGTTCGATGTGGGCATCAGCCTGTGATCGGGTTGGCGACTATGCTTCAGGCAATGCCGCCAATCACCTGACTGTAACGTGGCGCCCTTCAGCAACGTCTACCTGACGAGGCCTTTATGACCAGCCGCCTGAACCCCGACGACCAACAGCATGTCGAAGAGTACCTGCAACTGTCCCAGAACCAAGTCGAGCGCAAGCCTTTCCGGCCCTGGCTGCTCCTTGCCGTGGTGCTGGTTGCAGTGATCGGCCTGGGTTTGCTGAGCCGCCTTTTGAGTTACCTGACGCTATGAGCTGCCTGGCGCTCGCTCGGGTAACTGCACCGATTTCCTTTAGCCTTGCGAGATATCCCCATGACCCATCGTATTATTATCGTCGGCGGCGGCGCCGGCGGCCTGGAGTTGGCTACCCGCCTGGGTAAGACTCTGGGCAAGCGCGGCATCGCCAGCGTCACCCTGGTGGATGCCAACCTCACCCACATCTGGAAACCCTTGCTCCACGAGGTGGCGGCCGGCTCGCTGAACTCTTCGGAAGACGAACTCAATTATGTTGCCCAAGCCAAATGGAACCACTTCGAGTTCCAGCTGGGGCGCATGAGCGGGCTTGATCGCGAGCAGAAAAAAATCCAGCTGGCCGCCACCCTCGACGAGGAAGGCCGGGAACTGGTGCCCGCGCGCGTGCTGGGCTACGACAGCCTGGTGATCGCCGTCGGCAGCACCACCAATGACTTCGGCACCGAAGGCGCGGCGCAACACTGCCTGTTCCTCGACACCCGCAAGCAGGCTGAGCGTTTCCACCAGCAATTGCTCAATCACTATCTGCGCGCCCATGCCGGGCAGACGGACGTGGTAGAGCAGATCAGCGTCGCCATCGTCGGCGCCGGTGCCACCGGCGTCGAGCTGGCCGCCGAGCTGCATAACGCCGCACATGAACTGGCCGCCTATGGCCTGGACAAGATCAAGCCGGAAAACATGCACATCACCCTGATCGAAGCCGGCCCACGGGTGTTGCCTGCACTGCCGGAGCGTATTGGCGGGCCCGTACATAAAACCCTGGAGAAACTCGGGGTGACCGTCCTGACCAACTCCGCCGTCAGTGAAGTGACGGCCGACGCCCTGATCACCAGCAGCGGCCAGGTAATCCCGGCCAGTCTCAAGGTCTGGGCCGCCGGGATTCGTGCGCCAGGCTTCCTCAAGGACATCGACGGCCTGGAAACCAACCGTATCAACCAACTGCAAGTGCTGCCGACCCTGCAAACCACCCGCGACGAGAACATCTTCGCCTTTGGTGACTGCGCGGCCTGCCCGCAACCCGGCACCGATCGCAATGTGCCGCCACGGGCCCAGGCAGCTCACCAGCAGGCATCGTTGCTGGCCAAGTCGCTGAAACTGCGAATCGAGGGCAAGGACCTGCCGTCGTACAAGTACACCGACTACGGCTCGCTGATCTCACTGTCGCGCTTCTCGGCGGTGGGTAACTTGATGGGCAACCTGACGGGCAGCGTGATGCTGGAAGGCTGGCTGGCGCGGATGTTCTATGTGTCGCTGTATCGCATGCACCAGATGGCACTGTATGGCTTCTTCCGCACGGCGATGCTGATGCTGGGGAGCAAGATCGGGCGAGGGACCGAGCCGCGCCTGAAACTGCACTGACAGCACGTTCCGGGATAGGACTCGGTTAGCGTGGGAGCGGGCTTGCTCGCGAAAGCGGTGGTTCAGTGCCAGATGCACTGGCTGACACACCGCTTTCGCGAGCAAGCCCGCTCCCACATTTGTTTTGTGGTGAGGCCAGGATTCCGCGCACAAAAAAAATCCCCGTATCTTTCGATACGAGGATTTTTAATATGGTCGGGGTAAGGGGATTCGAACTCCTGACATCCTGCTCCCAAAGCAGGCGCGCTACCGGACTGCGCTATACCCCGGTAAAAAAAAGGCGACCTCTCAGTCGCCTTCTTCGATCAGCGCTTTTGGCCTCTGATCTTAAGATTCGATTCCAGCGTTAACTGGTCTCAAAAATGGTGGGTCGTGTGGGATTCGAACCTACGACCAATTGGTTAAAAGCCAACTGCTCTACCAACTGAGCTAACGACCCAAATATGGTCGGGGTAAGGGGATTCGAACTCCTGACATCCTGCTCCCAAAGCAGGCGCGCTACCGGACTGCGCTATACCCCGGTTTTGAAATTGGCTCCGTGACCAGGACTCGAACCTGGGACCCAATGATTAACAGTCATTTGCTCTACCGACTGAGCTATCACGGAACTACATATTTCAAAGTGTTACGTTGTTGCATGTTACCTTCTCTTCGACGCTTCCGTATCGCTACGTTAGTGTCTCTGAGGCGCGCTATTCTACAATCTTAAAAACCCCTGTCAACCCTTTAAATTGCTTTTAAGACAATGATTTGCGCTTCTTTCTGATTTCGCCTTGGGGAGAAGAAACCGTTGGGCTGACGTTGCTGCGGGGCGCACTTTACAAGCCTTTGCCTTACAGTTCAACGCCCTATCGAAAAAAAAGGCCCCGCAATGCAGGGCCTCTTCTTATAGCAGTACCGCTTGGGCTTAGTGGAAGACGATTTCGTCGTTCTCCACCGTCGCCTCGACGCTGGTGCCCGGCATAAAGCTGCCCGACAGGATCAGCTGCGCCAACGGGTTCTCGATCCAGCGCTGGATCGCACGTTTCAACGGCCGTGCGCCATAAACCGGGTCGTAACCAACCGCGATCAGCTTGTCCAACGCCTCGCGGCTCAGCACCAGGGACAACTCGCGCTCCGCCAGACGGCTGCGCAGGCGGCCCAACTGGATCTCGGTAATGCCCGCGATCTGATCCCGTGCCAGAGGCTCGAAGATCACCACTTCATCGACCCGGTTGATGAACTCCGGCCGGAAGTGGCTGGTCAGCGCGTCCATTACCGCTGCACGCTGGGCTTCACGGTCACCCACCAGCTCCTGAATCTGTACCGAGCCCAGGTTGGAGGTCATCACGATCACCGTATTGCGGAAGTCCACGGTACGCCCATGACTGTCCGTCAGGCGGCCATCTTCCAGCACTTGCAGCAACACGTTGAACACATCCGGGTGGGCCTTCTCGACCTCGTCCAGGAGGATCACCGAGTAAGGCTTGCGCCGTACCGCTTCGGTCAGGTAACCGCCTTCCTCGTACCCTACATAGCCTGGTGGCGCCCCGATCAGGCGAGCCACGGAATGTTTCTCCATGAACTCGGACATATCGATCCGCACCATCGCCTCTTCGGTATCAAAGAGGAATTCGGCCAGGGCCTTGCACAGCTCGGTCTTGCCCACGCCGGTCGGGCCGAGGAACATGAACGAGCCGCTCGGACGGTTCGGATCGGACAACCCGGCCCGCGAACGCCGCACCGCGTTGGACACCGCGACCACCGCCTCTTCCTGGCCGATGACGCGCTGGTGCAACAGGCTTTCCATCTTCAGCAGCTTGTCGCGCTCGCCTTCGAGCATTTTCGACACCGGGATACCGGTCCACTTCGAGACGACTTCGGCGATTTCTTCCTCGGTCACCTTACTGCGCAGCAGCTGGTTCTCAGGCTTGCCGTGCTGGTCGACCATCTGCAGGCTACGCTCCAGGTCCGGGATCACCCCGTACTGCAACTCGGCCATGCGGTTCAGGTCGCCTTTACGGCGGGCTGCTTCCAGTTCCTGACGGGACTGCTCGATCTTTTGCTGGATCTGCGCAGAACCCTGCACTTCGGCTTTTTCCGAGGTCCAGATTTCTTCGAGGTCCGAATACTCACGCTCGAGACGAACAATTTCTTCCTGGAGTTTTTCCAGGCGTTTCTTCGCCGGCTCGTCTTCTTCTTTCTTCAGGGCCTGGGATTCAACTTTCAGCTGAATCAGGCGCCGATCCAGACGGTCCAGCACTTCGGGCTTCGAATCGATCTCCATCCGAATGCGGCTGGCCGCTTCGTCGATCAAGTCGATGGCCTTGTCCGGCAACTGCCGATCGGTGATGTAGCGATGGCTCAGTTTCGCCGCCGCGATGATCGCACCGTCGGTGATCGCGACTTTATGGTGGACCTCATACCGCTCTTTCAAGCCACGCAGGATCGCGATGGTGTCTTCTTCGCTCGGTTCTTCCACCAATACTTTCTGGAAGCGACGCTCAAGGGCCGCGTCCTTCTCGATGTACTGGCGGTATTCGTTCAGCGTGGTCGCACCCACGCAATGCAACTCGCCCCGCGCCAGTGCCGGCTTGAGCATGTTGCCCGCGTCCATCGAGCCTTCGCCTTTACCGGCGCCGACCATGGTGTGCAGTTCGTCGATAAACAGAATGATCTGCCCTTCCTGCTTCGACAGTTCGTTCAGCAGGGATTTGAGGCGCTCTTCGAACTCGCCACGGAACTTGGCGCCGGCAATCAGCGACCCCATGTCCAGGGACAGCAGGCGCTTGCCTTTAAGGCCGTCCGGCACTTCACCATTGATGATGCGCTGGGCCAGGCCTTCGGCAATCGCGGTTTTACCCACGCCAGGTTCACCGATCAGCACCGGGTTGTTCTTGGTGCGACGCTGCAGGACCTGGATGGTGCGACGAATTTCGTCGTCACGACCGATCACCGGGTCAAGCTTGCCTTCTTCGGCGCGCTTGGTCAGGTCGACGGTGTATTTGTCCAGGGCCTGGCGGGACTCCTCGTGGTTAGGGTCATTTACCGCCTCGCCGCCGCGCAGGTTGTTGATGGCGTTTTCCAGGGCTTTTTTGCTCACGCCCTGGCCCAGCAACAATTTGCCAAGTTTGCTGTTGTCGTCCATCGCGGCGAGCAGCACCACTTCACTGGAGATGAACTGGTCACCCTTTTGCTGCGCCAGTCGATCCGCCTGGTTAAGCAGACGCGCCAGATCCTGGGACATGTTCACGTCGCCAGTCGGGTTTTGGATTTTCGGCAGTTGGTCGAGCTCTTTGCTCAACTCCTTGCGCAGGCTGTTGACGTCGAAGCCCACCTGCATCAGCAAGGGTTTGATGGAACCGCCTTGCTGCTCCAGGAGCGCTTGCATCAAGTGCGCAGGCTCGATGGCCGGATGATCCAGGCCAACCGCCAGAGATTGGGCATCGGATAAAGCCAACTGCAATTTGCTGGTTAAACGATCAATACGCATTAGTCACCTTCCTTTTGAGCAGGCCGGAGCTATGAACAAACACATCCTGAATGAAGAAACCTGCCAGATACCCTTATAGATGGGGTGGATTCTGGAAGATTCAAGCGGGCGACCGCTGACTTGCGTCAGGATTGACCCAAGTCAAAGGAGTCTAGCGTTCAAGCCAGACAAGGGAGGCAAACCGACCGGTGCGCGGGCTGCGACGGTAGGAATAGAAGCGGGGATCCGTCACGGTGCACAAGCCGCCACCGTACACGGCAGTGACGCCGCGGGCGGCAAGCCGCAGGCGGGCCAGCTGATAAATGTCGGCCATGAACTTGCCCGGGTTCTGACTGGGCACGAACGCCTCAATCGTTTCCGGAAGTTGCTGCATAAAGGTTTCACGCACTTCCGGGCCGACTTCAAAGGCTTGCGGACCGATGGCCGGCCCCAGCCACACCAGTACGTCGGCAGGCTCGGTATCCAGGCTTTCAACGGTCGCTTCCAATACGCCAGCGGCCAGGCCACGCCAGCCGGCATGGGCTGCCGCGACGCGGGTACCGGCGCGATTGCAAAACAAGGCAGGCAGGCAATCAGCCGTCATCGAAGTGCAGGCGATGCCCGGAGTGCTGGTCCAACTGCCATCGGCTTCGGCAGTCCTGCCGGGATCCGCCTCGACGACAACCACACCGTGAACCTGGCGCAACCAGGCGGGCCGGATATTGAAGGCAGCGCAGAGACGACGGCGATTTTCGAGCACGGCATCGAGGCTGTCCTCGACATGATCGCCGAGATTTAGGCTGTCGAACGGCGCCACGCTGACGCCGCCCGCACGGGTGGTAACGCAGGCTTTCACCCCGGCCGGCGCGGGCCAGTCAGGAATCAGCCAGTCACTCATCCGATAAACGCCTCGCGATCCTGCTTGAGCAGCGACAACAACCAGACAAAATCGTCTGGGAGTGGCGATTCCCAGCTCATCCGTTTACCGCTCGTCGGATGATCCAGCTCCAGGAAGCGTGCATGCAGCGCCTGGCGCGGGAAGGTTTTCAGCGAATCAACCATGGTTGCACTGGCCGCCGGCGGAATGCGGAAGCGGCCACCGTAGGCCGGATCTCCGACCAACGGGAAGTTGATGTGCGCCATGTGCACCCGAATCTGGTGGGTACGACCGGTTTCCAGCTTTACCCGCACGTGAGTGTGGGAGCGGAAACGCTCAAGCACGCGGTAGTGGCTGACGGCTTGCTTGCCGCCTTCCATCACCGCCATGCGCTGGCGCTGCTGGCCGTGGCGGCCGATCGGGGCATTGATTTTGCCACCGGCGGTTACCACGCCGATCACGATGCATTCGTAGATCCGGCTGACGCTGCGGCTCTGCAGTTGTGTGACCAGCTGCGTCTGCGCCTGAATGGTCTTGGCTACCACCATGAGGCCGGTGGTGTCCTTGTCCAGGCGGTGCACGATGCCGCAGCGCGGGACATTGATGATGTCCGGCACGTGGTGCAACAAGGCATTGAGCAGCGTGCCATCAGCGTGCCCGGCGGCCGGGTGAACCACCAGGCCGGCAGGTTTGTTGATCACCAGGATGTCGTCGTCTTCATAGACGATGTCCAGTTCAATGTCCTGGGCGATCCATTCTCCCTGGGCTTCCTGCTCGGCAGTCAGCTCAAGAATCGCACCACCATGGACTATGTCTCGCGGGCGGATAACCGCTCCATCCACAGTCAGGCGGCCGTCTTTGATCCAGGCGGAAAGGCGCGAGCGCGAGTGCTCAGCGAATAATTGTGCGGCGACTTGATCGAGGCGTTGGCCGCCCAATTCGGACGGCACCTCTGCGCGAAGTTCAATTTTATCGGACATGCTCAGACTAGGCGTGGCACAGCCTTTGGTTTCGGCTGCGCGCTTGTGGTTAAATACGGCGTCTTTTGCCCCGAGGCTTTCCAAGGGGCGCTCATCATAACAGGACGGCCCCGCCCAAGACAGCGGCCGTCATAGGGACGCAAGCCGCCATGCAAGTGAAACACCTGCTGCTGATCGCCATCCTCGCCATGACTGCTGCTTGCTCGTCAACAAAGGAAGTCGTCGACGAAAACCTGAGCGAGGTCGAGCTGTACCAACAAGCTCAGACCGACCTGAACAACCACAGCTACACCAGCGCCACGGCAAAACTGAAGGCACTGGAGTCGCGGTATCCGTTCGGGCGCTACGCCGACCAGGCCCAGCTCGAGCTGATCTACGCCAACTACAAGAACGCCGAGCCGGAAGCTGCCAAGTCCGCCGCCGAGCGTTTTATCCGCCTGCACCCGCAGCATCCGAACGTGGACTACGCCTACTACCTCAAGGGCCTGACCTCGTTTGACCAGGACGTTGGCCTGCTGGCGCGCTTCCTGCCGCTGGACATGACCAAGCGTGACCCGGGCGCTGCCCGCGACTCCTACAACGAGTTCGCCCAGTTGACCAGCCGCTACCCCAACAGCCGCTACGCGCCGGACGCCAAGCAGCGCATGATCTACCTGCGCAACCTGCTGGCTTCCTACGAGATCCACGTAGCCGACTACTACCTGACCCGCCAGGCGTATGTTGCTGCCGCCAACCGTGGCCGTTACGTAGTGGAAAACTTCCAGGAAACCCCATCGGTGGGTGACGGCCTGGCCGTGATGACCGAGGCTTACCAGCGCCTGCACCTGGACGCCCTGGCGGCCACCAGCCTGGAAACCCTGAAGCTCAACTACCCGGACCACCCAAGCCTGAAGGACGGCCAGTTCGTACCGCAGGTTGCCGAAGCCGACAACCGCTCGTGGTTGAGCAAGTACACGCTGGGCCTGATCGAGTCCCGTCCACCGCTGCCGCCGGGCGAAACCCGCGCCAACCAGGACATCATCAAGCAGTACCAGGACGCCAAGGATTCGATTCCATCGGACCTCAAGCCGCGTGACGAGAACGGCGACATCATCGAAGAGCAAGGGCCTCAAGCCCTGGGCAATAACGAAGATCGCTCGTGGTTCAGCTACATGACTTTCGGTATCTTTGACTGATTGTTCGCCGCGATGCAAAAAGGGAGCTCTTCGGAGCTCCCTTTTTTATTGCGCTGCATAATTGCGCTGTGCGCCCATCACGTCCTTGGCTAAACTGCGGGATTCCTTGTCGAGAAGCTGCCCACCATGGTTCGTCTACTGTTCTGGATCGCCGTTATTGCTGCCGCGGTATGGTTTTGGCGCAAATTCAAAAGTCCGGCCGCCAAACAGCAGCGGCCCAGCGAACAGGGCCCGATCCAGATGGTTCGTTGCGCCCACTGTGGCCTTCACCTGCCACAGGATCGAGCCTTGAGCCTGCGCCAGGAATGGTATTGCACCCAGGCGCATCTGGAGCAAGGGCCGAAATCTATCCAGCGTTGATTCGGCCTGCCGGCGCATACGGGGCCGGATCAATGATCGGCTCATGTCCCAGCAACAAATCGGCAAACAACTGGCAGGACGCCGGCGCCAGCACCAGGCCGTTGCGGTAATGCCCGCAGTTGAGCCACAGCCCGTCGAAACCTGGCACCTTGCCAATATACGGAATGCCCTCCGGCGAGCCGGGCCGCAAACCGGCCCAATGCCCCACCACTTCGGCATCGGCCAGGGCCGGAATCAACTCGACGGCAGAGGCTTTCAGGCTTTCCAGTGCAGAGTCGGTGGGCGTCTTGTCGAACCCCTCGTGCTCCAGCGTGCTACCAATCAGAATGTGCCCATCCCGCCGGGGAATCGCATAACGCCCCTTGGCCAGGACCATGCACGACAAGAAGTCCGACGCACACTTGTACAAGATCATCTGCCCCTTGACCGGCTCCACGGGCAACTCAAGCCCCAGGCGGCCCAGCAACTCACCGCTCCAGGCGCCGGCGGCCAGCACTACCTGATCGCCATGGATCGGCCCGAGCGCCGTATTCACCCCAACAACCTTGCCGCCCTGCTGAATAAACCCATCAACCGCACACTGCTCGTGAATCGTCACGCCCGGCAGGGCCAACAAGGCCGCCTTGAGGGATTTGACCAACCGCGGATTACGCACATTGGCCACATCCGCCATATAGATCGCTTGGGAAAACCCGGCACCCAGCACCGGCACAGCGTCATGGGCAGCTGAAACATCCACCTTGCTCAGCGGGCGCCCTTCGCGGGCTGCCCAAGCAAGCGCCTCGGTTTCATCATCCAGGTCCAGCCAATACAGGCCGGTGGTGTGAACTTCCGGGTCAATGCCAGTGGCCGCGAACAGACGCTCTGCCAGTTGCGGGTAAAAATCCTGGGACCAGTGCGCCAGGGCCGTCACGGCCGGGCTGTAGCGCCACGGGTAGAGCGGGGAGACAATGCCGCCGCCGGCCCAGGAAGACTCCTGACCGACCGCCGAACGATCCAGCAACACAACCGCTTGCCCTTGGGTCGCCAGGTTGAACGCCGTCAACAACCCGATTACCCCACCACCCACAACCACTACTTGCTGTTGCTTAGCCATTGTTCGATCCAGCCGATAAAAAGAAAAAGGCACGCCCGGCGCCCAATCGTCCAGCTTCCTCATCATTGCCCCCAGCACGCCTTGCGCGTCATATCAGGCGCGGCTCCCGGATTGCTTCGCGCACCGGTACTGCTCAGGCTGAAGGCGGCACAGGGATCGCCCGCCATCACCGAGTCAATTGCCGGCGTGGCAAGCAGAACGAAATCCTGAGGGTTCAATGCAGGGGTGATTCTATAGCGATCATTGCCGGCGATGACGCCAGTCGCATCAATAAAAGTGCCGTTCCTCGCGTAATAGCGCTCAAGGTACTGTGCCTGCTCACTCAGCAACCCGGCAATTTCCGCGCGATAGACCTTTTTCATATGGCTGAGATACCCGGGATAGGCGACGCCCGCCAGGAGTCCGACGATCGCCACGGCGATCAGTAATTCTATCAGGGTGAAGCCTGTGCAATCCTTGCCCATCGTGCTGCTCACCTATTGAAGTTGTCGCCACATGATTCGTCGAAAACGCTCGCCGGGCCCACTGCCCACACGGGCATACACAGACTCCAGGACGGAGCGTGAGTGCCCACTGACGCCCACTGATGTCACGCGATAGACCGTGGCCTGGGCCTCTGCCGGGAGCTGAGCCAAACCCGTTCCCGGCCCCAGGTTTTGAATACCGTAGACGCCATCTTTCATCCCTATCCAGGTCACAGTCGATACGGGATTCGTCCCCGGCCCCACTACCGAAACCGATTCGGCAGGTGGCGCGCACGCAGCCGTCGAGTGGCAAGGGCGCAGGGCGAAACCTGACGCCTGCACCAAAGACTCGCCAAGCCTGAGGCCGCTTTCGGCCTGCTGAAACGACTGGTTGCGCTGCCGAAGGCTGCCGGTAATTTTTTCTTGCGAGATTGCTCCCTGCATCGAAGACAATCCGAGGAGTGCCAACAGCAGCAGGAATACCAGGCTGATCAGCAAAACCATGCCTGCCTGCCTCGAACGGGAGAGGTAATAACCCATGGGCACGCTACTCCAGGCGATTACGTAGTGCCGCGACCACGCTGTAGGCCTGGTCTTTCACCAACCCATTTGGATCCTGAAGTGTCAGCAGAATCCGCACGCTGCGGATGAGCGACTCATCGCCGGGGTTGGGGTCATATCGGCTGACAACCGTTGAGCCAGGCTTGTCGGCCACGCCGAAACTGATATCGAATGCCCCCACGTTATCCACCAGCACCGCTTTGCTCGGGGCCGCCAGCGTGCTGAACTTCAGCTGCCCGCCCTCAAAGGTGTAGGTCAGCTTGCGCAGTGGGAAGTGGATTTGCCCGGGCGTCGCTGCCGGCGGGCTTCCAACATAGGCGTGGGCAGAGCCGGTGCAATCGGAAAGCACCGTCCAGTCCGGCTTGCTGCCACCCTCCCCGACGTCGGCGGTCACCAGCGTCAGGGACCGGGAACTGCCGGTGGTACTCCATCCAATGGGACGATCAAAACCTGCGGGAGCGTTGCTGATTGATGCAGCGGACAAGCAGCCAAACATGCCCGCCTGGCGTATTTCCTGAATCAGCTTGCCAAGGGCGAACCGTGCATCATCCTGCAACAGCGAAGCCGCACTCTGGCTGGCATAAGTGGTTCGGGAGCTGAGTGCAATCTGGGTCACCCCCAGGATCAACATCAGGCCGAGGGCCAATGCCAGCAGCATCTCCACCAGGCTGAAACCGCATACTGGACCTCTCATGGCAACACCCTCGGGTCGACTGCAACCCGGCTGGTCAGGGTGAACGTTTCCCGGGTGCCTTGAGCCTTCGCTCCACGGGAGTCGTCCCAACTGATGCTGATGGTCACCTCTCGCTGATTGACCGCAACCGACCCCTTGGCGCTTTCCCCGGCGAACCCGACGATATTCGCTTCAAAGTCGTGCAGGTCCAGATCACGCACACTCGCGACCGAGGTGCTGGAGGGCGCGCGTTCACCCTGGCCCCAGGAGTAATCAGCACCCGAATTGGCGCGGATCCGGTCGAGCATGTCGTAGGCAATGAAACTGGCCTGACTGGTCATCCTGGAACTGTCGGTGTATTTCAATGCATTGAGCTGAATGACTGCCGCCCCTAGCAGGCCGACAGCGAGGATCAGCACAGATACTAGGACCTCGATCAGGGTCATTCCGGCCTGGGTCGGTTGCGGGTGGGGCGTTACGGAAAAAGCGTTCATTACCATCGCCATCCATGTCGAAGGTCATCAGAAAGCAGCGCAAACCTGCTGTGCGACGCAAGACTAGCGCCGGTATTGCCTGGGCGCTGCCCCCCGGAACAAAGCGAAATACTTTGGACAGAATGGCCACCATTCGACCCGCCGGACTGGGCGCTATAACTATGTCTGCCATCCGGCACCGACTGAAAAAGCACACCGCGTCCACGGAGGGACGGCCCATGAAACAACGAGGTTTCTCGCTGATTGAACTGATACTCGGCCTGTTCCTGAGCGGCATCCTGGCCAATCTGGCAGTGCCGAGCCTCAAGGGGCTGCTCGAGTCGCAACGACGCCAGAGCGCCGCCGAATCCCTTGCCGGCGGACTGCGTTATGCCCGCACAGAAGCCATCGCACGCAATCGCACGGTGGTTATCCATGCATTGGACGATGACTGGAGCCGGGGTTGGAGGGTGATACTGGACCTGAACGGTCGCGGCCATCTGGACGACAAAAACCCGGTGCTGCTGGAGCGCCAGGACAGTGGGCAGATACCGATTGTGGGGAATACGCCGGTGAGAACCCAGATACGCTTCAGCAGCCTGGGCGAACCGCTGCTGTCAGCAGGGGCATTCAGCGCCGGCACCGTCCACGTGTGTGCGACGGACCAGCAACTGAGCCTGTATCAAATAGTGCTGGCCGCCAGCGGGCGTATCAGCCTGCGCAGTAACAAGACCGAGCAGGCTTTGTGCCGGGGCTATGCCGGTACTCCGGGCCTCAGAGCAGCGAACGAACCCGCAGCTCCTTGGGCATGGAGAAAGTGATGTTCTCTTCACGGCCAGCCAGTTCATCAGCGCCCGTGGCGCCCCAGGCCTGCAGTTGCTGAATAACGCCACGCACCAGGACTTCCGGGGCCGAGGCTCCGGCAGTGATGCCGATGCGTTCGACACCGTCGAACCAGCTGCGCTGCATGTCTTCGGCACCATCGATCAGGTAGGCCGGGGTGGCCATGCGCTCGGCCAGTTCGCGCAGGCGGTTGGAGTTGGAGCTGTTGGGGCTCCCCACTACCAGCACAACATCGCATTCGTCGGCCAATTGCTTGACCGCATCCTGGCGGTTCTGGGTGGCGTAGCAGATGTCATCCTTGCGTGGACCGCCGATGGCCGGGAAGCGCGAGCGCAAGGCATCGATGACGCGGCTGGTGTCGTCCATGGACAAGGTGGTCTGGGTAACGAAAGCCAGCTTTTCAGGGTTGTGCACCTGCAATGCAGCGACGTCTTTTTCGTCTTCCACCAGGTAGATCGCCCCACCATTGCTGCCATCGTACTGGCCCATGGTGCCTTCGACTTCCGGGTGACCGGCGTGGCCGATCAGGATGCATTCACGACCATCACGGCTGTAGCGCGCGACCTCGATGTGCACCTTGGTCACCAGCGGGCAGGTGGCGTCGAACACTTTCAGGCCACGGCCTGCTGCTTCGGTGCGTACCGCCTGGGAAACGCCGTGAGCGCTGAAGATGACGATAACGTCGTCCGGCACCTGGTCCAGTTCTTCAACGAAGATGGCCCCGCGGCTGCGCAGGTCTTCGACCACAAACTTGTTGTGGACGACTTCATGGCGCACGTAAATCGGCGGCCCGAAAACTTCCAGGGCGCGGTTGACGATTTCAATCGCCCGGTCCACGCCGGCGCAGAAGCCACGGGGGTTGGCGAGTTTGATTTGCATGCTGTGCCTCGTGTCTTGCCCTGTAGGATCGAGCTTGTGTGGCGAGGGCGCTTGCTCCCGCTGGGCTGCGAAGCAGCCCCAACAAGCTCGCCCCTGCAGTAGGCCGATTTCGTTAGTTACAGCGCTTTAACGTCGATGATTTCGACATCAAAGGTCAAGGTTTTCCCGGCCAACGGGTGGTTGAAATCGATGGTCACTTGCGCGTCATCAAAGGCCTTCACCACACCCGGCAGTTCAGTATTCGCCGCATCGTTGAAGATCACCAGCAAGCCTTCCGACAGCTCCATGTCCTGGAACTGCGAACGCGGGATGATCTGCACGTTTTGCGGGTTGGGCTGGCCAAAGGCGTTTTCCGGCAGGATCTGCAGGTTGCGCTTGTCGCCGGCCTTGAAACCGAACAGTGCCGCTTCAAAACCCGGCAGCAGGTTGCCGTCGCCGACCTTGAAGGTCGCCGGGGCCTTGTCGAACGTGCTGTCGACCGTGTCGCCATTCTCCAGGCGCAATGCGAAATGCAAGGTGACTTCCGTGTTCTGGCCAATGCGTTGCTCAGCCAATACCTGTTCAGTCATGAACGGTCTCTCCGGTTTTCTTGCTTTTGAACATATCCAACGCCAGCATGATTGCACCGACGGTGATGGCGCTGTCGGCAAAGTTGAACGCCGGGAAGTACCAGCGGTTCTGCCAATGCACCAGAATAAAGTCGATCACATGGCCCAGGGCAATGCGGTCGTAGAGGTTGCCCAATGCGCCACCCAGCACCAGCGCCAACGCAACGGCCAGCCAGGTGTCGTTACGCCCCAGGCGCTTGAGCCAGACTACCAGCACGGCACTGACCACCACGGCGATCAGGGCAAACAGCCAGCGCTGCCAGCCGGAGCTGTCAGCCAGGAAGCTGAACGCAGCGCCGGTGTTGTAGGCCAGGGTCCAGCTGAAGTAGTCGGGAATCACCACGATCTGCTGGTACATCTCCAGGGCGCCTTCGAAGTGAGCCTTGCTGAGCTGGTCAATGACCAGCACCAGCACGCTCAACACGAGCAAGCCCAGGCGTCCAAAACGACTGGCTTCAGGCATAGTGACGAACCTCGCCAGCGCCAGAGATGTTGTCGACGCAACGACCGCAGATTTCCGGATGCTCGGGGTTCACGCCGACATCTTCACGGCAGTGCCAGCAACGGGCGCACTTGGCGAAGGAGGACTTGACCACCTTGAGCTTGAGACCCGGGACTTCGGTCGCAACGGCATCTGCAGGCGCCTGGGCAAACGGCGCCAGGCTGGCGGTCGAGGTGATCAGGACGAAGCGCAGTTCGTTGCTCAGCTTGGCCAGGTCAGCGGTCAGGCCTTCCTCGGCAAACAGCGTGACCTCGGCCTGCAGGTTGCCGCCAACGGCCTTCGCCGCGCGCTGCACTTCCAGTTCCTTGTTCACGGCAACCTTGACGGCCATTACGCCTTCCCAGTACTCGCGGCCCAGCTCGAAGTCGGCCGGCAATTCGGTCAGGCCTTCGTACCAGGTGTTGAGCATCACGGACTCGTTCCGCTCGCCCGGCAGGTATTCCCACAGTTCGTCGGCGGTGAATGCCAGGATCGGGGCGATCCAGCGCACCAGCGCTTCAGAGATGTGGTACAGCGCGGTCTGCGCCGAACGGCGGGCCTTGCTGTTGGCGCCGGTGGTGTACTGGCGGTCCTTGATGATGTCGAGGTAGAAACCACCCAGCTCCTGCACGCAGAAGTTGTGGATCTTCGAGTAGACGTTCCAGAAGCGGTATTCGCCGTAGTGCTCTTGCAGCTCGCGCTGCAGCAACAGGGTACGGTCCACGGCCCAACGATCCAGGGCGAGCATTTCCTCGGCCGGCAGGATGTCGGTGGCCGGGTTGAAACCGGTCAGGTTCGACAGCATGAAGCGTGCGGTATTACGGATCCGGCGGTAGGCATCGGCGCTGCGCTGCAGGATCTGCTCGGAAACGGCCATCTCGCCCGAATAATCGGTAGAGGCAACCCACAGGCGCATGATGTCGGCGCCCAGGGTGTCGTTGACCTTTTGCGGCGCGATCACGTTGCCCAGGGACTTGGACATCTTGCGACCGTTCTCGTCGACGGTGAAACCGTGGGTCAGCAGCTCGCGGTACGGGGCATGATCGTCGATCGCGCAACCGGTCAGCAACGAGGAGTGGAACCAGCCACGGTGTTGGTCCGAACCTTCCAGGTACAGGTCGGCACGCGGGCCGGTCTCATGGCCCATCGGGTGCGAGCCGCGCAGTACGTGCCAGTGGGTGGTACCCGAGTCGAACCAGACGTCGAGGGTGTCGCTGATCTTGTCGTACAGCGGCGCTTCGTCGCCCAGCAGCTCGGCGGCGTCCAGCTTGAACCAGGCTTCGATGCCCTCTTGTTCAACGCGCTGGGCAACCTCTTCCATCAGCTCGACGGTACGTGGGTGCAACTCGCCGCTTTCCTTGTTCAGGAAGAACGGAATCGGCACGCCCCAGTTGCGCTGGCGGGAGATGCACCAGTCCGGACGGTTGGCGATCATCGAGTGCAGGCGCGCCTGGCCCCAGGCCGGAACGAACTTGGTGTCTTCGATCGCCTTGATCGCACGCTTGCGCAGGGTTTCGCCGCGGGTAGGCTCCTTGTCCATGCCGATAAACCACTGCGCAGTGGCGCGGTAGATCAGCGGGGTCTTGTGACGCCAGCAATGCATGTAGCTGTGGGTGATGGTTTCGGTGTGCAGCAGCGCACCGACTTCCGCCAGCTTGTCGACGATCGCCGGGTTGGCCTTGAAGATGAACTGGCCACCGAAGAATTCCAGGGACGGCACGTACACGCCGTTGCTTTGCACGGGATTGATGATGTCGTCGTTGACCAGGCCGTACTGCTTGCAGATCACGAAGTCGTCAACGCCATAGGCAGGCGAGCAGTGAACCACGCCGGTGCCGGCGCCCAGTTCAACGTACTCGGCCAGGTAGATTGGCGACAGGCGGTCGTAGAACGGGTGACGGAAGTTGATCAGTTCCAGCGCGGACCCGGTAGTGGTCGCGATCACCGAGCCTTGCAGGTTGTAGCGGGCCAGGCACGCCTCCACCAGCTCTTCAGCCAGCACCAGCAGCTTGTCACCGACGTCCACCAGGGCGTAGGTGAATTCCGGGTGCACGTTCAGCGCCTGGTTGGCCGGGATGGTCCACGGGGTGGTGGTCCAGATCACGATGGAGGCTGGCTTGGCCAGGCTCGCCAGACCGAAGGCTTGCGCCAGTTTGGCTTCGTCGGCGATCGGGAAGGCCACGTCGATGGTCGAGGACTTCTTGTCTTCGTACTCGACTTCGGCTTCAGCCAGGGCCGAGCCGCAATCGAAGCACCAGTTCACGGGCTTGAGGCCCTTGAACACGAAACCGCCCTTGACGATTTCGGCCAAGGCACGGATTTCACCGGCCTCGTTCTTGAAGTTCATGGTCTTGTACGGGTTGGCCCAGTCGCCCAACACCCCCAGGCGGATGAATTCGGACTTCTGCCCTTCGATCTGCTCGGTGGCGTAGGCACGGCACAGTTCGCGGGTTTTATCCGCGCCCAGGTTCTTGCCGTAGGTCACTTCGACCTTGTGTTCGATCGGCAGGCCGTGGCAGTCCCAGCCCGGGACATAAGGCGCGTCGAAACCCGAAAGGGTTTTCGAGCGGATGATCATGTCCTTGAGAATCTTGTTCAGCGCATGACCGATGTGAATCGTGCCGTTGGCATAAGGAGGGCCGTCGTGCAGGACGAATTTCGGACGATCCTTGCCAATCTCGCGCAACTTTCCGTACAGGCCAATACTGTCCCAGCGCTGCAGGATCTGCGGTTCGCGCTGTGGCAGGCCGGCCTTCATTGGGAAGGCGGTGTCCGGAAGGTTTAGCGTGGCTTTATAGTCGGTCATTTAAGGCTCTTCATTAGCGATGGGCGCTAGGTGCGGCTAGTGCACGGGCGGCGGCGACATCCGCATTGATCGCCGTTTTCAACGCCTCCAGGGAGGCGAAACGCTGCTCTTCACGCAGCTTTTGGTGGAAAGCCACCGTCAAACGCCGGTCATACAAATCACCGGCAAAATCCAAAAGGTGAACTTCCAGGTGGGCTTTGCCATCACCTGCAACCGTGGGCCTGACGCCTATGTTGGCGACTCCGGGCCACGATTGGCCGTCGATGTCGACACTCACCAGGTAAACCCCGGTCAGTGGCACACGACGGCGCTTGAGCTGCACGTTGGCGGTTGGCGTGCCCAGTTGGCGCGCCAGCTTCTGGCCGTGCAGCACCCGCCCGGCAATCCGGAACGGGCGACCGAGCAAACGCTCGGCCAAGGCGAAGTCGGCAGCGGCCAGGGCGTTACGCACCTGGGTACTGCTCACGCGCAGGCCGTCCAGTTCGACGGTTTGCGCGGCTTCGACGGTAAAACCCTGGGTGACGCCGGCCTGCTGCAGGAAATCGAAATCCCCTACCCGGTCGCAACCGAAACGGAAGTCGTCGCCGACCTCCAGATGCTGCACGCCAAGGCCGTCCACCAGGATACGGTCGACGAACTCGGCGGCGCTGAGGCTGCGCAAGCGCTGGTTGAAAGCCAGGCAGAGGACGCGGTCCACACCTTCTTCAGCCAGCAGTTGCAGCTTGTCCCGCAGGCGGGCCAGACGCGCCGGCGCCGTCTGCGGGGTAAAGAATTCGCGCGGCTGTGGTTCAAAAATCACCACGCAGCTGGGCACGCCCAACTCAACCGCACGCTCACGCAGGCGGGCCAGGATAGCCTGGTGGCCACGGTGAACACCGTCAAAGTTGCCAATAGTGGCGACGCAGCCCCGATGCTGGGGGCGCAGGTTGTGGAGACCTCGAACCAGCTGCATAACGCGCTTCTTGCTCATAAAGTGGTCGATTATAACCACACCCGGCCCCGGACGACAGGCAACAGCGCAGGCCATTTGCGCGAATCGATAAAACAACCGTCTTATCGACGAAAAGTCTCTAGCTCAGCGACTTGCGATTGAAATCCCGCAAGCGGAAGCCCATCAGCAGCAACATGCCGAAGTACACCAGCACACCAGCCGCCACCAACGCTCCCAGGCGCATGAAGCGCTCGAGCATATGGCCCTGCTCCCAGGCCGGCATGAAGTGCATCAGGCCCAGCAGTACCGCGGCCATCGTCCCCACCGCCACCACCAACTTGAGCGCAAACAAGCCCCAGCCCGCCTGAGGCTGGAACATTTTCTGTTTACGCAGCTGATAAAACAGCAGCCCGGCGTTGATGCAGGCCCCCACACTGATCGCCAGCGCCAGCCCGGCATGCTTCAGCGGACCGATGAACGCCAGGTTGAGCAGTTGGGTAACCACCAGGGTGAAGATCGCGATCTTTACCGGGGTACGGATGTTTTGTTGAGCATAAAAGCCGGGGGCCAGCACCTTGATCACGATAATGCCCAGCAGCCCAACGGAATAGGCGATCAGCGCACGCTGGGTCATCGAGGCGTCAAACGCAGTGAACTGGCCGTACTGGAACAGTGCGACGGTCAGCGGCTCGGCGAGCAACCCCAGGGCCACGGCACACGGCAGCACCAGCACGAAGCACAGGCGCAGGCCCCAGTCGAGAATCCGCGAATATTCGTGGCGGTCTTTGCTGGCATAGGTACGCGACAGCGTTGGCAGCAGGATGGTGCCGAGTGCCACGCCGAGCACGCCGGACGGCAATTCCATCAGACGGTCGGCGTAGTACATCCACGACACCGAACCCGAGACCAGCAGCGAGGCGAAGGCGGTGTTGATGATCAGGGAAATCTGGCTGACGGAAACCCCGAGGATGGCCGGCAGCATGTTGCGCATCACCCGCCAGACGCCGGTGTCCTTGAGATTCAAACGCGGCAGCACGAGCATGCCGATTTTCTTCAGGTGCGGCAGCTGGTACAGCAGTTGTGCCAGGCCACCAGCCAGGACCGCCCAGCCGAGGGCCATCACAGGCGGATCGAAATACGGTGTCAGGAACAGCGCAAAAATAATCATGCTGACGTTAAGCAGGGTCGGCACGAAGGCCGGCACCGAGAAACGGTTCCAGGTATTGAGGATCGCCCCGGCCAGGGACGACAGGGAAATCAGCAATATATAAGGAAAGGTCACCCGCAACAGATCAGTGGTCAGGGCGAATTTTTCCGGTGTATTGGCAAAACCGGGGGCCGTGGCCCAGATCACCCAGGGCGCGGCGAGCATCCCGGCGATCGTCACCAGCGTCAGCACCAACGTCAGCAAACCCGAAACATAGGCAATGAAGGTGCGGGTCGCCTCCTCGCCTTGCTGGGCCTTGTACTCCGCCAGAATCGGCACGAATGCCTGGGAAAAAGCCCCCTCGGCGAAGATCCGCCGCAGCAGGTTGGGCAGTTTAAAGGCAATAAAGAAGGCATCCGTGGCCATGCTGGCGCCAAAAATACGCGCCAGCAGCGTGTCACGCACAAACCCCAGAACCCGGGAAATCATAGTGATAGAGCTGACAGCGGCCAACGATTTGAGCAGATTCATTGAAAGAGTTTTTGCCTATAGATAAAGAGCAGGCGAACAAACGGCCCACATATGCGATACTCCGCGCCTGCAACAAGCACAGAGCCAAAGCTCGCGAGTTTACAGGTCAAGCGCCGGAAATAAATCACCCGCCTCTTAAGATCGACCACTCAGCAGTTCGCATCACACGCCCTTGACAAGACTTCAACTCATCGGCATGATTCGCGGCCTATTTTGTTTGCTATTTCCTAAAAAGTCTTTCGAGGAGCTCGACGGTGGCCAACACACCTTCCGCCAAAAAACGTGCAAAACAGGCTGAGAAGCGTCGCAGCCACAACGCCAGCCTGCGTTCCATGGTTCGTACCTACATCAAGAATGTAGTTAAAGCCATTGACGCAAAAGACGCTGAAAAAGCTCAAGCTGCTTACGTTCTGGCCGTGCCAGTTATCGACCGTATGGCCGATAAAGGCATCATCCACAAGAACAAAGCTGCTCGCCATAAAGGTCGTCTGAATGGCCACATCAAGGCTCTGAACCTTGCTGCTGCAGCCTAAGCGATAAGCTTGTTAAAAAACCGACCCCAGGGTCGGTTTTTTATTGCCTGCGATTTGGGAAAGCCAAAAAAAGAGCCGGCATGCCGGCTCTACTTCAGATTTATTGCGCTGTGGGCCACGGCAGGATCGGAATCGCCGTCACCGCATTCTGCGGGCTGCCTTCGATCAAGCGGTCGCTGTAGACCAGATACACCAGGGTATTGCGCTTCTTGTCGAGGAAACGCACCACCTGCATGGTCTTGAAGACCAGGGACGTGCGCTCCTTGAACACCTCATCCCCATCCTTCAGCTCGCCCTTGAAGCGAATTGCACCTACCTGGCGACAGGCAATCGACGCCTCGGCGCGATCCTCCGCCAGACCCAACCCACCCTTTACCCCACCCGTCTTGGCGCGAGACAGGTAGCAGGTCACGCCATCCACCTTCGGGTCATCAAAGGCCTCGACCACGATCCGGTCATTGGGGCCGACAAACTTGAACACTGTCGACACCTGGCCAATCTCTTCGGCCGACGCCAGCAACGGCATCGCCAGCAGCAAACCGAGCAATCCCTTCATTACGCGCATCGAGACTTCCTTTTTACTTAAACCAGAATCAGGTTATCCCGGTGAACCAGCTCCGGCTCAGCCATGTAACCCAACAGACCGACAATCGCCTCAGACGACTGCCCGATGATTTTCTGCGCCTCAAGGGCGCTGTAGTTGGCAAGGCCACGGGCAATCTCACGACCGTCCGGCGCCACGCACACCACCATTTCGCCACGGCGGAAGCTGCCCTGGACCAGTTTTACACCCACCGGCAGCAAGCTTTTGTTGCCTTGGGACAACGCTGAAACCGCACCAGCATCCAACACCAGGGTACCGCGCGTCTGAAGATGCCCCGCCAGCCACTGCTTGCGCGCCGCCAGCATGCCACGCTCAGGCGACAGCAGCGTACCGATGCGCTCGCCCGCCTTGAGACGATCCAGCACCCGCTCAATCCGACCGCCAACGATGATGGTATGCGCGCCGGAACGCGCCGCCAGCCGTGCCGCACGCAGCTTGGTCTGCATGCCGCCACGCCCCAGGGCACCGCCGACACTGCCAGCCACCGCATCCAGCGCCGGATCATCGGCACGCGCTTCGTAAATCAGCTGGGCCTCAGGGTTATTGCGCGGGTCAGCGTCGAACATGCCGTCGCGATCCGTGAGGATCACCAGCAAATCAGCCTCAACCAGGTTGGCCACCAGCGCTGCCAGGGTGTCGTTGTCACCGAAGCGAATCTCGTCGGTCACCACGGTGTCATTCTCGTTGATCACCGGGATCACCTTGAGTTCAACCAGGGCACGCAGGGTGCTGCGGGCGTTCAGGTAGCGCTTGCGGTCGGACAAGTCGTCATGGGTCAGCAGAATCTGCGCCGTGTGGCGCCCGTGCTCGGCAAAGCTGGACTCCCAGGCCTGCACCAGGCCCATCTGACCAATGGCAGCAGCGGCTTGCAGCTCGTGCATCGCGCTGGGTCGCGCGGTCCAGCCAAGGCGGCTCATGCCGGCGGCAACCGCCCCGGACGACACCAACACCAACTCGACGCCGGCCTCATGCAAGGCCACCATCTGGTCCACCCAGACACTCATGGCCGCACGATCCAGCCCCTTGCCATCCGCCGTCAGCAGCGCGCTACCGATCTTAACGACCCAACGCTGCGCACCTGTCACCTTGCTCCGCATCATCTTCAACCTTAGATAGAGGGCCGCGCGACCCAGCGCCGCCCATAACGTTATTCGTGACTACCGATTTCCAGATACCAAAACGCCGCTCGATTGAGCGGCGCTTAAGTTTACTGCAACGAATCAGTCGCGCACGTAAATGATTTCCGGACCATCTTCATCATCCACGTCTTCCTCGTCCCAATCATCGTCACCGATATCATGGACCGACTTGACGCCACTGCGACGCAGGGCACGCTGATCATCCAGCGCCTGCAACTGGGCACGAGCCTCGTCTTCGATGCGCTGATCCAGTTCAGCCAGCTCGGCCTTGTAGACAGGGTCGGCGGCCAGGCGATCGGCACGGTCTTCGAGGTAACGCATGATGTCGCGAGTCAGGCGCTCAGTGCCTTCTTTGGCAATGGCCGAGATCACGTAGACCGGACCGGTCCATTCCAGGCGATCAACGATCTCCTTGACGCGCTCTTCGTGCTCTTCCTCGAGGATCTGGTCGCACTTGTTCAGCACCAACCAGCGATCACGCTCAGCCAGGGACGGGCTGAACTTGGTCAGCTCGCTGACGATCACTTCAGCAGCGTCCGGTGCACTGGTGTCATCCAGCGGCGCCATGTCGACGAGGTGCAGCAGCAAACGGGTGCGGGACAAGTGCTTGAGGAAACGGATCCCCAGGCCTGCGCCGTCGGAAGCGCCTTCGATCAGGCCCGGAATGTCCGCAACCACGAAGCTTTTCCAGCGGTCGACGCTGACCACACCCAGGTTCGGCACCAGGGTAGTGAACGGGTAATCGGCGACTTTCGGCTTGGCAGCAGACACCGAGCGAATGAACGTACTTTTGCCGGCATTCGGCAGACCCAGCAGGCCCACGTCAGCCAGCACCTTCATTTCCAGCTTCAGGTCACGCTGCTCGCCTGGCTTGCCCGGCGTGGTCTGGCGTGGCGCACGGTTGGTACTGGACTTGAAACGGGTGTTACCCAGACCGTGCCAGCCGCCATGAGCCACCAGCAGGCGCTGACCGGCTTTGGTCAGGTCACCAATGACTTCCTGGGTTGCGGAGTCGATCACGGTGGTACCAACCGGAACCCGCAACACCAACTCTTCGCCTTTTTTACCGGTGCAGTCAGTGCTGCCGCCGTTGGAGCCACGCTCGGCATCAAAGTGCCGGGTGTAACGGTAGTCCACCAGGGTGTTGAGGTTTTCGTCGGCGATCATGTAGACCGAGCCGCCATCACCACCATCACCACCGTTAGGACCACCGTTTTCGATGAATTTTTCCCGACGGAAACTCATGCAACCGTTACCGCCGTCGCCAGCTTTTACTCGGATCGAAACTTCATCAACGAACTTCATAACAAAACGCCTCTCGTCGCACGGACGAGCTTAAGAAACCAAGACATAAGACTCTTGCAAAAATGAGCGCAGCGACCTCAAGCAACGACCGCAAATCCACTGCTTTCGCCCATCACAAACAGCTTTGCAAGAGACTCACCCCACAAACGAAAAAGCCCCGTCGCGAGACAGGGCTTTTCCAGCAACTACGTAATTATGCCGCGACGACTTCAGTCTTCGGGACAATGCTCACGTAACGGCGGTTGAAAGCGCCTTTTACTTCAAACTTGATCACGCCGTCGATTTTAGCGAACAGAGTGTGATCTTTACCCATGCCAACACCGTAACCGGCGTGGAATTGGGTGCCGCGCTGACGCACGATGATGTTGCCCGGAATGATAACCTGGCCGCCATACATCTTCACGCCAAGGCGTTTGGCTTCTGAGTCGCGACCGTTACGGGTACTACCACCAGCTTTTTTGTGTGCCATGAGTCAATTCTCCTAGTGAGGAATTAGGCTGAAATTAAGCCTGAATACCGGTGATTTTGATCTCGGTGTACCACTGGCGGTGGCCCATACGCTTCATGTGGTGCTTACGACGACGGAACTTGATGATGCGGACTTTATCGTGACGACCTTGGGAGATCACTTCAGCCACAACGGTAGCGCCTGCAACAACTGGAGCGCCGATGTTCACGTCATCGCCATTGGCGACCAACAGAACGCGATCAAAAGTAACGGATTCGCCAGTAGCGATTTCCAGCTTCTCGATCTTCAGGTATTCACCTGGGGCGACCTTGTATTGCTTGCCACCAGTAACAATTACTGCGTACGACATGGTATTTCTCCGATAATCCTGCTCACCCAGCGCTTTATAAGAAGAGGTATTGGCTGGCATGGCTGCATGGGATGGACGTCCCGAATGCAATTGCGTAAGGCAGGTGCTGCCCAGGAAGTTCAGGGTGCGCGATTGTACGCAAGCTATGGAGGTGTTGCAAGTAGCCGTCTATCGCGCCTTGACACTACGGGACGCGGGTCCTAGCATGCCGCGCAACCCTTCTGGAGCGACTGTCGCTGATGCAACCCCAAGCTTTCTACCGCGCGGTGGCGGACGATTTTAGCGCCGTCGACGGCATCATCAAGAAGCAGCTGACTTCTAAAGTGCCGCTGGTCTCCAAAATTGGCGACTACATTACGTCGGCCGGCGGTAAACGCCTGCGTCCTTTATTAGTGTTGCTGTGTGGCAAGGCCCTGGGCCGCGAAGGCGATGACCTGCGCCTGCTGGCCGCGACCATCGAGTTCCTGCACACCGCCACCCTGCTGCACGATGACGTGGTCGACATGTCCGGCATGCGCCGTGGTCGCGAGACGGCCAACGCGATGTGGGGCAATGCGCCGAGCGTGCTGGTGGGCGACTTCCTGTACTCGCGCTCGTTCGAAATGATGGTCGAGCTGGGCTCGATGCCGGTGATGAAGATTCTTTCACAGGCCACGCGCATCATCGCCGAAGGCGAAGTGTTGCAGCTGTCGAAGGTTCGCGACGCCAGCACCACCGAAGAAACCTACATGGAAGTGATTCGCGGCAAAACCGCGATGCTCTTCGAAGCCTCGACCCATAGCGCCGCCGCCCTGTGCGAAGCAACGCCCGAGCAGAGCGAAGCCCTGCGCACGTTCGGCGATCACCTGGGCGTGGCCTTCCAGCTCGTGGACGACCTGCTGGACTATCGCGGCGACGCCGAAACCCTGGGCAAGAACGTCGGTGACGACCTGGCCGAGGGCAAGCCGACCTTGCCACTGATCTACACCATGCGCGAAGGCACGCCGGAACAGGCCGCCCTGGTGCGCAAGGCGATCCAGAAAGGCGGGATCGAAGACCTGGAAAGCATCCGCGAAGCCGTGGAAGCCTCGGGTTCCCTCGAATACACCGCGCAACTGGCCCGTGACTACGTGGCTCGCGCGATCCAATGCCTGGAAGCCCTTCCAGCCAGCGAATACCGGGACGCCCTGGTTGAGCTGAGTGAGTTCGCGGTCGCCCGTACTCACTGATTCTGCTCTGCTCCATGTAGGAGCTGGCTTGCCTGCGATTGCATCACCGCGGTGTAACAGACAAACCGAGGTGCCTGCATCGCAGGCAAGCCAGCTCCCACAGCGTTCTCTGGCGTTGCTGCCCCCTGCCCGGCTAAAACCCTATACAATGTGCGCTTTTTAGCCATCCTGAAACCAAGGAGCTTTAGTGAGCACGTTGCCACCCTGCCCGAAATGCAATTCCGAATACACCTACGAAGATGGCGCCCAGCTGATTTGCCCGGAATGCGCCCATGAGTGGGCCGTCGGCGGCGAAGCCGAGGCGGCCAGCGATGAATCCGTGAAGAAAGACTCTGTGGGCAACGTCCTGCAGGACGGCGACACCATCACCGTGATCAAGGACCTCAAGGTCAAGGGCACGTCCCTGGTGGTCAAGGTCGGCACCAAGGTCAAGAACATCCGCCTGTGCGATGGCGACCACGATATCGACTGCAAGATCGACGGTATCGGCCCGATGAAACTCAAGTCCGAGTTCGTCCGCAAGGTCTGAATATGCTGCCTCCATCCCGTGCCCTGCACGGGATGGCGCTTCACCCTCCCCGCGTCAGTTCCGCACTGGCGGCAAAAGGCCAGGCCTTTTGATCAAAAACAATATCCACACAGAAAAGTCCGGAAATGGCCAATAGGGACTTGCTATTCTACGAATAAGAATTATTCTCATTGAAACCCATCAAGGAGATACTTCCCATGACTTATTTGATCGATGCCTGGCTGGACCGTCCACACCCTTACCTGCGAATCCTCCATCGGGAAACCGGGGAAGTCTGCGCGGTGCTGGAAGAAGAGGCGTTAAGCGAACTGCAGGATCAGGGCGACCTGGACGTCAATGGCCTGAGTTCCAGTGAGCCCGGGGTGCTGAAGGAAGTGGTGAGAAATCTGTTTCTGTTCTGCTATGCCCGAGCGTTGCGCCCGGTGACGGATCTCAATGGCAAGTTTCATCCATGAGCAACCGCGCAAAACACTGCAGGAGCGAGCAGGCTCGCTCCTGCAGGTAAGGTCTTACAGAACGTCGAGCAGCTCGACGTCAAACACCAGAACGCTGTGTGGCGGGATGCTGCCAACGCCTTGAGCGCCGTAAGCCAGTTCGCTCGGCACGTACAGGCGCCATTTGCTGCCGGCATTCATCAGTTGCAGGGCTTCGGTCCAGCCGGCGATCACGCCGCCAACCGGGAATTCCGCAGGCTGGCCGCGCTCGTAGGAGCTGTCGAACACAGTGCCGTCGATCAGGGTGCCGTGGTAGTGAGTACGCACCTGGTCTTCACGGGTCGGCTTGGCGCCGCTACCTGCAGTCAGCACTTCAAATTGCAGGCCGGAAGCCAGGGTGGTGATGCCGTCACGCTTGGCGTTTTCAGCCAGGAAAGCCAGGCCTTCGCCAGCAGCAGCTTCAGCCTTTGCAGCGGCTTCGGCTTGCATGATTTCGCGGATGACCTTGAAGCTGGCGGCCATTTGCTCCTGGTCCACACGGCTAGGCTTGCCGGCAAAAGCGTCGGTCAGGCCAGCCAGGATCGCGTCCAGGCTCACGCCCGGTGGCGGGTTGTCGCGCAGCTGGTCGCCCAACTGACGGCCAATGCCGTAGCTCACGCGGGTTTCGTCGGTGGACAGATTAACTTCGGACATGGAAAGGCTCCGCTGTAGGACGACACAGGTGCCGTCCAAACTAAAAGGGCGAGCAGACTAGCACACAAGCCACGCCCTTGATGAGCCCCGCGCAGGAGAGCGCCAGGGGCTGATTAATGCTTGGTAACCTTGTCCAGGTAGCCCATGGCAAACGCCGACACCACGAAGGTCATGTGAATGATCACGTACCATTTCAGGTGCTCGGGATCGACGTTCCTGGCGTCCATGAAGACCCGCAGCAGATGGATCGACGAAATCGCCACGATGGACGCCGCGACCTTCATCTTCAGCGACGAGGAGTCCATGGTCCCCAGCCAGTTGAGCTTCTCCTTGCTTTCGTCGATGTCCAGCTGGGAGACGAAGTTCTCGTAGCCGCTGATCATCACCATCACCAGCAGGCCGCCCACCAGGGCCATGTCGATCAACGACAGCAGCACCAGGATCACGTCCGACTCGCTCATGGTGAACACGATGGGAATCACATGAAACACTTCCTGGAAGAACTTCAGGCCCAGCGCCAGCAGCCCCAGGGACAGCCCGAAATAGATCGGCGCCAACAGCCAGCGTGAGGCATACATTGCATTTTCGATAAAGCGTTCCATTGAATCTCACACAGCTTGGCTAAAAATGGCGGCGAGTATACCAGCCGCACCCAAACCCCAGAAACCGTCGAGAAAACTGATCTGTACGGCATCTGTTAAGGAATTTTTCTGCTAGTGTCGAGCTCATCAACTCGGCTCGATGATGTCGGACAGGAAAACTCAGATAATGGATGTGCGATCCCCTTTGGCCAGCCTTGGCCTGTGTGCGGCGTTGCTGATGGGCAGCGGTTGTTCCCCAAGCGATGAACACAAGCAAGCCAGTCTCGAAGAGAAAACCGCCAAGTTCGAACAATCCCTGGACGCCATCCAGGACCCCAAGCTCAAGGACGCCGTGTCCGAGCTTGGAGGCTCGCTGCTGTTGCTGGAACGGGCACGGGCCAAGCTCGCCACCAAGCCCATCGAGGCCGAGTACAGCGAAGACGCCCTGGCGCTGCTCAAGCATTACCCTACGCCGCAGGCCCTGGTCGATACCTACATCAATGGCCTGTTTGTCCTGCGCAAGGCGTCCCATTCGGACTACCTGACGGACCTGCAGCCGATCTTCCCGTTCAACTTCAACATGCCCGACCAGTTCCCCTTCCCACACGGCCTGGAATGGCAGTCGGTGACCCTGAGCAACAACAAGGTCATCCCGTTCCAGCCGGAATGGTCGGAAACCGACCCGGGCATCCAGTTGAGCCCCACCAGTTCCAACCTGACCAACCCCGATGACCTGACGGTGACCTACCCGTTCGTCGAAGGCGTCGAGACGGAGAACAAAAGCCAGCCGCAGCCCGTCACCCTCAAGGGCAAGGTGGAAGTGATTGCCCCGCGTAAAGTCTTCACCTTCGACTTGTCGAAAAAGGACGTGGGCCGCAAGCGCACCGAAGAAAACGTCACCGTCACCCTGCTGGCCCTGGAAAAGAACTACGCCGAGATCGAACTGACCAACAGCGCCCCGCTGGCGCCGGAAGTCGCGGACGAATCGCCGAACCCGTTGCTGGTGCAGGCTCGTGACACCACCGGGCAATTTCTCTCGCGCTCGGGCTCGATCAACGAAAACGCCGCGCAACTGGCGTTCTACGAGAAGCAACTGGCCGAAATGCAGAAGCAGAAGGGCTGGTCCGACGCCTTCGAGAAACAGCTGGAAGACGAGCAGAAAGCCTTCGAGCTCAAGCAGAACAGCCACTACACCAAGGTGTACTTCAATGGCCTGATCGACAATGTGCAAGTCAGCGTGCTCGACTTTTCCCAGGCCACGGTGACCCGCAAGGACCTGGACCTGCCCGTACGGCGCTTCGACAAGAACAGCCTGGAAAAAACCGTACAGCCGTTGCCGATGCCCGTCACCGTGTATGACGACCAGGCCGCGGATTGGCTCAAGGGCGCCACCCTGTCCGAAGACCAACTGAAGAAAAGCGTCACCATCAACCAGTCGGTGGATGACGCCAGTGCGGCGCACGTTGAGTTCGATCACCCCTACACCTTCAACGACGACCTGCTGGGCGAGGACCGCGGCGGCGGCGATGCCCCGGTGACGTTCCTCACCGCCAACGACGAAGGCAAGCTTGGCGAGCCGATCGAACTGCCCGCTGAAGCCTACGAGGTCGACCCGGGGCGCGGCACCATCACCTATGACCTGAACCTGTTCCCTGAAAACCCGGGGTTTGCCGTCGGATCGATGCCGCTGTTCCTGGCGACCATCGAGAAAGGCAGCCTCACTGCCGGGCAACTGCCCAAGGGCCTGGAGCTGAAGGACAACGCGCTGATTGTCGACCAGAAGCTGTTCCCCTCTGACAGCTGGCGGTTCTTTGCCAAGGACGCCAGCGGCAACTACCTGAAGGAAATTCTCGGCGTCAGCCACCGCGCCGAGGAATACGGCACGGCGCTGTTCGACGTGCATTACTTCTACGGCCAGCCGACGACATTGGAAACCTACCAGCGCACCGGCCTGGACACGGTGCAGTATGGGTTTGAGGTGAAGCTGGACAAACCCGAGGCGGCCCCTGCCCCCAAGCCATAGCCCCTCTCCCGCCCCCGTAGCAGCTGTCGAGCGCCAGCTGCTACGGGGGGAGTGCGGTCAGCGGATATCGCTTAGCACCGTCTGCCGCCCACCGTTGAGTTGTCGCAAGTGCGCCTGCAGGTGCAGGCACCAGATCTGCGGGTCGTCAGCCAGCTCGTACCCGTGCAGGGTCAGGCTTTCAACAATCGAATCGAGGATGGTTTGTGCCACGAAAGGTCCGTGGAACGGGCCTTGGGACTTGATGGTGGAGGGTTGTTCGCCGGTCATTCCGGCGGCAAACAACAAGGTCCACATCCCGGTATCCCCCGCGAGAGGGCGAATGGAACATTCGATACGGGTGACCAGGCCCAGGCACTGGCGGGTGAGGCAGAGGTTGCGCGACATGGCGGCGACCCTCGGTAGATCCGGTATTCAGCCTCGCAGGGCAAGACTGTTTCTATCCAGCGACTCCTGTGGCTATCCCTTGAGCTGAGAATAGAAGAAACCCGGTACAAACCAAGGCTGGGGGACCAACGGACGACTGCCGTCACGACGGCGTCAAAAATATGCCGAAGGGACCTGGAACCAGGCCCCTTCGGCATTGATTACACCGGCTTGGTCTCAGCCAGTGCTTCCTGCGCCAACTCCTTCTCGGCTTCCTTCAGGTCATCTTCACTGATCATCTCGGCGATTGCCCGCAGACGCTCCACCACCCGCGCATTGACGCTGCCTTCGGGGAATTGCCCCTCTTCGTCGGGCGAACCCGCAGGCTCACCCACCAGCAGGCTCAAGGCCTCGTCGGCCTGACGCACGGCATAGACGTGGAATTGCCCCTGCCGCACGGCCTGCAACACCTTCTCATCGAGCATCAGTGTCGCGACGTTGGCCTGGGGAATGATCGCCCCCTGCTCGCCGGTCAGCCCGCGGGCCTCGCAAAGACGGAAGAAACCTTCGATCTTCTCGTTGACCCCGCCGACCGCCTGCACCTCACCAAACTGGTTGATCGAGCCGGTGATGGCAAAGCACTGCTTGAGCGGCGTCTTCGACAGGGCCGAGATCAAGGTGCAGGCTTCGCCCAGGGACGCGCTGTCGCCGTCGACATAGCCGTAGGACTGCTCAAGGGCGATACTCGCCGAGATCGCCAACGGGAATTCCTGGGCATAACGGCTGCCCAGGTAACCGGTGAGGATCATCACGCCCTTGGAGTGAATCGGCTGGCCGAGGTTAACTTCACGCTCGATATCGACGATGCCGCTGCCGCCCGGGTACACCGTGGCAGAAATCCGCGCCGGCACACCGAACGCGGAGTCACCCACCTCCAGCACCGTCAGCCCGTTGCACTTGCCCACCGCCGCGCCGGCGGTGTCGATCAGGATCACCCCGGCGAGCATGTCGTCGAGAATCCGCGCCGACACCCGCCCGGTGCGCGTGGCCTTGGCCTTGAGTGCGCGCTCGATGTGCCCGGAGTCGGTGCGCTCATCACCGGCCAGGTGACGAATGAAGTCCGCCTCGCTGACGAGCTGGAACAAGTCACCGATACGCGCCGACAAGCGGCCCTGGTTCTCCGCCAACCGCGCGCTGTAGGTCGCCAGCCGCGCCACCGCATCGGAGGTCAACGGCGCCATGCCTTCTTCCGAGGTGCGGGTTTTCAGCAACTGGGCGAACTGCTCCAGGCTTTCATCCACCATCGGGATGTCTTCGTCAAAATCCACCAGTACCCGGAACATCTCCTGGAAGTCCGGATCCGCGTCCTGCAACGCGTAGTACAACTGGCGGGAGCCGATGATGATCACCTTGAGTTGCAACGGGATCACTTGCGGGTTGAGGGTCACCGTGGCCAGGCGGCCCAGTTCGCCCAGCGGTGATTCCATCTTCAGCTTGCGCGATTGCAAGGCACGCTTGAGGGCATCCCATACGAACGGCTCGCTGAGCATCTTTTCGGCTTCAAGGATCAGGAAACCACCGTTGGCACGGTGCAGCGCACCCGGACGCAATTGGCGATAGGTGGTGTAGAGCGCGCCCTGGTCGGTGCTGTATTCAATACGACCGAACAGGTTGTCGTAGGTCGGATGCGGCTCGAAGACCACCGGGGCGCCACCGTTGATCGGATGCCCCACCACCAGGCTCGGGCAGTACTGTTCTTCCAGCAACTTGCGGGCCTGGGCGTCGGTTTTCGCGTCGTCCACCAACTGCTCGACCACGGTTTTCAGCAGGTAGACCTGCATCGCCTGCAAGTAGCCGCAGACGGCCGCGTTCTCCGCATATTTTTCGGACAACGGCGCCAGCAGTGGCTGCAAGGCCAGCGTGATGGTTTCTTCGTTGAACTGGCGCATCTGGTTATTGGACTCGCGCTTCCACTGGGGCAGGCTGGCGAGTTCTTCGTTGAGGCGTTCTTCCAGTTCGGAAATATCGGTGTGGAAACGCTCGCGGTCGGCTTCGGGCAACTGCGAGAACTCGGCCTCGTCCAGGGCCTTGCCGTCGAGCATCGGGGTAAACGCAATGTTGGTGCTGTCACGGTACAGCGCCACGTCTTTTTCCAGGGCCAGGCGCTCGATGACGTCCAGGGCACGGTCGTAACGCTGGTTGAAGGCACGGTCGATGGCGCTTTTGCGCTGTTGATACGTCGGGTGTTCAAACACCGCCGGGAAGGTCGCGACCAGGTTGTCGATCAGGCCGTTGATATCGGAGATGAACGCGGCAGCACCACCCGCAGGCAGTTCCAGCGCGCGGGGTTCGCGAGGCTCATCGAAATTATTGACGTAGACCCAGTCGGCCGGGGTCTGCAGGCGCTTGCCTTCGGCCTTGAGGTAGCGTTTGACGAACGAAAAGCGCCCGGTACCGGGCTCGCCCATCACAAATACGTTGTAACCGGGGCGTGGCATGGCCACACCAAACTGCAAGGCTTCGACCGCACGTTCCTGGCCAAGCACACCGCGAAAGGGCTCCAAATCATTGGTGGTCGAGAAGCTGAACTGTTCAGCGGAAAAAGGACGAGTCAGCGCTTCGGGCGCTAGACGCAAGCTGGCAGCAACAGGATCAGGCATCGGGCTTCCTTACATCAGGCGGGGCAGATGACGGCATTCTGGCGCCGGGTTGGGCCGGCTGGCAAGGACGGCTTGGGGAAAGCATAGACCCGTGTTCGGGGCTGTAAAAAAACCGAGTGTTTCCGGCTTGTTTCATAAAAAGTCACGGAACCCTTGGATCATGCCTAAACTCCAACCTGCTGCGGGTTGGACTAATAACCGACCCCTAGGGTGCTGTCAGGCACCTGAACCCTTGTCCATTGGTTTGCACACAAAGAGAACAAAGCTATGAAACGGATCCTTCTCGGTACTCTCTTCACCGTCGTCTCCCTCAATGCAATGGCAGAAGCGCCAGGTGGCCCGAACTGCGGTTGGGGCAACATGTTGTTCGAAGGCCAACGCGGCACTCCGGCTCACTTCCTGGCCTCCACCACCAACGGTACCTCGGGTAACGCCACGTTCGGCATGACCTCGGGCACCAACGGCTGCAGCACCAACAGCGCACTGACCTACGGTGGCAAATCGTGGATTGCCATGAATGGCATGATGAACGAGCTGTCCGAAGACATGGCCAAGGGTAACGGCGAAGCGCTGACTACCTACGCTGTAGTACTGGGCGTTGCTCCTGAAGATCGCGAGCACTTTGCCGCTGTGACTCACGAGCACTTCCAGCAAATCTTCAGCAAGGCTGACGTAACCGCTGATGACGTGCACAACAACACCCTGGCTGTACTGAAAAGCGACACCCGTCTGGCGAAATACGCTACCCAGGCTTAAGCTCGACCCGCCCGTGCCTTTCGAGGCACGGGTTTTTATTATTTTTGGACCTGCCTCCCCTTTGGGTCTTTTTATCTCGACTTAAGTTGCCCACATGCTCAAACGCCTTGCCTACCTGGCACTCTTCGCCTGCGCCCCGCTGTATGCGGCGCCGCACCTTGATGATCAACGTTTGCAGCAACTGGCCAACGACCCGTTCTGGCTTTCGCTGGGGCACTACGAATCCGGCAAGTTCAAAGGCTGGCGCAGCTATGTCAGCGACAAGAAATTCTTCCTCGCTCCCGATGGCGCCCACCATCCGGACCAGGAGCTGAAGGCCACTGTCGAGGCGCTGTATGCCCCGGCCAGCCTCGGCGAAAAGCACGCCCAATGCGTTTACCCGGCACGTACACGCTGGCTCAAGGACCAGTTGCACCTGAGCGACTTGCCGCCGCTGGACTGCAAGGAGTTCAAGCAATGGTTCAAGGACGTCGCCCCCCACAGCGCGGTGATGATCTTCCCGGCGGCCTACCTCAACAGCCCGTCATCAATGTTCGGCCATACCCTGCTGCGCATCGACCAGGCTGACGTGCAGAGCAACAACACCGCCCTGCTCAGCTACGCGATCAACTTCGGTGCCTATATCGAAGGCTCGGACAACAGCATCCTCTACGCCTGGAAGGGCCTGATGGGCGGCTACCCGGGCCTGTTCGCGCTGGTGCCCTACCAGGAAAAACTCTCGGAATACCGTAGCCTGGAGAACCGCGACCTGTGGGAATACCGCCTGAACCTGACCCAGGTCGAGACCGAGCGCATGGTCGAGCACGTGTGGGAACTCAAGCAGATCCAGTTCGACTACTTCTTCTTCGACGAAAACTGCTCCTATCGCCTGCTGGAACTGCTGCAAGTGGCCCGCCCAAGCCTGCGGTTGACCGAACAATTCCCGCTGACCGCGATCCCTACCGACACGGTAAAAGCCGTGAAAGAAGCCGGCCTGGTGGAGAAAATCGATTACCGCCCTTCCCGTGAACGGGAGCTGCTGGAACGCGCCAAGCCGCTGGACAGCGACGAGCAGCAATGGGTGCTGAAGATCAGCGACGACCAGAAACAACTGCAGGACCCGGCGTTCAAGGCCATCGCCAAAGACCGCCAGGCCCTGATCATCGACGCCGCCTACCGCCTTGGCCGCTACCGCGCCAACGGCCTGGAGCGCGACACCGAACGCTCCCAGCGCAGCTTCGAACTGCTGCGGGCGATCAACCAGAACCCGGCGCCGGACCTGAAGATCGAACGCCCCGGCCTGCCCGAAGACGGCCACGAATCCCGCACCTGGCAAGCCGGCATCGGCACCCGGGGCGACAAGGCTTTCGGCGAATACGGCCTGCGCATGGCCTACCACGACCTGAACGACAACGCCGAAGGCTTTCCCTTGGGCGCGCAGATTGAAATCCTGCAAATGAAACTGCGCCAGTACGAAGGCAACCATTGGCAATTGCAGCAACTGGATCTGGCAACCATCCGCTCACTGACCCCACGCAACGAGCTGCTGCAGCCGTGGTCGTGGCAAGTCACCGGCGGCCTGGAGCGCGTACCGGGCAAGCATGACGACGAGACACTCGTCAGCCACGTCAACGGTGGCGCGGGCGGCACCTGGCAACTGCGCGACGACATGCTTGGCTTCGCCCTCGGCACGGTGCGCGTGGAGCACAACAGCGACTTCGGTGAAGCCATCTCCCCGGCTGCCGGGTTCAATACAGGTGTGTTGTGGCGCAACCCGCTGGGCAACCTGAGCCTGGAAGCCAAGGGTGACTTCTTCACCAATGGCGAGGTGCGGCGCAGTATCAGCCTGAATCAACAGTGGGAATTGTCGCGCAACCTGGGGCTGAGACTGAGTGCGCAGCGGGAATACAGCCACCTCGCGACACCGGTGAACGAAGTGATGCTGGAAGTGAAGTGGTATCACTATTAATCCCTGAGCCGTAGATCGTTCCCACGCTCCGCGTGGGAATGCATCCTGTGACGCTCTGCGTCACGACCTTTAAAAGCGGACGCAGAGCGTCCAGAGCGGCATGCCCACGCAGAGCGTGGGAACGATCTCTAATTAGTCCATAAGGAGCTTGCTCCCGCGGGGCTGCGCAGCAGCCCCAAAACCAGACACCTCACCCTCTCTGGAATATCTCAATACCCTGAACAGGGGCCGCTTCGCGCCCCAGCGGGAGCAAGCTCCCTCGCCACAGGGGACGCGTGATCGCCCGAAGCAGCAGCGTCACACGGATTTCTCACATCCGTTTCACATACCCCGAACGAATCCACTCCTACACTTCCCCCATCAGCCGTTCAACGGCCAGGGAGCAAGCGATGTGGCGGTACGCTGTAGTGCTGGGCCTGTTGGCCCTGCTGTCGGGTTGCCAATCAATCCATGAGGATTTGCTGGCCAAGGGTTATCCACCCGCCTTCGCCGATGGCTATGACGACGGTTGCAGCAGCGGCCGCCAGGCTGCCGGGGTGATCACCGGGGAATTTCGCAAGAACGTCCCGCGCTACCTGAAAGACCGCACCTACGCCGAAGGCTGGGATGATGGCTTTCGCCAATGCAAGGCCATGCGCGAGAACGAAGACCTGAACGACTACAAGAATCGCCACTGGGACGACCGCGAACGCGCCTGGCAACAGGAAAAAGACCGCGACGCTGCCAGGGCCTTTCGCTCGCAATAGGTCGCTTCCAGACATCCAGCGAAACTTAACCCCTGCGACCATGGCCCAAACTCCATAGCAGGAGAACGTCATGAGTCGAGCTTTCGTCAACGAAGACAGCGCCGCTGCCCAGGCCAGCCAACCGGTGGAACGCCAGGTCAGCGCGCAACCCAATCACCTCACTGCCCGCGGACTTGCACAATTGCAGGCCAGGGTCGCGCAGTTGCAGCATGAGCACAGCGAAGAATCCGCCAAGGGCGAGCAGGCCGATAAACAGCGCCAGGCCGACCTTGAGCGGGATTTGCGTTACTTCAACCAGCGCCTGCAAAGCGCACAGGTGGTGGCGCCGGCAACCTCCACCGACAAGGTGCAAATCGGCAGCTGGGTGACCTTTGCCAACGAACAGGACGAAGAGCAGCGCATTCAGTTAGTGGGCGAAGACCAGGCCGACGCCACGGTGGGCCTGATCAACTGGGGTTCGCCACTGGGCCGCGCTCTGCTGGGCGCACAGGTGGGCGACGAGGTGCTGTGGAAGCGCCCCGTCGGTGATCAGTTGATCGAAATCCTGCGCATCGAACCCGAGGGTTAAACGATGCCCTGGGCCAGCATTGCATCCGCAACCTTCACGAAGCCTGCAATGTTGGCGCCCTTCACGTAGTTGACCCGGCCGTTCTCTTCGCCGTAGTGCACGCACGCATGGTGGATCGACTGCATGATGTTGTGCAGCTTGCTGTCCACTTCACCGGCGGTCCACAGCAGGCGCATGGCGTTCTGCGACATCTCCAGCCCGCTCACCGCCACCCCGCCGGCATTGGACGCCTTGCCCGGCGCGAACAGGATGCCGGCCTCGATAAAGATATCCACCGCCTCCAGGGTGGTCGGCATGTTGGCGCCTTCGGCCACGCAGACGCAGCCATTGCGCAACAGGGTGCGCGCCGCTTCGGCGTCCAGTTCATTCTGGGTGGCGCAGGGCAACGCGATGTCGCAGGCCAGTTCCCATGGTGCTTTGCCGGCGCGGAATTCCAGGCCGAAACGCGATGCCAGTTCGCTGATGCGGCCGCGCTGTACGTTTTTCAGTTCAAGCAGTGCCGACCATTGTTCTTCGGTCAAACCGCTTTCGCAGTACAGAGTGCCTTCGGAGTCGGACAAGGAAATCACCTTGCCGCCCAGGTCCATGACCTTGCGCGCCGCGTACTGGGCGACGTTGCCGGAGCCGGAGATGGCCACGCGCTTGCCTTCGACCCGCTCGCCGTTGCGCTTGAGCATTTCTTCAGCGAAGTACACGCAGCCAAAACCGGTGGCCTCCGGGCGAATCAGGCTGCCGCCGTAGCTCATGCCCTTGCCGGTCAGCACCGAGGTGAACTGGTTGCTCAGGCGCTTGTACTGGCCGAACAGGAAGCCGATCTCCCGGGCGCCCACGCCAATATCACCGGCGGGCACGTCCACGTCCGAGCCGATATGGCGATACAGCTCGCTCATGAACGCCTGGCAGAAACGCATCACCTCGGCGTCGCTCTTACCCTTGGGATCGAAGTCCGAGCCGCCCTTGCCGCCGCCCATGGGCAGCGAGGTCAGGGAGTTCTTGAAGGTTTGTTCGAAGGCGAGAAATTTCAGCACGCCCAGGTTCACCGACGGGTGGAAGCGCAGGCCACCTTTATAAGGGCCGATGGCGCTGTTCATCTGGATCCGGAACCCGCGGTTGACCCGTACTTTGCCCTGGTCATCTTCCCACGACACCCGGAACACAATCGCACGCTCCGGCTCGCAGATGCGCTCCAGGATGCCCGAGTTCAGGTAGTGGGGATTGGCTTCAAGAAACGGCCACAAACTGCGCAGGACTTCTTCCACGGCCTGGTGGAATTCCGGCTGGTCGGGGTCGCGTTTCTTGAGGCGGGCAAGGAAGGATTCAACGGATTCGATCATGAAAAGTCTCGGCAAATTTATTGTCGTTAAAGGAGATTTGTCCCGGACTTTATCAATTCATGTCGCACCGCGACAGGGCAAAATGTCGCTTTTGTGAATTTAAATGGTGCATTAGATATAAATACAGGCGTTTTTTGCACCTTAATGAGGATTTCAATCCAGACCTTGCACCAACAGTTAATCCGCTATTGCAGGCAAGCCAGCTCCCACATTTGGTCCAGTACATCCATGACAATGCGGTCAACTGTGGGAGCTGGCTTGCCTGCGATGCAGACGACGCGGTGCACATGAAAACACGCAAAAAAAAGCGGAACCCGAAGGCTCCGCTTGTTCAAACCACCAACCCGGATCAGGCCAGCTTCTTGTGCCGTACACGATGCGGCTGGGCAGCAGCTTCGCCGAGGCGTTTCTTGCGATCGGCTTCGTATTCGGTGTAGTTGCCTTCGAAGAACACCGCCTGGGAGTCGTCTTCGTACGCCAGGATGTGAGTGGCCACGCGGTCAAGGAACCACCGATCGTGAGAGATCACAATGGCGGCGCCCGGGAAGTCCAGCAGGGCTTCTTCCAGGGAACGCAGGGTTTCAACGTCGAGGTCGTTTGACGGTTCGTCGAGCAGCAATACGTTGCCGCCCTCTTTCAGGGTCAGGGCCAGGTGCAAGCGACCACGCTCACCACCGGACAGGTCCTTGACGAACTTCTGCTGGTCGCCGCCCTTGAAGTTGAAACGACCCACGTAGGTGCGCGACGGGATTTCATAGTTGCCGATGCGGATCTGGTCGGAACCGTCGGAAATCTGCTGGAACACCGTCTTGCTGCCGTCGAGGTCGTCGCGGCTCTGGTCAACGCAGGCCAGCTGCACGGTTTCGCCGACTTCGATGGTGCCCGAGTCCGGTTGTTCCTTGCCCATCAGCATGCGGAACAGCGTGGATTTACCCGCACCGTTACCGCCGATCACGCCAACGATGGCGCCTTTTGGCATGGAGAACGACAGGTTGTCGATCAACACGCGGTCGCCGTAGCCCTTGCAGACGTTCTTGAACTCGATGACCTTGTCACCCAGGCGCGGACCGGCCGGGATGTAGATTTCGTTGGTCTCGGAACGCTTCTGGAATTCCTGGGACTGCATCTCTTCGAAACGCGCCAGACGGGCCTTGGATTTCGACTGACGCGCCTTGGCGCCTTTACGCACCCATTCCAGCTCGTCTTTCATGGCCTTTTCATGGGCCGACTGTTGCTTGGATTCGGCGGCCAGACGGTCGGACTTGGCTTCCAGCCAACCGGAGTAGTTGCCCTCGTAAGGGATACCGGCGCCACGGTCGAGCTCGAGGATCCAGCCAGCAACGTTGTCCAGGAAGTACCGGTCGTGCGTGATCGCAACCACGGTGCCCGGGAAGTCGTGCAGGAAATGCTCCAGCCAGGCGACGGAATCGGCGTCCAGGTGGTTGGTCGGTTCGTCGAGCAGCAGCATGTCGGGGGCCGACAGCAGCAGGCGGCACAGGGCCACACGACGCTTTTCACCACCGGACAGGTGTTCAACCTTGGCGTCCCACGCCGGCAGGCGCAGCGCGTCGGCGGCGACTTCCAGCTGGCGGTCCAGGTTGTGACCGTCGGCGGCTTGCAGGATGGCTTCGAGCTTGGCCTGTTCTGCCGCCAGTTTGTCAAAGTCGGCGTCTTCTTCAGCGTAGGCCGCGTAGACCTCGTCCAGGCGGGCCTGGGCGTTCTTGATCACGCTGACCGCTTCCTCGACCACTTCACGCACGGTCTTGGTCGGGTCCAGGATAGGTTCCTGTGGCAGGTAGCCGATGTTCAGGTCGGGCATCGGGCGGGCTTCGCCGTCGAACTCGGTGTCGACGCCGGCCATGATTTTCAACAGGGTGGATTTACCCGAACCGTTGAGGCCGAGCACGCCGATCTTGGCGCCCGGGAAGAAGGACAGAGAAATGTTTTTCAGGATTTCCCGCTTCGGCGGAACAACTTTTCCCAGCCGATGCATGGTGAAGACGTATTGAGCCATGGTGAACCTAGCGTCAGTGACTGATGAATTAAGCGGGCGAAACCCGTGCCAGGCCATGCGCCGCGCGGGCCGTTGATGTCTATCAATGCCTGCGTGCGGTAGATGCCTGATTGTCTGGGGCTGGAACGCCCTCGCGTAACCGGCAAAGCTACCTGAATGCGGGTGGGCAGTCCAGCCAGGCGGGGCTGGCACTTTGCCACAGCACAAGGCATGCTAGCCGCCCTCCGGGCGTCCGGCTTATAGTGCACGTCGCGCGCCAGTCCAGCCAAACCGCAGGATCACAGTTTGTCCAACGTAACGCCGCCAACTCCCCTGCGCGCCGCTCATATAGCGCCGGGAGCGCCCCTGCACGGAACCCTGAAGGGCGCATTGGCGACGCTGGTCCTGTTGCTGCTCGCGTTATTGTTCTGGCAACTGCTGGACCAGTTGCAGCAAAACCAGAAAAACCAGCAGCAATACACCATCGACTACAGCGCCGACCTGGCCGAACAGATCAGCCTGAACATGGCCCTCAGTGCGCAGATCGCGCTGAACCTGCTGCCGATCGTCGAACCGCCGCGGGACGCCGAACAGCAACAAATCCTGATGCGCACCTTGCAACGCTCCTTGCCGGAGTTGCGCAGCGTCGCCCTGCTCGCCCCCAGCGGCGCGATGATCAGTGACAGCGCCAGCGACAGCCAGGACAGCGCCTGGCTCGAAGAACTGGTCAAGCGCAGCCACGCCCAGTCCTATTACCTGAGCAACAACAACGACGGCACCGTCATCTACCTGCTGCTACACCAGCCCAGCGGCGGCACCAAGATGTACTGGGCCTTGCGCCTGGCCCCCAATTACCTGGCCAACCTGACCCGCCAGGATGGCCAGGGCCAGCGCCCGATGTGGGTCATCGAAAACCGCCTGAACCACCGGGTGGTCAGCCGTGACAGCGGGATGCCGGCCCAATGGGCCACCGCGTTGACCCCGGACGAGTTGAACAAAAGTGTACTGGTCACGCCCCTGAGCAAGAGCGACTGGCAACTGCGCGGCCTGTTCGACCGCGCCGCCGTGCTGGAGCAACTGCTGCCGGCCTTTATCGGCAAATGCCTGCTGGGCCTGGCCTTCTCGCTGATCCCGGTGATCGTGCTGCTGAACATGCGCCGCCGCCAGCGCCAGGTGCACGAGGGGCGCCGCCGCTACCAGGATATTTTCGAAGGCACCGGCGTGGCGCTGTGCGTGCTCGACCTGTCGGGCCTGCGCGCGTTCTTCGATAGAGCCCGGCTGCAAACCCGCGAGCAGTTGCAACAGTTGCTGCAAGACAACCCGGAACAGCGCCAGCAACTGCTCAAGGAACTGCGCATCACCGAGGTCAACCAGGTGGCGGTGCGCCTTCTGAATGTCGCTTCTTGCGAGCAAGCCTGGGAGCGCCTGATCGACGCCTGTCCGTCGAGCCCGACCGCCATCGGCAACCAGGTGATCGACGCGGTGCTGACCCAGCAGAAGCAGCTTGAACTGGAAATCCAGCTCAGCGATATCGAAGGCAACGACCAATACCTGTGGCTGGTGATGCGCCTGCCGGAACAACAGGACGACTTCAAGGCCGTGATCCTGAGCATCAGCGACATCACCAGCCGCAAGCTGATCGAGTTGTCACTGGTGGAGCGCGAGAGTTTCTGGTCGGACGTGGTGCGCACCGTGCCCGATCACCTGTATGTGCAGGACGTGATCAGCCAGCGGATGATTTTCAGCAACCACCACCTGGGCCACACCCTGGGCTACAACAAGCCCGAGCTGCAGCAAATGGGCGAGTACTTCTGGGAGATCCTGCTGCACCCCGAAGACGCCGAGCGCTACCACGACCTGCGCCTGCAACAGCGCCAGGCCGGCTACCTGAGCCAGTTGCAGTGCCAGTTGCGCTTTCGCCACCGCAACAACCAATGGCGGCGCTTCGACATCCGCGAACAGGCCCTGGCCCGTGACAAGACTGACCAGGTGACGCGCATCATCGGCGTGGCCAAGGACATCACCGACCAGATCGAAGCCAGTGAATCCCTGCGTGACAGCGAACAGCGCTACCGCATGCTGGCGGAAAGCATCAGCGATGTCATCTTCTCCACCGACAGCAAGCTGGCCCTCAACTACGTCAGCCCTTCGGTGAACGCGGTGCTGGGCTATGACGTCGACTGGATCTTCGAAAACGGCTGGCAATCGACCATCGCCAACCCGCAGCAACTGACCGGTATCTACTCCCTGGTGGAGCAAGTCAGCCGCGCCCTGGACCAACCCGAATCCCTCGCGGCCTTGCGCAACGACGTGCAGACCCAACTGTTCCTGTTCGACTGCCTGCGGGCCGACGGGCGCAAGATTCCCATCGAACTGCGCCTGGTGCTGGTGTGGGACGAACACGGCGCGTTCGAGGGCATCCTTGGCGTGGGTCGCGATATCAGCCAGCAGCGCCGTGCGGAAAAAGACCTGCGCATGGCGGCCACGGTATTCGAACACTCCACCTCGGCGATCCTGATCACCGACCCGGCCGGCTACATCGTGCAGGCCAACGAGGCGTTCAGCCGGGTCAGCGGTTATGCGGTGGCGGACGTGCTCGACCAGTTGCCGAACATGCTCACCGTCGACGAACAGCAGGAAGCCCACCTGCGCTACGTGCTCAAGCAATTGCACCAGCACAGCACCTGGGAAGGCGAAGTGTGGCTCAAGCGCCGCAACGGCGAGCATTACCCGGCCTGGGTCGGAATTACTGCCGTGTTCGATGACGAAGGCGACCTGGCCAGCTACGTGTGCTTCTTCAGCGACATCAGCGAACGCAAGGCCAGCGAGCAGCGCATCCACCGCCTGGCCTACTACGACGCCCTGACCCACCTGCCCAACCGCACGCTGTTCCAGGACCGCCTGCACACCGCGCTGCAATCGGCGGAACGGCAGAAGTCGTGGGTGGTGCTGATGTTCCTCGACCTCGACCGCTTCAAGCCGATCAACGACTCCCTGGGCCACGCCGCCGGCGACCGCATGCTCAAGGAAATGGCCACCCGCCTGCTGGGCTGCGTCGCCGAAGACGACACCGTGGCACGCATGGGCGGCGACGAATTCACCTTGCTGCTGCAACCGCGGGTCAACCGTGAGATGGCGCTGAACCGGGCGATTCACGTGGCCGAGCAGATTCTGGCCAGCCTGGTGAAGCCGTTTGTGCTGGAGGGCCGCGAGTTCTTCGTCACCGCCAGTATCGGCATCGCCCTGAGCCCGCAGGACGGCAATGAACTCAGCCAGTTGATGAAAAACGCCGACACGGCGATGTACCACGCCAAGGAGCGGGGCAAGAACAACTTCCAGTTCTACCAGGCCGACATGAACGCCAGCGCCCTGGAACGCCTGGAGCTGGAAAGCGACCTGCGCCACGCCCTGGAACAGAACGAATTCGTGCTGTATTACCAGCCGCAGTTCAGCGGCGACGGCAAACGTTTGACCGGCGCCGAAGCCCTGCTGCGCTGGCGCCATCCCCGCCGCGGGCTGGTGCCGCCGGGGGACTTCATCCCGGTGCTGGAGGAGTTGGGGCTGGTGGTGGACGTGGGTGACTGGGTGATCAGCGAAGCCTGCCGCCAACTCAAGACCTGGCACCAGAACAAGGTGCGGGTGCCCAAGGTCTCGGTCAACATCTCGGCCCGGCAGTTCTCCGACGGGCAACTGGGCGAGCGCATCGCCACCATCCTCAAGGACACCGGCCTGCCGCCGGCGTGCCTGGAGCTGGAGCTGACCGAAAGTATCCTGATGCGCGAGGTCAACGAAGCGATGCAGATCCTCGCCAGCCTGAAAAACCTCGGCCTGAGCATCGCGGTAGATGACTTCGGCACCGGTTATTCATCGTTGAACTACCTCAAGCAGTTCCCCATCGACGTGCTGAAGATCGACCGCACCTTTGTCGACGGCCTGCCGTCGGGTGAGCAGGATGCGCAGATTGCCCGGGCGATTATCGCCATGGCCCACAGCCTGAACCTGGCGGTGATCGCCGAGGGTGTGGAAACCCATGAGCAGCTGGACTTCCTGCGGGAGCACGGTTGCGATGAGGTGCAGGGCTACCTGTTCGGGCGACCGATGCCGGCGAACCGGTTTGAGGCGCAGTTCAGCAATGATGCGCTGTTCATGTTCGATTGAAATCCTCAGGTGATGCGGATGGCCTCATCGCGGGCAAGCCCGCTCCCACATTCGACCGTATTCCACCTGAAGGAACCCGATTGAATGTGGGAGCGGGCTTGCTCGCGAAGGGGCCCGAACAAACACCACCTATCCCCAGATGAGTCCCGCTTGTCCGCGACATGATGTCCTTTCATATGCCATCTAAAACCCATTGGGTTAGAATGCGCTTCTTTTCTGCCCCCGATCCTTGAGGACCGCCATGTTCAGCCGTGATTTGACTATTGCCAAGTACGACGCCGATCTCTTTGCCGCCATGGAGCAAGAAGCTCAGCGCCAGGAAGAGCACATTGAGCTGATCGCTTCGGAAAACTACACCAGCCCCGCCGTGATGGAGGCTCAAGGTTCGGTTCTGACCAACAAGTACGCCGAAGGCTATCCGGGCAAGCGCTACTACGGCGGTTGCGAGTTCGTCGACATCGTTGAGCAACTGGCCATCGACCGCGCCAAGGAACTGTTCGGCGCCGATTACGCCAACGTCCAGCCACACGCCGGCTCCCAAGCCAACAGCGCCGTGTACCTGGCCCTGCTGCAAGCGGGCGACACCATCCTGGGCATGAGCCTGGCCCACGGCGGTCACCTGACCCACGGCGCCAGCGTTTCCTCCTCCGGCAAGCTGTACAACGCCGTTCAGTACGGCATCGACGGCAACGGCCTGATCGACTACGACGAAGTCGAGCGCCTGGCCGTTGAGCACAAGCCAAAAATGATCGTGGCCGGTTTCTCTGCCTACTCGCAGATCCTGGATTTCCCACGCTTCCGCGAAATCGCTGACAAGGTCGGCGCCTACCTGTTCGTCGACATGGCCCACGTGGCCGGTCTGGTCGCCGCTGGCGTCTACCCGAACCCGGTTCCGTTCGCTGACGTCGTGACCACCACCACCCACAAGACCCTGCGCGGTCCACGTGGCGGCCTGATCCTGGCTCGCGCCAACGCCGAGATCGAGAAGAAGCTGAACTCCGCCGTATTCCCAGGCGGCCAGGGTGGCCCGCTGGAGCACGTGATCGCCGCCAAAGCGATCTGCTTCAAGGAAGCGCTGCAGCCTGAGTTCAAGACCTACCAGCAGCAAGTGGTGAAAAACGCCAAGGCCATGGCCGGCGTGTTCATCGAGCGTGGTTTTGACGTGGTGTCCGGCGGTACTGAGAACCACCTGTTCCTGCTGTCGCTGATCAAGCAGGACATCTCCGGTAAAGACGCTGACGCCGCTCTGGGCAAAGCCTTCATCACCGTGAACAAGAACTCGGTGCCGAACGACCCACGTTCGCCGTTCGTCACCTCCGGCCTGCGCTTCGGCACCCCGGCTGTGACCACTCGTGGCTTCAAGGAAGCAGAGTGCAAGGAACTGGCTGGCTGGATCTGCGACATCCTGGCTGACCTGAACAACGAAGCAGTGATTGACGCTGTGCGTGAGAAGGTCAAGGCCATCTGCAAGAAGCTGCCGGTATACGGCGCTTGATTGCAGTTGCTTGAATGAAAAGCCCGGCTCTTGAGCCGGGCTTTTTTATGCCTGAAAACGCTGCTTTCTCAATTTGAAATGACATCAAATGTGGGAGCGGGCTTGCTCGCGAAAGCGCTGTGTCAGTTGATGCATGGGCTGACTGATACACCGCTTTCGCGAACAAGCCCGCTCCCACATTTTGACTGCGTTTCAAGTCAGGATTGGTAAACCCGCGCAAAGCCTTCGCGAATCTTCTCTTCCGGCAACTCGTCAGCAATAAACACAATCACACTTTCCCGCGTCTCGCCTTCGGCCCATTCGGTATCCCAGTCGAACCCGTAGAGCTTCAGCACGCCCTGGAACACCATGCGCCGGTCTTCCCCGGCAATGTTCAGCACGCCTTTGTAGCGCAGCAATTGCTTGCCGTGGTCTTCCAGCAGCTCGTTCATGAACTCGCTGAGTTTGTCGATATCCAGCGGCTGGTCAGTGCGCAACACCAGGCTGGAAATACGATCGATGGACGGCGCCTGGCTCACCGGGCGCAAGCTCATGCCGGCGTTGAGGTTGAAGCCGCGCACATCCAGCAGTTCGGCGAGGTCGATCTTGCCGTGTTCCACCACACGAATCGGCGCCCGGCGGTTGATACGAGTCAGGCGCTCGCTGAGGGCGTCGAAGGTGGCATCGTCCACCAGGTCGCGCTTGCTCACCAGCAGGCGGTCGGCAAACCCGATCTGCGCCTGGGCGATGGTCTGGGTCAGGTGGTGCTCGGCGTGGGCCGCGTCCACCAGGGTGATGATGCCGTCGAGGATGTAGCGCTCGCGCAGTTCTTCATCGATGAAAAAGGTCTGGGCCACGGGGGCCGGGTCGGCCAGGCCGGTGCACTCGATCACCAGGCGGTCGAACGCGATCTCGCCGCTGTCCAGGCGCTCCAGCAACAGGTACAGGGCCTTGGTCAGGTCAGTGTGGATGGTGCAGCACACGCAGCCATTGGACAGGGTCATGACTTGCACCGGCTCGCTGCCCAGCAATTGGGTGTCGATACCGGCGTCGCTGAATTCATTTTCGATCACGGCGATTTTCAAGCCGTGCTCGGCCTTGAGCAGGTGACGCAACAAGGTGGTCTTGCCAGCGCCGAGGAAGCCGCTGAGGACGGTGACGGGAATGGGAGAGGACAAAGAATTCTCCTTGAAGAAACACAAAACAAATGTGGGAGCGGGCTTGCTCGCGAAGGCGGCGTGTCAGTCAGCACATGCATCACTGAAAGACCGCCTTCGCGAGCAAGCCCGCTCCCACAAGGGATCACCGCAGCCCGAACTACCGGGCTAGCAGCACTTGGGCCCACCCTTGCCGCCGTAACGGGCCTCCTGGCGTTCCCGGAAGAACGCCTTATAGTCCATCATCGGTTTGTCCGGGTGTTTGGTTTGCATATGCTCGACGTAGGTGTCGTAGTCGGGCATGCCGACCATCAGGCGCGCGGCCTGACCGAGGTATTTACCGAGGCGACTGATGTCATTGAACATGATTGCAATCCTCTATCAAGCGTCCGGGATGGCCTGGTATGGCGCTTCTTTATCCGTACGTTCCTTTTTGCCCCAGGCAGCAATGCCAACCTTGAGCGCATAGAACAGGATGCTGAAGACCACGAACAGGAACAGCGCCGTCAGCGTTGCGTTGGTGTAGGCGTTCCAGATCACGTGTTGCATCTGGTCGATGCTCTTGGCCGGTGCGAGGATCTGGCCGCCGGCCAGGGCATCGCTGTATTTCTTGGCCAGCGACAGGAAGCCGATCGCCGGGTTGGCGTCGAACAGCTTGATGAAGCCTGCGGTCACGGTGCAGATCAGCAGCCATACGGCTGGCAGCATGGTCACCCAGATGTAGCGCTGGCGTTTCATTTTGATCAGCACAACCGTGGCGAGCATCAGCGCGATACCGGCCAGCATCTGGTTGGAGATACCGAACAGCGGCCACAAGGTGTTGATGCCGCCCAGTGGGTCGATCACGCCCTGGTACAGCAGGTAACCCCACATCGCCACGCAACCTGCGGTGGCGATCAGGTTGGCCGTCCAGGACTCGGTACGCTTGAGCGCCGGCACGAAGGAGCCGAGCAAATCCTGCAGCATGAAGCGACCGGCACGGGTACCGGCGTCGACTGCGGTCAGGATGAACAGCGCTTCGAACAGGATCGCAAAGTGGTACCAGAACGCCATGGTGTTTTCACCCGGCAGGACGCTGTGCAGGATCTGCGCGATACCGACCGCCAGGGTTGGCGCACCGCCGGCACGGGCCAGGATGGTGGACTCACCAATGTCATGGGCCACCGCCTGCAACGCTTCCGGGGTAATTGCAAAACCCCAGCTGCTGACGGTTTGCGCCACAGCCACCACGTCACCGCCGACAATCGCGGCCGGGCTGTTCATGGCGAAGTACACCCCTGGCTCGATCACCGAAGCGGCAACCATCGCCATGATGGCCACGAACGACTCCATCAACATGCCTCCGTAGCCGATGTAACGGGCGTGCCCTTCACTGGCCAGCAACTTGGGCGTGGTGCCCGAGGAGATCAGTGCGTGGAAACCCGAGACCGCGCCACAGGCGATGGTGATGAACAGGAACGGGAACAGGCCGCCCTTCCACACCGGGCCGGTGCCATCGATGAACTGGGTCAGCGCCGGCATTTTCAGGTCGGGCATGGTCACCAGGATGCCAATCGCCAGGGCGATGATGGTGCCGATTTTCAGGAACGTAGACAGGTAGTCCCGTGGTGCGAGGATCAGCCACACCGGCAACACGGCAGCCACGAAGCCATAACCCACCAGCATCCAGGTGATCTGGATGCCGGTGAAGCTGAAGGCCTTGGCCCACACCGGGTCAGCGGCAATCTGCCCGCCCAGCCAGATCGAACCCAGCAGCAACAGCACGCCGACAATCGAGATTTCACCGATGCGGCCCGGGCGGATGTAGCGCATGTAGATGCCCATGAACATCGCGATCGGGATGGTTGCCATCACCGTGAAGATGCCCCACGGGCTTTCGGCCAGGGCCTTGACCACGATCAGCGCCAGCACCGCGAGGATGATGATCATGATCAGGAAGCAGCCGAACAGCGCGATGGTCCCGGGCACACGGCCCATTTCTTCGCGGACCATGTCCCCCAGGGAACGGCCGTTGCGACGAGTGGACAGGAACAGGACCATGAAGTCCTGCACCGCCCCGGCCAGCACCACGCCGGCGATCAGCCACAACGTGCCGGGCAGGTAGCCCATCTGCGCCGCCAGTACCGGGCCGACCAAAGGCCCTGCGCCGGCGATTGCCGCGAAGTGGTGACCAAAAAGGATGTGTTTGTTGGTCGGCACATAGTCCAGACCGTCGTTGTTCAGCACAGCGGGGGTAGCCCGCAGTGGATCGAGCTGCATCACATGGTTAGCGATGAACAGACTGTAGTAACGGTAAGCAACCAGATAAATGGCCACTGCTGCGACCACGATCCACAAGGCGTTGATCGCCTCGCCGCGGCGCAAGGCCACTACGCCCAGGGCGCACGCTCCTACGATTGCCAGCAGCAGCCAGGGTAGATGGCGTAGCAGGCTATTATTATTTTTCATTTTTATATTCCAGCCAGGGTGGACAGAAAGACAGCCATCCCGAGTTTAGCGCTACTGGCCTTAAAGGCCACCCCCCTACGTTGGTCTAGAGCCTTGCCGGGGCAAAAAAAGCAGAAAAAACCGCCCCATGATGGCGCACGGCTACAATTCCTTTATCCACAGAGGGTTTCACCATGAGCGAACAGCCTTCAGACCGACGCCGTTTCCGACGCATTGCCTTCGATGCCAGGACCGAGCTCACGCAAGACGGCCATGTCTGGTCGGTGCAATTGGTAGATTTGTCGCTCAAGGGCTTGCTGGTGCAACGGCCACAAGACTGGCACGGCCACCGCTACGAATCATTCGACGTGGACATTCATCTGGACGCCGAGACCAACGTAAAGATGCAGGTGCGGCTGACCCACGACGATCATGGGCAGCTCGGCTTTGTGTGCGAGCACATCGACCTCGACTCCATCAGCCACCTGCGGCGGATAATCGAGCTGAACCTCGGTGATCAGGCAGAGCTGGAGCGGGAATTCGCCGCCTTGCTGGAGACCTGAACATGTGGGAGCTGGCTTGCCTGCGATGGCGGTGTGTCAGTTTGCATATCAATCAGCTGATACACCGCCATCGCGGGCAAGCCCGGCTCCTACAGGGGTGATGGGTGGCTGGCGACTATTCGAACAGGGCATCCAGCGCCTGCTCCAGGCGCGTTACCCCAATCACTTGCAGCCCCGGTGGCATTTCTTTCGGCGCATTGCCCTTGGGCACGATGGCCCGCTTGAAGCCATGCTTGGCCGCTTCCTTCAGGCGCTCCTGGCCGCTGGGCACCGGGCGCACTTCACCCGACAGGCCCACTTCGCCAAACACCAGCAAATCATGGGGCAACGGCCGGTTGCGCAGGCTGGACATCACCGCCGCCATCAACGCCAGGTCAGACGCGGTTTCCAGCACCTTGACCCCGCCCACCACGTTGAGGAATACATCCTGGTCATGGGTGGGAATGCCGCCGTGGCGGTGCAATACCGCCAGCAACATCGCCAGCCGGTTCTGGTCCAGGCCCAGGGTGACACGACGCGGGTTGGCCAAGTGGCTGTCGTCCACCAGCGCCTGGACTTCCACCAGCATCGGTCGGGTCCCTTCCCACGTTGCCATCACCACACTGCCTGGGACTTCTTCCTGGGCGCGGGTAAGAAAAATCGCTGACGGGTTGGAGACCTCTTTCAAGCCCCGGTCAGTCATGGCGAACACACCCAGCTCGTTGACCGCGCCAAAACGGTTCTTCACCGCCCGCAGCAAACGCAACCGCCCGTCGGACTCGCCTTCGAAATACAGCACGGTGTCGACCATGTGTTCCAGCACTCGTGGGCCGGCCAGCGCGCCTTCTTTCGTCACGTGGCCCACCAGGAAAATCGCCGTACCGCTCTGTTTTGCATAGCGCACCAGCAGCGCGGCACTTTCCCGCACCTGGGACACGCCACCCGGTGCCGATTGCAGTTGCTCGGTGAAAATCGTCTGGATCGAGTCGATCACCATCACCTTGGGCTTTTCCAGGCGCGCGGTGGCGATGATGCTTTCGATGCAGGTTTCGGTCATCACCCGCAGTTGGTCCTGAGGCAAGCCCAGGCGGCGCGCACGCATGGCCACCTGCTGCTGGGATTCTTCGCCGGTGACATACAACGCCGGCATGCGGCTGGCGATGCTGCACAGGGTTTGCAGCAGGATCGTGGATTTACCGATGCCCGGGTCACCGCCGATCAGTACCACCGAACCATCCACCAGGCCGCCGCCCAGCACCCGGTCCAGTTCACCGGAAGCGGTGGAGAAACGCGGGATTTCTTCGACGCTGACTTCGGCCAGGGTCTTGATCTGGGTTTGTTGCCCGGTCCAGCCGGAACGGCCACTGGGGGCCACGGCGCCGCCGCTCTCGATCATGGTTTCGGTCAGGGTGTTCCACGCACCGCATTCCGTGCACTGGCCGGCCCACTTGGGAAAGGTCGCGCCGCACTCCGTGCAGCCATACATGCGCTTGGCCTTTGCCATTTGAGAACCTCCAACCGAAAAACCGCGATGATAGCTCAGCGCGGCGCCGGGGTACGGATTTCACCGCTGGCCAAACGTGAAGCGCTGTTACCGATCGGGTCTTCGGCATTCAGATCGGCGCCCTTGGCTTTCAGTTCATCCAGCAGTTCCACGCGTTTGAACAGCCCGGCATACATGGCCGCCGTTTGTCCGGCGCCGTTGCGCTGGTCGGGGTTGCAGTCGGTGGCGAGCAGGCGCTGGGCGATTTTCAGCTCACCCTTGAAGATCGCGCCCATCAAGGCGGTGTTGCCGCGTTTGTCCTGCACGCAGGCATCGGCGCCGGCGGCGAGCAATCGGTCCACGTAGGCACTTTCACCGTGATAGGCGGCGAGAATCAGCGCCGTGTAGCCTTTTTCATCCTGGGTGTTCAGCGAATAGCCGGATTCGATGAAGGTGTTGAGCATTTCCACGTCGCCACGGCGGGCAGCGTCGAAGTAGTAATCCTGCAGTTGTGCCTTAAGCGCGGCCGGGTCAGCTTGTTCGGCCAATACGCTGAACGACAAACACGCAAGGACAGCGCCTATAAAGATTCGCATGGCAAATTCTCAGTGATGTGCCACCTGTAGGAGCCGGCTTGCCGGCGATGGCGTCCTTGTGGGCGCAATCGCCGGCAAGCCGGCTCCTACAGGGAGCGTGGGCGGTTAGTCGGTCAGCTTTTCGGCCAATGCCTTGACGCGGGCCAGGTCGCCCTTGGCCACTTTGGTCACGCCGGTGCCGTACTCCGGATCCGCCTTGTAGAGGAACGACAGGATGATGTGCTTGCTCTCGTCATCGGTGGTGGCCAGGGAGCCGCCGAAGTTGTCGATCAAGTCCTGGCGTTCTTTCTTGTTGAACGAGCGGTACAGGTCGCCGGCCTGCTTGAAGTTCTGCTCACGCTGGATCTTCGCTTGCTGGGTACTGCCCGACAGGGCCGACTGGCTGTACCGCGCGGTTTGCGGCTCTTCCCGTGGCAGCAGGCGGCTTGGCTGGTAGTTCACGCCAGTGGTGGTCTTGCCGAAGTTCATCGCGCCGTCCTGGTTACCGTTGTTGACGGTCACCCGGGGTGCGTTGATCGGCAGTTGCAGGGCGTTTGGCCCCAGGCGGTACATTTGCGTATCGGCATAGGAGAACACCCGGCCTTGCAGCAGGCGGTCTTCCGACGGCTCGATGCCCGGCACCAGGTTGGCCGGCGCCATGGCGACTTGCTCGGTTTCCTGGAAGACGTTGGCCGGGTTACGGTTCAGCACCATCTGCCCGACTTTGCGCTCCGGTACGTCCGGCCAGATCTTGGTGGCATCCAACGGGTCGAAATCAAACTTGGCCAGGTCTTCCGGTTTCAGCACTTGCACATACAGGTCCCACTTGGGGAAGTCGCCCTTATTGATGTGCGTGACCAAATCATTGGTCATATGGCTGTAGTCACGGCCCTGTACTTCAGTCACTTGTTTAGGATCGAGGTTCTTGATGCCTTGCAGGCTCTTCCAGTGAAACTTGACGTAGTGCACTTCGCCCTTGGCGTTAATCAACTTGTAGGCATGTACACCGTTACCGTCCATTTCCCGGTAACTGGCTGGAGTGCCGGAGTCCGAGTACAACTCGGTCAACGTACGAGTGGACTCCGGAACATGGGAGAAGAAGTCAAAGCGACGGGAATCATCGTCCAGGTTAGTGCGCGGATCTGGTTTAAAGGCGTGAACCATGTCCGGAAACTTGATCGCATCGCGAATAAAGAACGTCGGGAAGTTATTACCGACCAGGTCCCAATTACCTTCGGCGGTGTAGAACTTGGTGGCGAAGCCGCGCGGGTCACGCAGGGTTTCCGGCGAATGGTTGCCGTGAACGACCGCAGAGAAGCGCACAAATACCGGCGTGGCTTCGCCGGCGGCAAACACCTTGGCCTTGGTCAGGTCGCTGAGGTTATCGGTGACGGTGAAAGTACCGTGAGCGCCGGTGCCACGGGCGTGCACAACGCGCTCCGGAATACGCTCGCGATCAAAGCGCTGCAACTTCTGGATCAGTTGCACGTCTTGCAACAGGACCGGGCCATTCGCACCGGCGGTTTGCGAGTTCTGATTGTCACCGACCGCCGCGCCATTATCGCGCGTGAGGTTGGCGGCGTGTACGGACAGCGAAAGAAGACTGGCGCTCACTGCAAACAGCACCTGTCGCGCAGAAATAGGCCCGCGGCTAATAGGGTTTTTCATCGAGGTATCCTCTGGTTTTTTTAGTGCACATTGAGTTGTGCTTGCCAGAGGCTAGTGAGCCGCGAGTCAGAAGATAAGTAGAAAAGTCTTACCATGGCGATTGAAAAAATAGTGTGGTAACCCACTGAAATAGCGGGTATTCCGCGCGCGATTGGTGGCACTTTGCAAACTATTTGCGATTTAATGTGTCGATAAAAACGGACACTGTTAGCAGTTGTGTCGAGCAAGCCTCGCCACACTGTCTTACACTGGCTTCTACCTCCTCATCTGTAACAAGGAATAACCTATGGGCGTGTTAAGTGAGTTCAAGGCCTTCGCGGTCAAAGGTAATGTGGTCGACATGGCGGTCGGTATTATCATCGGCGCCGCCTTCGGCAAAATTGTTTCATCCTTTGTAGGCGACGTGGTGATGCCACCTATCGGCCTGTTGATTGGGGGTGTCGACTTCGGCGACCTGGCCGTAACGCTTAAAGCCGCCCAGGGCGATGCGCCGGCCGTCGTACTGGCGTACGGCAAGTTCATCCAGAGCGTGATCGACTTTGTGATCGTTGCGTTTGCGATCTTCATGGGCGTGAAGGCCATCAACCGCCTGAAGCGTGAAGAGGCCGTGGCACCTAGCCTGCCGCCGGTCCCGACCAAGGAAGAAGTGCTGCTGGGGGAGATCCGCGATCTGCTCAAGGCACAGAACAGCAAGCCCGAGTAAGCTCGGCAAAAAGTAAAGGCGCCTGCAGGGCGCCTTTGTTTTACCAGTAGTTTTCTACCGCGACCTGCCCCGGACGGCGGGTCAGGCTCAGTTGCATGTCGCGCTGTTTCAGCAACTGACGCGTGTCGTCGATCATCTGCGGGTTACCGCAAATCATCACCCTGGAATGCTCGGGGGTCAGCTCGATGCCTGCGGCGCGCTCCAATTCGCCGTTCTCGATCAGGGTGGTAATCCGCCCATTCAGCGCGCCCGGATGTTGCTCGCGGGTGACGATAGGAATGTAGGTGAGCTTGTGGGCGTATTCTGCCAGGTACTCACGTTCGCCCAGTTCATGGATCAACGACTGGTAAGCCAGCTCCCTTGCTTCGCGGGCACTATAGACGAGGATAATCCGCTCGAATTTCTCCCACACTTCGAAGTCCTGCAGGATCGAGAGAAACGGCGCAATACCGGTCCCGGTGCCCAGCAGCCACAGATCGCGACCATCCACAAACCGGTCCAGGGTCAGAAAGCCCGTGGCCTGGCGTTCCACCAGCAGGGTATCGCCCTCGCGCAGGCGGCTCAGCTCACTGGTGAACTCGCCACCCGGCACGACGATAGAGAAGAAATCCAGGTGCTCGTCAAAGGGCGAGGACACCACCGAATAAGCACGCCACACAATGCTGCCATCGGCCTTGGTCACCCCCAGGCGCACGAATTGCCCGGCGCAAAAGCGAAAGCCCGGGTCTCGGGTAGTGCGCAGGGTAAACAGGCTGGGAGTCAGCGATTTCACGTCGAGCAGGGTCTGGCGGGTGTATTTTTCAGCACTGGCCGTCATGGGAAACTCCATTTGCAGAGGCCCCTAGTGTCCCCCAAAGCGCCGCCTGGAAACACCGATGGTTTGTGCTGGAATTGCCGCTGCCCATTGTGGCAACCGCTGGGCGGTACTAAATATTTGGCTATTAGTCGCCTTCCAACAAGCCATTAGATGAGGGAGTGCAACTAAATATTAACAAGGCGCATTTAGAGCAAGTTCTTAAAACTAATGGAAAAAAATCTTATCGAACGCCTGAAACCTGTACACCGTAGCCAGGTTGTACAAATGTTATTGGCCTAACGCCCGCTTGAACATAACTAAATTTTTATTTCGAGCTGTAGCCGTTGTCCTACACTATTTTTTCACGTTGTAACCGGGGGCCTTGGAAGTACCCCATGTAAAAACCGTTCGCATGGAGAGTTACCGATGGTCAACTGGCACAACACTCGCCTGCCCAAACTCGAAGGGGAAAGCGAAATAACCAGTATGTACGAAGCTGCCCTCAACCTTACCTACGAGCTTGGCTTCCAATACTGCGCATTCACCCTTAGTTCCCATCTACCCAACAACCAAACGAAAACTATCAACCTCAACAACTATTCCAATGAATGGAATACGCTGTACAGACAAGAGCACTACTTTGATCTCGACCCTGTGGTTGCGCATTGCAAACGCTCGGTTCTACCGATCGTATGGGACGAGAAAACCTTTTCTTCGGTACCGGACTTATGGGCCCATGCCCAGTCCAACGGACTGAATTTCGGATGGACCCAATCGGTTCATGACTTCCAGGGTGTTTTCAGCATGTTGAGCCTGGGGCGTGCCACCGGCCCAGTGGGCCCTGAAGAACTCTATGAAAAAGCCGGGCAAGTGCTCTGGATTTGCCACGCCATGCACGCGGTGGTGGCCAAAAAATACGCAGACAATCCCAGCCCGCAAGCGCCCAGCAAATTGACCCCGCGGGAAACCGAAATCCTGCAATGGTCGGCCTTGGGCAAGACCGCCTCGGACATCGCCACCATCCTGTGCCTGTCCGAACGCACGGTCGGCTTCCATATCAGCAGTGCGATGAAGAAACTGGGGGTCAGTAACAAGATTGCCGCAGTGATCACGGCAGTCAAATGCGGGTTGTTTTAAACACCGCATGTAATCCAGGGGAAAAAAACGTAACATTTGCGGCCAGTTCCGGGTGATGACGCGAGCCCCTGATGCGCCTCGCGTCGCCGCTCACCCCGATGGTTCGCTTACCCAGAGTCTCACCCGCCATGCCCCTGCTCGACAGCCCCTTCGCCCAACTCGACCTGATCCGTCAGCCAGAACAGCACAACGACCCGCTGCAAGCGTTTGATGCAGCCGATGAGTATTTGCTCAGCTACCTGGCGGAACAACAGTTGACGACGGCGACCCGCGTACTCGTGCTCAACGACAGTTTCGGCGCACTGGCGGCCAGCCTCGAAGGGCATGTGCAGGTCACCTCCAGTGGTGACTCGTTCCTCGGCGCCCTGGGCCTGGAGAAAAACCTGGCGCGCAACGGCAAGGCTTTCGACGCGGTAACGTTCCTGCCCGCCAGCCAGACACCTGCCGGGCCGTTCGACCGCGTACTGATCCGCGTGCCGAAAACCCTGGCCCTGCTCGAAGAACAACTGATTCGCCTGCAAGGCCAACTGGCACCCGGCGCCGAAGTGATTGCCGGGGCGATGGTCAAGCACCTGCCACGGGCTGCCGGCGAACTGCTGGAGCGCTACATCGGCCCGATGCACGCCTCACTGGCGGTAAAAAAGGCCCGACTGCTGATCGCCACCCTGGCCGATCGGCCACACGCCATATCGCCCTACCCTACGCGCTACAGCCTGGAAACCCCGGCCATCGAACTGCTCAACCACGCCAACGTGTTCTGCCGCGAAGGCCTGGATATCGGCACCCGGGCCTTCCTGCCGCACCTTCCGGCAAACCTGGGGGACGCCCGGGTAGCAGACCTGGGCTGTGGCAACGGCGTACTGGCAATTGCCAGCGCGCTGCAGAATCCGCAGGCGCAGTACACGCTGGTGGATGAGTCCTATATGGCCGTGCAATCGGCGGAAGAGAACTGGCGCGCCGCACTGGGTGAGCGCGAGGTGCTGATTCGCCCCGGCGACGGCCTGGCCGATCAGGAAGCGCAGTCACTGGATGTGGTGCTGTGCAACCCGCCGTTCCACCAGCAGCAAGTGGTGGGTGACTTCCTCGCCTGGCGCATGTTCCAGCAAGCGCGGGAAGCGTTGGTGGTGGGCGGCGCCCTGTACATCGTCGGCAACCGTCACTTGGGTTATCACACCAAGTTGGCGCGGTTGTTCCGTGGTGTCGAGCAAGTGGCGACCACGCCGAAGTTCGTGGTCCTCAAGGCGCGCAAATAAAAAAGCCCTCCATGAAGGAGGGCAATAGTTACAACGGGATGTCAGTGGGTGGTCAGGCCCGCGGCATTCATGAACATGCGCATCAGGCTGGCCACCACGAACAGGGCCAGGACGCTGCCGGTCCAGATCATCGCCAGCCAGCCCAGGCGCTGCCAGAGCGGCTTTTTCTCGGCCTGTTCGATGTCGTGCAACGAAGGTTTGCCGGACATGAGTCAATCCTCCTAGTGATAACCGTCTTCGTGGGTGACCTTGCCGCGGAACACGTAGTAGCTCCAGAAGGTGTAGCCCAGGATGAACGGAATGATGAACAAGGTGCCCACCAGCATGAAGCCCTGGCTTTGCGGCGGTGCGGCGGCGTCCCAGATCGAGACTGACGGCGGGATGATGTTCGGCCACAGGCTGATCCCCAAGCCACTGTAGCCAAGGAAGATCAGCACCAGTGTCAGCAGGAACGGCGTGTAGTGCGCATTGCGGGCCACGGCGCGAATCAGGCCGTACATGGTCACCAGCACCAGGATCGGCACCGGCAGGAACCAGAACAGGTTCGGCAGGGTGAACCAGCGCGAGGCGATTTCCGGGTGGGCCAGCGGCGTCCAGAGACTGACGATACCGATCACCGCCAGCACCACGAATGCCAGGGGCCGGGCCAGGTTGTGCATCTTCTCCTGCAAGCTGCCTTCGGTCTTCATGATCAGCCAGGTGCAGCCCAGCAGCGCATACGCCACGATCAGGGCCACGCCGCAGAACATCGTGAACGGCGTCAGCCAGTCCAGGGAGCCACCGGCAAACTGCCGGTCGACCACCGGGATGCCATCAATGAACGCCCCCAGCGCCACGCCCTGGAAGAACGTCGCTGCCAGCGAGCCGCCGATGAAGGCCTTGTCCCACAAGTGACGCTTGTCGTCCTTGGCCTTGAAGCGGAATTCAAACGCCACGCCACGAAAGATCAGCCCGATCAGCATCAGCATCAGTGGCAGGTACAGCGCCGAGAGCACTACCGAATAGGCCAGCGGGAACGCGCCAAACAACGCCGCGCCGCCGAGTACCAGCCAGGTTTCGTTGCCGTCCCACACGGGGGCGACGGTGTTCATCATCACGTCACGGTCGGTCTTGCCCGGGATGAACGGGAAGAGAATGCCGATCCCCAGGTCGAAGCCGTCCATGACCACGTACATCATGATGCCGAAGATGATGATCACGGCCCAGATCAGCGGAAGATCAATACCCATGGCTCAGTTCCCCTTGTTCAAGGTGTCGCCGTGATCGGCATCGGCACTGTCATCAGCCGCCGACAACGGACGCGCCGGTGTGCGTTTCTGCCCAGGGCCACCGTGGGTGGGCTCGGTGCTTTCGTGGGTCACAGGCCCTTTGCGCACCAGGCGCATCATGTAGCCCAGGCCCGCGCCGAACAGCGCGAAGTACACCACCACAAACAACACCAACGTAATGCTCATCTGCGCAAAGCTGTGATTGGACGAAGCGTCCGCCGTGCGCATCAGCCCGTAGACCACCCACGGCTGCCGGCCGATTTCGGTGGTGAACCAGCCGGCGAGAATCGCGATCAGGCCGGACGGGCCCATCCACAGCGCCAGGTACAGGAACGGCTTGGACGTGTACATCTTGTCGCCACGGCGCAGCCAGAGGCTGAACAGGCCGGTGAAGATCATCAGGAAGCCCAGGCCTACCATGACCCGGAACGACCAGAACACGATGGTCGAGTTGGGACGGTCCTCAGGCGGGAACTCCTTGAGGGCCGGCACCTGCTTGTCCAGGGAGTGGGTCAGGATCAGGCTGCCCAGGTACGGAATTTCTACTGCGAACTTGGTTTTTTCAGCCTTCATGTCCGGCCAGCCGAACAGGATCAGCGGCGTGGGCTCGTTGCCGATATTTTCCCAGTGGCCTTCAATCGCGGCGATCTTCGCCGGCTGATGCTTGAGGGTATTCAGGCCGTGGAAGTCACCGATGACCGCCTGGATCGGCGCAACGATCAGCGCCATCCACATCGCCATCGACAGCATGGTGCGGATCGCCGGGTTGTCCTTGCCGCGCAGCAAGTGCCAGGCCGCCGAGGAGCCGACGAAGAACGCGGTCGCGACGAACGCGGCCGTGGCCATGTGCATCAGGCGGTAGGGGAACGACGGGTTGAAGATCACGGCCAGCCAGTCGGTTGGAATCACCCGGCCATCAATGATTTCAAAGCCCTGTGGCGTCTGCATCCAGCTGTTGGAGGCAAGAATCCAGAAAGTCGAGATCAGCGTGCCGACGGCCACCATCACCGTGGCAAAGAAGTGCAGCTTGCGCCCGACCTTGTTCCAGCCGAACAGCATGACCCCAAGGAAGCCGGCTTCGAGGAAGAACGCCGTGAGCACCTCATAAGTCAGCAACGGCCCGGTGACGGCACCGGCGAAGTCCGAGAAGCGGCTCCAGTTGGTGCCGAACTGATAGGCCATGACCAGGCCGGAGACCACGCCCATGCCGAAGTTGACGGCAAAGATCTTCGACCAGAAATGGTAGAGGTCACGGTAGGTGTCGTTGTGGGTCTTGAGCCACAGGCCTTCCAGCACCGCAAGGTAACTGGCCAGGCCGATGGTGATGGCCGGGAACAGGATATGGAATGAGATGGTGAACGCGAATTGAATTCGGGCGAGATCTAGCGCCTCCAAACCGAACATAAGTCTTCCTCTGTCAGGTAATACCGAATGCTGGCTGGAGGCCTGCACCCACTGCCCCCACGGATATGGAGTGTGGCGAATTCAAATTCGTTTCTTTTTATAACCAACCACGCAGGGATTCTGGCCTTGCGGCCGCCAGAGCAATCCCGGCGAAGGTTTTGATCTGGGTCAAGCATTGCTGAAAGAGTAGTCCCATTTTCGCGAGAGCAAGGCGTGGTCTTTTGCCGCGTGACAGGTTGCCTCAGTGGTCACTGGGTGTTGTCTTTGGTGGATTGGGCGTGCTTTGGGTGTATATCCGTTATTTGGGTGATGGCTGGTATTGGTTCCGCTCTTACAGC